>CAJQIK010000077.1 GCA_905478365.1 uncultured Burkholderiales Genera incertae sedis bacterium
ACGCGGATCGTTACGCGGATCGTTCGCTTGCGCAAGCACTTCACTTATATTGCTGGCGATTGGCAAGGAGAACAACCAGATGAAACCAATAAAACTAACTACAGTCGATTTAAACCGTGCTGAGAGTAGGGGCATTTCGATTTTTAAAGATAAATGTGCTGTCTAGTCAATGGATACGAGACTTTACCCGAAGCTAGGGGCTTTGTGCCTAATATTTGGAAAATAGAAATCCAACCACGCTCAAAGGCGTGAGCTGAACCTGCCATGTATATTCTCCATATTCTGTAACGCTCCTCTCCAATGATCGATTTCGCCTCGCTCTCGTTTTTTTCTAGCCGATCAACCCAATGCCAGAGCGTTTTTGCGTAGTGCGGCCTTAAACTCTCAGCGTCCCAAACTTCGATACCAGATTGAGCTACCTCTCTCAGGACAGTAGAGACGTGAACGAGCTCGCCGCCTGGAAAAACATATTCATCCACAAAGCTGCCTATATCGCTACCCAATGCATGGTCTTCGGTTGAATTTGTAGTAATTCCGTGATTCATGACTAAACCACCAGGCTTTAACAACGTATAAATTTTTTTAAAATAAACTGGAAGGTTACCTTTGCCGACATGCTCAAACATGCCGACACTCGACACCTTGTCGAAATAACCCTCAAAGGATAAATCACGATAGTCTAGAAGCTCTACTCGGCATGTGCCCTCAAGTCCCAACCGCTTAATTTTTTCCGTTGCGTATTCATGTTGCTCCTTGGATAAAGTAATACCCAATGCCTCAACGCCATAATGCTTCGCCGCCCAAGTGATTAGGGCGCCCCACCCACAGCCTATATCCAGCATTTTTTCACCTGGCTTTAACGCGAGTTTTTTACAGATATGGTCGAGCTTTTGCTCCTGGGCCATATCTAAAGTGTCGTTTTCTTTTTTAAAGTAACCGCAAGAATATACACGCTGTTGATCTAACCATAATCCATAAAACTCGTTTCCGACATCATAGTGACTCTGGATTGATTGACGATCAGCAGGTTTCGTGTGTCGCCAACGCTTCAAGAAATCTAAACGTTTTTTATAGGTTGTAGAGGTATCCGCGACTAGTTTTTCACCTAGCGCCAGTGTTTGGCGAGCGTCTCCCTCAATATCAATTGTGCCACGTACGTATGCTCGCGCTAGTTTTCCAAGTGTCGGCCTACTCAGGGCGAGCGCCGCCATCTGCGACTTGAGTGAGAGTTTCACCTCAGGATTGCTGACCGCGCCAATGCGGGATCCATCCCAGAGCACAATTTCAATGGGTAACTCCAACTCCTTGAGCTTCTTCTCAATATTACCAATCATAAATCGTCATAGAACTAATCCACGATATGAATTAGTTTATAACAAAATTACTGGTACGAGACTACATGAATTTGATACTTGCTATTGCACGCTCAAATCACCGGCGAGTGAGTCGCGAAGCTTTTCCGGGACTTCTTCTATCTCTACTCTGTAATTCGGGTGATCCACACCTATACTCAGGGCTGAACCATGTAATAGCGACTTCTTCATGTCAGCAGTCAATTCGAAGCGCAGAAAGTGAACAGATGAGGTTTTTTCCCCGTTTTCTCTATCTAAATCCTCATCAGCATGCGGAAAGACCTTCTGAAAACCAGGAACACGCACGTACACCCTATCCTCCAAGTCGATCAGCTTTGAGAGCGCAACCTTTCTCTCGGCCTCATCTGGATATTCGATTAAGAGCGTAGCCTTCCAATTACTTCCGTCAGGGACTAGAGGTAAGTAAGCATGAAGTTCCTCGTCAATTGCCTCTTCTTCGAAAATTCGCTCGATTCGCAACATCTCTTGAACCTGATACTGAACCGTTAGCGCATCCTCAAATAACAGGGTTACATGCTCTCCAAGATGGATCTTTCTCACCTTTTTGTGTTCCATAACCTCAGCGCGAAAGGAAGGTCTACGTTTTGCATATTCCTCTAATGACATCAAACTTGTTCTACTCAACATTTTTATTACTCTCCGATTTTTATAACCCGTATGCGATCCTCAATAATGTGATCGGATGACGTTTTTTCACCTCACTCACATCCTGCTTTGCTTCCATCCCTTGCACTATGTGTGTAGCAGCAATAGCACAGTCTGAACTGATGTACTGCGGTGTCTTTTCACCCATCTGACGGAATACAGGTCGGCCGATTTTCATCGAATCCTCAAAGTACTCCTTCTTGACACCCCATGTGCCATCGTGCCCAGAACATCGCTCTACGGTATTGACCACAGTATCAGGCACTCGTTCCAGCATTTCCTTGGTTTTAAGACCAATGTTCTGTACACGCAAATGACAAGGCACGTGGTACGAGACCTGACCCAACGATTCTTTAAAGTCGGTGTTGAGTAAACCGTCACGATCACGCAACACCATGTACTCAAATGGGTCGACCATCGCCGCTGCTACCAACAGCACTTCTTCATCGTTCGGGAATAGCAGCGGGAGTTCTTGCTTAAACATCAACGTGCATGAGGGAACGGAGGTCATTAAGGCGTAACCATCGCGGGCGTACTTCGCCATTTGAGGAATATTTTTCTCTTTTAAACTCTTAACGGCATCCAGGTCGCCCAATTCTAATTTAGGCATGCCACAACAGGCCTCTTTTTGCACCGCGACCGTTGGAACCTTGTTGTGTTCGAGCACCTTAAATAAATCATCGCCGATATTCGGCTCGTTATAGTTAACGTAACACGTAACAAAAACAGCAACCTTACCTAACGTTCTCTGACCATCTTGAGGCGTCAATTCCTCAGATTCAGGCAGTCGAGATCGAAAAGTCTTTCCTGCATATTTAGGTAACTTTCGGTCCTTGTGTATCCCGAGGGTCTTCTCCATCACGTTTCGAGTTAGTTTATTTGAGTTCACCACATTTATTGTCTGAACAACCACCGGTATCGAAGATAACTTACCCAGCGCATCAGTACTTGACAGCAATTTATCCCGAAACTTAGCGTCACCCTTCTTGAATTTTTGCGCTTTGGCCCTAAGCATCAAATGCGGAAAATCAACATTCCATTCGTGGGGCGGCACATACGGACATTTACTCATGTAACACATGTCACATAAGTAGCACTTATCAACTACTTTTGAATAATCTTCCTTCGCCACACCATCGACCTCCATAGTGGCGCTCTCATCGATTAAATCGAATAACGTGGGGAATGTGGTGCATAAATTAACGCACCGTCGGCATCCATGACATATATCAAAAACCCTCTCGAGCTCTGCATTCAACGGCTCTTCTTTATAGAAGTCCTCATCTTCCCAATTTAGGGCATGCCGAGTGGGCGCCTCAAGGCTTCCTTCTTTCATAAAACTTCCACCATAAACTTTAAAATCCACAAAAAAGCGTGAGTGAAATCACTTTGCACTCACGCTTATACCTACCAAAAAACGATGGATTCAGATTTAATCCTCTAAAGCATCCAAAGCTTTTTGAAACCGGTTGGCATGAGACCGCTCAGCTTTCGCCAGAGTTTCAAACCAGTCAGCGATTTCGTCGAAACCTTCATCACGGGCAGTCTTGGCCATTCCTGGATACATATCTGTGTATTCGTGAGTCTCACCAGCAACTGAAGCAGTTAGATTATCCCGTGTACCTCCAATTGGTAATCCAGTAGCCGGGTCACCCACCTGCTCGAGGTACTCTAAATGACCATGCGCGTGCCCGGTCTCGCCCTCAGCAGTTGAACGGAAGACTGCTGCCACATCATTTTGGCCTTCAACGTCTGCTTTGTTTGCAAAGTACAAATATCGTCTGTTTGCTTGCGATTCACCTGCAAACGCATCCTTTAGACTTTGCTCGGTCTTTGAACCTTTTAAATCCGCCATTGGAAATCTCCCTTTTCGTTATTCAATTACAGTTAAATGTTGCCTCACAGCTGCATTGGCAGATGTGAATTAAAGTCATAACATGTTCATAGACTATCAAACTTTAGACAAGTTCTAAATTTTTGATACCAGAAGTGTATTTTTACGCTCGAACCCTGTCAATCCGAGAGCTCAATAATTAGTGGCCTTGAGAGCTTTTATGCAACGAACTTTTATCCCAACTTCTTAGGGCGAAAGTATGATTCATTCAGATAAAAATCTAATTTCTCATTTTCATCCCAGCAACCAGGCAGTCCGAGCATCGGTAACGGCGAAAACTCACGGCCAGACTTAAACAACCTTTGATCCGACACCAGACCCAACAGCACGTTATCCACATCGATCTTAGACCCACTCGAACTGGAGTCGAATGCATCATAAGGCTGATTGATGATCAAGGCCTTGCCTGTCATTCCAACATAAGGGTTTATCGTCTTCTCTAAAAGAGCGTGCCCAAAAACATAGAATGACATGTCCGACAAAACCTCATACCTACGTTTGTGAAAAAGCTCTACCCAGCGAAAATCTGTCAGTAAACGAGTTAATTCGACGTTACGAGACAATACAATCACGCCCTCCTCATCAAACAGTGTGAGCGCATCACCCTCGGGAGAACGACCTAGAGACTGATCAGTCTCCAAAACGTTGTAATGTCGCGCGTTAAGTACTGCTTTGGATTTTGGAAATAGCAACCAAATCAACGCATTCAATAGGTCATGCCAATTCTCGGGTCGAACCTGGACCTCTCCCGATAAAAAAGCACGTTGCTCAAAACCTGTTTCGAAACTTTTCGGTCGTTCATACTGGGGCACAAATTGGATATCAATACCATTCGTGTTTACGATAGTCTCGGTTCGCTCACATAATAAATTATTGAGTGCGTCACAACTGGGCCAATCAGATGGGTCTAGACTGCGAAGACATTCTTTTAGCTCTTCGCAAAAGTTACTTGCTAATAATCTTTTCAGACCTTCTTGAAAACTCACTGGATTACGACGTTAGAATAGAGTGTAAACATATTATCCCAGATGCTATCAAAATAAGAAATTAAGGATTTATAGTCGAAGTGGATCAAATCGAATGTGTAATTATTGGTGCAGGAGTAGTGGGTCTATCCATTGCCCGCGCGTTAGCACTCGAGGGGCGGGATGTCCTCATTATCGAGAAAGAAGACGCTTTTGGGCTTCATACCAGCTCACGAAATTCAGAAGTAATTCACGCTGGAATTTACTATCCTAAAGACTCGCTTAAGGCCCAACTGTGTGTTGAAGGAAAACAACTACTTTATGAATACTGCAATCTTCGCAGCATTCCGCATAAACGCACTGGAAAATTGATTGTCGCAACAGAAGATTTTGAGATCGAAACCGTAAAACAATATATCGACAAAGCAAGTGATAACGGCGTTGACGACCTCATTTGGCTAAGCCAAAGCGAGGTGGCAGAACTGGAACCAGAAGTTAGTAGTGTAGGTGCGGTCTTCTCTCCATCCACTGGCATTATCGACTCACATAGTTATATGCTGAGCCTTCTGGGAGATACGGAGAACGCGGGGGGACTCGTGGTGTATCAAACCTCCATTGCATCCATAAAGCCTCAAGGAGACAAATTCATTGTCAAAACAACAGGTCTCAATGCCCACGAAATAAAAGCTAGCGTTGTCATTAATGCGGCGGGTTTATATGCATGTGATGTAGCGAGAACCATCGCAGAATTGGATGAAACATCTATTCCCCAACCTTATTATGCGAAGGCTCACTACTACTCATTATCGGGCCGTAACCCTTTTACCCATCTCGTTTACCCAGTTGCACGTAAAGCGTCACTCGGTGTTCACGTCACAGTTGATATGGGAGGGGCCGCAAGATTTGGGCCAGATCTAGATTGGATAGAAGGAATTGACTATTCTTTTGACGAGTCTAGGAAGCAACTTTTTTATGACGCCATTCGTCGATATTGGCCATCAGTGAGAAGAAATCAGTTACAGCCCGGCTACACGGGAATTAGGCCAAAAATATCCGGTCCTAATGAACCAGCTGCTGATTTTTTAATTCAATCTTATGAAGACCATCAGATGAAAGGCCTGATTAATCTGTTCGGGATAGAGTCTCCGGGCTTAACCGCTAGTTTAGCCATCGCTGAACTAGTCGGACGGCAAATTGAGTCTGAGAGCTAAGACTCAACTACTTTTTTTTGTTCGTTTAACAAGTCAAGTGCTACATCTACGATCATATCCTCTTGACCACCAACCATCCTTCTACGACCAAGCTCGACTAATATATCAATGGTCTTTAATCCATACTGACTAGCAGCTTTCTCGGCATGCAATAAAAAGCTTGAATACACACCAGCGTATCCCAAAGCGAGTGTTTCGCGATCAACCCGCACAGGCCGGTCTTGTAAGGGCCGAACAATATCTTCTGCGGCGTCAATCAACTTATATAAATCGCAACCGTGATTCCATCCAAGACGATCCGCTGCGGCAACGAAAACTTCTAACGGTGCATTACCCGCTCCAGCGCCCATACCAGCCAAACTCGCATCGATACGATCGCAGCCCTCCTCCACCGCCACGATCGAATTAGCCACTCCAAGACTGAGGTTATGGTGCGCATGCATCCCCGTTTGTGTCTCAGGTTTTAGAGTGTCTTTAATCGCCTTGAAGCGATCACGGACGTCGTTCATATTTAGTGCTCCCCCTGAATCAACCACGTACACACAAACTGCACCGTAACTTTCCATCAATTTTGCTTGTTTCGCGAGACCAGAGGGGCTGTTCATGTGACTCATCATCAAAAATCCAACAGGCTCCATGCCGATCTCTCTTGCATATTCAAGATGCTGCTTTGAAATATCAGCCTCTGTGCAATGAGTTGCCACACGGACAACTCTCGCTCCAGCATCATAAGCTGCCTTTAAGTCGTGAATTGTTCCTATCCCCGGTATCAGTAATGTCGCGACTTTAGCGATAGACAATTCTTCCGCAACCGCTGCAATCCACTCTACATCTGTATGCCGCCCAAACCCGTAGTTAAATGATGATCCTTGTAATCCGTCGCCATGTGCGACTTCTATTGAATCAACGTTCGCCTCATCTAAGGCCCTCGCGATACTTTTAACATGGTCAATCCCGTATTGATGGCGAATCGCGTGTGATCCATCGCGCAGAGTCACATCTGAAATATATATTTTTTTATTCATTTTTCAACTCCATTCCTCAGACTGCAACCGTGGACATCTTTTCGAGCGCTCGCTCGGCAAGCTTCTCACCTGTGGCAAGCGCCGCAGACGTCATGATGTCCAAATTTCCCGCGTAAGAAGGCAGATAATGAGCAGCACCCTCTACTTGGAGAAAAACGGTTGTTTTGATACCACTCAATTCACCAACACCAGAAATTCGGCAAGGACTATCAGGACCAAACTCCTCGAACTGGACTCGCTGCTTCAAACGATAGCCGGGAACGTAAGCTTGGACTTTGGCAACCATATCCTCAATCGCTCGTTCTATTTTTGTTGAATCAGCCTCTGCGGACAAAACATACACCGTGTCTCTCATTAACATCGGGGGCTCCGCCGGATTCAGAATAATTATTGCCTTACCCTTCTTGGCCCCTCCAATAACCTCAATACCCTTCGAAGTGGTTTCCGTAAACTCATCAATATTGGCTCGAGTACCGGGCCCAGCCGAGCGACTAGAGATAGATGCAATAATTTCAGCATAGTGCACTTCAGCTACACCCGACACTGCTGCCACTATGGGTATAGTGGCTTGCCCACCGCACGTCACCATATTCACATTAGGCGCATCTAGGTGTTGCTCTAGATTTACAACGGGTACGCAATAAGGACCAATTGCTGCGGGCGTTAAATCAACCATCTTCACGTCAGGCTTAATTGAACGAATCACGCGATCATTTTCTATATGCGCACCCGCCGAAGTCGCATCAAAAACGACCTCAATATCTGACATTACAGGATCTTTAGTCAGTCCGACGACCCCTTCAGAGGTGGTAAAAACGCCATTCTTCTTTGCCCGTTCCAAACCATCAGATTGCGCATCAATACCGACTAGGGCACCCATTTCGAGAAATTGTCCCTGCCTCATGATTTTCATCATTAAATCTGTGCCAATATTTCCAGAGCCAATGATTGCGGCTTTGACCTTTTTTGTCATCTTTATTCCCCGTCGTTAATCTCGATGAACGATACCTTAGGCTAGTGAACCGATAGCCCTTTCAATTCGAATTTATGCAAAGACCTACATTTTCAGCCATTATAATCACCTAAGATAATTCTCGTAGGCGAACCAAAATATAAGAAATAAAAAGAAAAAATGCACTATTCTTTAACTAACTCAAACTAAGGTTATCATCATGAATCAGCTAGATCTGAACAATAGGACAGCAATTGTTACGGGAGGGGCTTCAGGTATTGGCGAGGCAACAGTGCGCAGAATGATCAGCTCGGGTGCAAATGTGGTCATTTGGGATGTACAAACTGATAAATTTAAGAAATTCGAAAAAGAATCACAGTGTATTCAAGTGGACATGGCAAGCGAAGAAGCTGTTTATCAAGCTCTGGAACTTACACTTAAAAGTCATTCTAAAATTGATATTCTCGTAAATTCAGCTGGCATCAATGGAGTCAATGAGCCGTTAAAAGATTATCCGACAGAAATATGGAAACAAGTCATAGATGTCAACCTGATTGGCGTGTTTTTAGCGTGTCGTGCAGTCGTACCGCACATGTTGCATAACTCATATGGTCGAATCGTAAATCTCTCCTCAGTTGCCGGCAAAGAGGGAAACCCGACTGCATCAGCTTATTCTGCTGCGAAAGCAGGCGTCATTGCGCTGACAAGATCACTCGGTAAAGAATTAGCAACGACTGGCGTATTGGTTAATGCCGTCACGCCTACAACGGTCGATACACCGATTCTCGAACAAGTCTCACAGAGCCATATCGACTACATGAAATCGAAAATACCCATGGGTCGCTTGGGCACAGCAGAGGAACTCGCATCATTAATTGCGTGGCTTTGCACTGAGGATTGCTCTTTTAGCACCGCCGCGGTATTTGATGCCTCTGGTGGGCGAACAACTTACTAACGGCTTTAGAACTTTAAGGACACAATCTATGAAAATGAAAGCAGCGGTCATCCGCCAAATGGGCGCCGACCAACCTTATGCGGAATCAAAACCCATGAGGATCGAAGAAGTAGAAATAGCAGCCCCCCAAGAGCGAGAGCTACTCATACAGATCAAGGCCGCAAGCCTCTGTCACTCCGACCTATCTAGTGTAAACGGCAACAGACCAAGACCCATGCCCATGATTTTAGGTCATGAAGCAGCGGGCATCGTGGTTGAATGTGGGCCAGGAGTTACGGACATCGAAGTCGGCGATCACGTCGCATTGATCTTCGCGCCGAGTTGCGGTGAATGCATCTCGTGCAAAGAGGGCCATCCTGGCAGATGCGAACCAGGACAAAAGTCCAACGGCGACGGAACACTGCTTGGTGGAGGAATACGTCTAAGTCAAAACGGTCAACCGGTCTACCATCATGTTGGCGTGTCTGCGTTCGCTGAGTTCTGCGTGGTTAATCGAGGGTCCCTTGTGAAGATCGATAAAAGTTTGCCATTTGATGAAGCAGCTTTATTCGGATGTGCGGTTCTCACCGGAGTTGGTGCAGCACTAAATACGGCCGGCGTATTTCCGGGCTCCTCGGTTGCCGTGGTTGGTCTCGGAGGCGTGGGTCTCAACGCACTACTCGGTGCAAAAGTTGCTGGCGCTGAACAAATCATTGCTTTGGATGTTCATGACGACAAACTGGAAATAGCGAGAAGATTGGGCGCTACCGCTACAGTCAACGCAAAAGACGATGACGCGATTGAAAAAGTTAAGGAATTAACCAATGGCGGCGTAAATTTTGGCTTTGAGATGGCTGGTTCGGTACAGGCTATGGAATTAGCATACCGCATCACCAGGCGAGGCGGGACTACTGTTACCGCAGGACTTCCTCACCCTGAAGCCCGCTGGGAACTTCAGCACGTCAATCTAACCGCAGAAGAACGCACCGTAAAAGGCAGCTATGTGGGTTCGTGCGTACCTTCGAGAGATGTACCTCGTTACATCAACTTATACAAAAGTGGCATGCTACCAGTTGATCAATTGATGAGTGATCATTTAAAACTGGAGGATATCAATGAAGGATTTGACCGGCTGCAATCGGGTCACACCGTCAGACAGATCATCATGATGTAATGCGGCAACAATTAGCAGCCCGAACACGTTAATGCAAAACTGTTATGCCTATGAAGGGCTAAAAAAACTTGCAACTTCACTTCTAAACGGTTCGGGAATGGATAGAGCTAAGTCCACAGTAATTGCTGACGTGCTGCTTGAAGGGGATCTACTTGGTCACGACACGCATGGGTTGCAACTTCTCGCCCCTTACTTATCGGATATAAAATCAGGGGCTATGGCAGTTACAGGAGAGCCTGATGTGATCAACGACCTTCCTGCTGCGATTGCTTGGGATGGAAAACGACTCCCAGGAACTTGGCTCACTTCCAAAGCAATGGATCTTGCAGTTAATCGAGCAGAAACCTACGGCACTTGCACGGTTACAATCGCGGGTGGACACCATATTGCCTGTTTGGCAGCCTATCTTTTAAAAGCTACCGAAAACAACATGGTGGCAATTATTATGTCTTCCGCCCCTGAAAATAAATCGGTTGCACCTTTTGGTGGGATCACTGGAGCACTCACTCCCAATCCAATTGCTGTCGGATGGCCAACCGATGATGAACCCATATTGATCGATGTTTCTACGTCCATCACCACCAACGGCATGGTCGGCCGAACGACACAAACTCAAAAGAAACTGAACGGTCCTTGGCTTATCGACTACAAGGGCAGGCCCACCAATGACCCTAGCGTTATCACATCAGATAAAAAAGGAGCGTTATTACCAATAGGCGGTTTGGAATACGGGCACAAGGGCTTCGCTCTAGGATTGATGGTTGAGGCGCTAACTCAAGGCCTGTCAGGGCACGGCCGGGCAGACAACGTTAGCAAATGGACTGGGGAAGTTTTCCTACAGGTCTTAAATCCAGCTCTATTCGGAGGCATTACTCAATTTACAAGACAATCCAGCTGGATCAAAGAAGCCTGTTTGAAGTCAACGCCGATTGACCCCAAAAATCCCGTCCGTATGCCTGGCCAAGAAGGGCTCAAGAAACGACAACACCAACTGAAACATGGGATAACGCTTCATCCTTCGATTATGCCCGCTCTTAGTCAATGGGCATCAAGTATTGGGGTGGCTCTACCATCGCCGATAAATTGATGAGCAGCAAACATGAAAGATTCTGAATAATCATAAATGGGAGTGAGTTTTATGGAGAAACAAACGCTGACAGATAGACTGTCACAATTGCATGCATCAGCCGTGCATGACGTTCTCTGCCAGATCGGATGCGACGACTTCGTCCTACCGAATACCATCAAGCCTATTGAATCAAGCCAAAAATTAGCGGGTAAGATCTTTACCATCGAAGGAGAAATCACGACTAGCCATACTCCGCACGACACCCTCATTGAATGGACGTCCCTCCTCTCGAGCATTCCTCAAGATTATGTAGGGGTGTGCCAACCGAATACCACCGAGGTGGCCCTAATGGGCGAGCTCTCAGCGGAAACGTTACAAAAACGGGGCGTCATCGGTTATTTAGTAGATGGTGGTTGTCGTGACGTCTCAATTATCAAAGAGCTGAATTTCTCCGTATTTTGTTCATTCAATACTCCGAAGGATGTTGTGGGTCGATGGATACCAACAAAACTAGGAGCTCCTATAATCATCGGTAATTGTACGATCCGGAAAGACGACTATCTTCTCGCGGACTTAGACGGAGCCGTAGTCATCCCTCATGAGCGCGCTGAAGAGACAATCACCCAAGCAGAATTAGTAATGAATACGGAAAATGCCGTGAGGAAAGCAATTATGGCTGGAATGGACCCTAAAGAAGCCTATTTAAAATTTGGAAAGTTTTAACCAGATTTAACGCTAAATCTTCATGTCATCGTGAATAAAATCAATGAATCCACCAAAATGGTTCGCTGATTTGGTGGACATTATCGCAATTCGTGAATGCTCCATATTGTTTATAATTTATAAAAATCAATGGATTGCAGATATCCCACAAATCTTGTATGACAAAAATAGTTATAAAATTTCACAATGCGAACATACGATGCGCTGCCCGTAGCCATTTAGGCTTATTTTGACTCAGCTCGAAGACTCAAATAACGAGCAAATCCTCTTGACCAAGACGCCTAGTGGTATAAAATAAAGTTATGGATAGAGATGCATTCTGAATACAAAAAAGATTCATCGCCATCCAAAGCGCTTTGATTTGCAATCCAAATCAAGGTCTATGTATTAATAATTCTTCGGGAGGAGATTTAATGAAACTCAAAACGTCACTCGGGCGTTTAGGAGTAGCATTAGCTGGCGCTACGCTAGCTTTTTCAGCAATAGCTGGAACTGTTACTACTGATCGTCTTGTAAACAGTGAAAAAGAACCTGAAAACTGGCTGAACCACCACGGAAACTTGGAGGCTCACCGCTACTCAGGTCTTGCACACATAAACAAAGATAATGTTCAGGATCTTAAAGTCGCAT
>CAJQIK010000078.1 GCA_905478365.1 uncultured Burkholderiales Genera incertae sedis bacterium
CCTGCTACAGCGCTTTTGCCTATTCCTTTAGTCCCTTTGTTAGGGTTGTCCACAGTCCAAGAGACTGTTGTCTCATACTCACATCCAATTATCTTCCTGTTTATGGGCGGCTTCATCGTGGCATTAGCGATGGAGCG
This sequence comes from uncultured Burkholderiales Genera incertae sedis bacterium, assembly GCA_905478365.1. GTDB lineage: Bacteria > Pseudomonadota > Gammaproteobacteria > Burkholderiales > Eutrophovitaceae > Eutrophovita. Next base: position 138 of record CAJQIK010000078.1, read on the forward strand.
ATGGAAGTTACACCAACGAATCGCACTTCTTGTTCTGCGTTTCAGTGGCGATCGCCCTGCATTTTTGATCGGAGGATTCATGACGGTCAGTGCATTTTTAAGTATGTGGGTTTCGAATACTGCGACAACTTTAATGATGTTACCGATAGCTGTTTCAGTAGTAGCCACCGTTAAATCGGGCCAAATTGGTAATGCCCAGGTTGAGTCTATTTTGCCAAAAGCATTAATGCTTTCATTGGCTTATGGAGCTTCCGCGGGAGGAATGGCAACTTTAGTTGGGACTCCTCCAAATGCATTTTTTGCGGGTTTCGTAAAAGAGACCTATGGTATTGAGGTGGGTTTTCTAGATTGGATGGCTGTGGGTTTGCCCATCTCAATTTTAATGCTGATCATGATATGGCTGATGTTAACCAAAATAATTTTTAATGTCGGAAAGGATCCGATAATAGGAGTTAGGACGGTTATTGATAAACAACTCAAGACCCAAGGTAAATTATCTCGAGGAGAGATACTCGTGGGTGGTGTTTTCCTAACATTGGCTGCTCTGTGGATATTGCGTCCTTGGATTAACGCTGTGTTTCCTGCCTTGCAGTTGTCAGATACTGTAATTGGTATGACAATTGGGTTATCGACGTTTCTAATTCCTGTTGATTGGAGAAAAGGTGTTTTCCTGATGGACTGGGAGTGGGGTAAGAAAATCCCTTTTGGTATTTTGCTTTTGTTTGGCGGTGGCTTGACCCTAGCTTCTTTAATCCAAAAATCGGGGCTTTCTATATGGATCGGTCAACAGCTAGGCGGTTTGTCTGTATTCCCAACTATAGTTATCGTTTTAGTGATGGTGTTGCTCGTGATATTCATCACAGAGCTAACATCTAACACGGCGACTACAGCGACATTTTTGCCTATTGCTGGCGCGCTAGCCATCACGCTGGGCGAGCATCCTTTGATGTTAGTTATCCCGGCGACACTTGCAGTCAGTTGTGCCTTTATGCTGCCTGTGGCTACTCCGCCAAATGCAATTGTATTTTCCTCCGGTTATCTATCCCAAAGAGACATGACGAAAGTTGGATTTGGTCTGAATATCATTGGCGTGATGTTTGTCACGCTAATAGCTTATACCGTGATGATGTGGGTGTTTGGTGTTGAACCTGGCGTCGCACCCAAATAGCGGTTGAGATTACTCAATCTCGATTGCCTAGATCCAGAGCTACTCGAAACCCTAGGTCGATATGTTTTGTCCCAAGGTACTTGTAGCGCTCAGCCGTTCTCAGGTAGTAAGGCTGATTGGTAAGCCAAGAGCCACCTCTGTATGCGCGTTGATCACATTCTCCATCCGTGAACGGTTGTCCGTTAATAGATGCCCGGCTATGCCGCCAATTCGGATTCAAGCAGTCCTCTACCCACTCCCATACGTTTCCCAACATGTCATAGACGCCGAATGAATTCGGTTTATACGACCCAACCTTTGCTAAACTTGGCTCGCCATCAGAGCAGGGTAGCGTACGCCAACCGAATTCGTATTCGCGCTCTGCTGTTTCATCGTAACCATTACCAAATTCGCATGTCTTTGTCGGTGGAATGCCAAAATATCTGGCTCGTTTAGTCCCGGATTGAGCCACGTATTCCCATTCGGCCTCAGATGGCAAACGATACGATTTTCCAGTTATGCTTTTTAACCATTGGATGTAAGACTGGGTATCTTCCCAAGAAACATTCATTACGGGCCGATCACCCCTTCCGTAGCCCTCGTCATCAATAGTGCGACATACTTGATCTTTGGCGCAAAGATCCCACTGTGTGAATGTGACTTCGAATTGACTGATACTGAAGGGTTCTTCGAAGACAATATCTAGAATATATCCTTCGTTATATGGGCTCCCAAATTCGTTAGGTGGAGAACCAAAACCATATGAACCGGCTGGAATAATAATCATACTGGGGCACGTTTCACAGTCTTGGAAAACGGTACCTTTTTGAGATTGCGCCAGAGCCTGTGAATTACAGAGAAAAACAAGCGTGCTAATTGTTAACGATAATCGCATTGATTTTGAGAAAAGGCTAAGGATACAAAGTTAATGCTATTCGAAAGCCCAGATCGATTTCTCGTGCTTCCAAGTATTTATAGCGATCAGGTATCTGAAGATACTTAGGCGGGTGACTCAGCCAAGATCCGCCTCGGTAAGCACGATGAGTGCAGTGGCCATCAACTCGAGCTGACGCGTCTGTAGGGGCGCTTCGCCACATAATTGCTTGACAATCTTCGGTCCATTCCCAGACATTACCAAGTGTATCGTATAGGCCGAAATGGTTGGGTTCAAAAGAGCCAATTGGAGCTGAAAATCCATGACGATCATTACAAGGCAGTACTTCTAATCCGTAGTCCAGGACTTCTTCTGCGGTGTAATCGTAAACATTTCCAAATCGACAGACTTTTTGTCGATCGATACCAAAAAATCTTGCTCGACTAATGCCGCCCGTGGCCACATACTCCCATTCAGCTTCCGTCAGAAGTCTGTAAGGCCTTTTTGTTTTTTTAGATAACCACTTAGTGTATTGGAATGCTTCTTTCCAAGATATATTCACTACAGGATGAGTGCTGTCGCTCCATTCATCTTTTTTTGCTTCGGGACATTGCTTATCGATAACACAGGCATCCCACTCTTTATATGTGATTTCAAATTTACCGGAGGCGAAGTGTTTTGGTATGTGAACCGGTCGTAATTCCCCTTCTGTGTAAGGCCGCCCTTGGTCGACAGGAGGCCCACCCATGCTGAATGAGCCCGAGGGAACAACAATCATAACTGGGCAGTTTGCGCAGTCTTGAAATTCATCTCCAGGAAGATACTCGCCTTCAGATAGAGCAGTACCGATCAATTGTGACCAGAATATAAGTATTAGGCTAAGTATCATTTTGTAATTGAACACGAGTAACGTATGGGCATATTTTTTTGTCGAGGTATATTATTCCAATTATCAATTAATATCTCATTTAAGGAAACCATAATATGCTGCATGTTATTGCTGTAATTAAGGCTAAAGCGGGTAAAAGGGATGCTATTCTTTCTGCGGCTAAAAATAACCTATCGAGTGTTCGCGCCGAGGACGGATGTATCGAATATGGTTTAGTTGTTGACGCTGATTTCGGTTTTTTTCAAACTGAAATGGGACCAGATACATTCTTGGTAATTGAAAAGTGGCGAGATTCGGCAGCATTGAAAGCACATGCATCTGCGCCGCATATGATAAGTTACGGCCAACAGATCAAGGATTGGATAGAGTCTAGGACCATTCATGTTTTAGATCCTGTGATTTAATTTATCCAGATCATGATGTATTTCGCTTATGGGTCCAATTTGGATGACAAAGACTGGGCACGCTTTTGTGACAAGCATTCAATCCCAGCAGACTGTATCTCACCAATTGGACCAGCTTTTTTGCCTGATCATGAGCTTATATTTAATGTTTATTCATCTACCCGCGGTGGTGGTGCTTTAAATATCAAAGAGCGATTGGGTAGTTATGTTTCTGGGGCTTTATTTGAGGTGGAAGATTTAGGTTGGCGAACTCTAGACATGAAAGAAGGGGTTGCAGAGAGGATCTACCGAAGAATAGATAAATCTGTAATAGTTCCCAACGGTTCGACCATTAATGCAGTTACGTATGAAGTGTTACCGGAAAGTCAAAGTGATTTTATAGCTCCGACCGCCGTATATATCGAAGCGGTGCGGCGAGGATTACGCCGTTTTAATTTGTCTAATACGCGCTTAAATGCAGCTGCAACTGACCAGCGGTTACCTGATGCCGCAACTGGTATTTTCACCTATGGAACGCTGATGAGTGGAGAGTGTCGTCACTCAAAAGTAGAGTCTTTGCATTTTATTCATCAAACGGACGCTTCAGCCCTGGGTCTACTGTATGCGTCGGCTTTTGATTATCCGATGATGGATATTTCAGAGAATAAAACACCTAAAAGCATTATAGGTGAATTATTCTACTTTTCAGACTTGTCTCAAGCGATTGCTGAGCTCGATCAAGTGGAGGGATTTTCCGGTTTCGGCGTCAGCCATAATGAATATGATCGCACGTTGATACCTGTGACACCTCGACATGAGGCGCCGACACTGTCTTGGTGTTATGTTGCTCGGGACCTATCTTCTGCAACTAAGGAAATAATGTCAGGATCCTGGAAGCAATATAAAAATGGTTTTTGAGTGAGGTATCAATAACGTTTCTCATGTGATTTGATTGACTATGCCGCCTTCGACCCTGAGGGTCGCACCGGTAGTAAGCGCTGATAAAGGACTGCTAAGGTATACGGCAAGCGGGGCGACCTCTGCAGCTTCGGCGAATCTTCTGGTAATTGATGTGGGACGAAACTTTTCAAAAAATTCCTGCTCGAGTTGCTCTAGGCTGATTCCCCAATCGTCAGCGCGCTCTCTTCTTTGTCGTTCTGTTGTATCAGTTCTGGTCGGGCCAGGCAGTAGTGCATTCACTGTTACACCAGTACCGCTGAGGGACATTGCTAGGCCACGAGAAATACTTAATTGAGCGCTTTTGCTAAAGCCGTAGTGAATCATCTCTGGTGGAATCATTAGACCAGACTCACTAGAGACAAAAATCACTCGCCCCCATTCCTTAGTAACCATTTTGGGAATATAAAATCGCGCAAAACGTACTCCGCTCATCACATTTACTTCGAAAAAATGAGTCCAATCTGAATCCTCAATCTCAAAGAAAGTTTTGCGCTCATATATTCCAAGATTGTTGATGAGAATATCAACTTCAGGTTCAGCGTCGAATACTTTTTGGCACCCTACTATAGTTGCACAGTCTGCACTTATTCCGGTTGGTTTGGTTTTAGAGTTAATACGTTTTAATTTACCTATTGCAGTATCTACTGATTCTTGGTGCCTACCCGTTATAATAACGTCGGCACCTTCCTTTACTAAAGCCTCGGCAATAGCGTAACCAATTCCGTAAGTTGAACCGGTGATTAAAGCTTTTTTCCCGCTTAGTTGCATATCCATATTGCGAGCCCCCTTCAAATATAATTGGTTCTTTATCGTACACTAACGCAATATTTGCGAAATGCTTTATGTTGAGGGTCGTCTGCGCTGAACGCAGGGCCGAATGTGCTGAATTCGTTAAAAAATGCTAGGAAGTACATAAAAGGTAAGTTGATGAAAGAGAGAGTTTTTGTAACAGCGAGTGCGGATTTCGAAGCCGCATGTCAAATTGGTATATTTCCAGAATCCCATCGCGCCCGAGCGTTGCATGGCCACAGTTATAAGGCCTCTATTCGATTAGCTATCGATGACTCTGAGAACGATAACTTCGATCAGTTAGAGGTAACACGTGAACTCTTGCAGGATACCTGTGGTCTGCTCGATTACAGTTACTTAAACGAAATTATTGATGTTCCTACAGATGAAAATATAGCGAGATATATCAAAGAACAAACTGGTTTATCAAATATCAACGTTATCGGTTTGACAAGTCAGTCCAACGAGGGCGTTCATCTGGATGAGTTTGGTGCTGCACATGTTTGGAGAAGATTTCGTTTTGAGTCAGCACACCGCCTCCCAAACGTACCTAGTGGTCATAAGTGTGGGCGTATGCACGGACACGGATTTGAAGTGATATTACATACTCAGACTGATTTGCGGCAGTCTCATTTGGGTGTCGATTATGATGAGATACAAAAACACTGGGAGGAACTGCATCAACTGCTGCATCATAATTGCTTGAATGATATTTCGGGGCTTGAAAATCCGACCAGTGAAATGATTTCGTTTTGGATATGGAGCAGATTGAAACGGAAAATACCTCAGTTAAGTTGGGTAACGGTATACGAGACTGCCTCCAGTGGAGCTCATTACAATGGGTCTGACTTTCGAATTTGGAAGGACTTTTCCATCGATAGTGCCATTCGATTGGATCGGGTAAAAGAAACAGACACGCGCAAGCGTATTCACGGCCATACCTATTTGTGTCGTCTACATTTAACTGCGCCGTTGAACGATGTGCTGGGTTGGACTATCGATTACGGTGACGTTAAGGAAAAATTTAACCCTATTTTCGATAAACTAGATCATAAACCGCTCTACGAGATTGCTGAGCTAGCTGATAACGATCCGTTCAGTATCGTTAGATGGATAAAAGCCAATAGCGCATCTCAATTGGTAGAGCTTGAACGAATTGATTTGTTTGAAACTCTCGGTTGCGGTGTGACGATTGATTGGGGAGCGCTGGGCCCGGCATTACCAATTTAAAAATATGTATACAGTTAAAGAGATTTTTTATACGTTACAAGGGGAGGGTGCTCAAAGCGGCAGAGCAGCCGTTTTTTGCCGTTTCTCTGGTTGCAACTTGTGGTCTGGACGAGAGGAGGATCGGTCATCGGCAGATTGTCAATTCTGTGATACAGATTTCGTGGGAACAGATGGACTAAATGGTGGCAAATACGCTTCGTCTGCTGCGCTTGCGGACGAGGTTGAAAAACAGTGGGGCTCAAACGTAAATGCGCGCCGATATGTAGTGTGTACAGGAGGAGAACCATTATTGCAGCTTGATCGAGATTTGGTCGCTGCATTTCATGGCCGAGGGTTTGAAGTTGCTATCGAGACTAACGGGACGCTATCTGTGCCAGAGGGGGTTGATTGGGTTTGTGTTAGCCCGAAGGGAACAACTCCTGTCCAAGTTAAGTCGGGTGATGAATTAAAGTTAGTTTATCCTCAAAATGATCTTGATCCATCCCGGTTTTTGTCATGGAATTTCGATCACTTCTTTATTCAACCTAAGGATGGGATGGAGATTGAGGTGAACACACAATTAGCGATTCAATTTTGCAAAGAACATCCTCAGTGGCGACTTGGTATACAAGCCCATAAGGTAATTGGTGTAGATTGAAATCTTTATATAAAGGTGACGCGTTAAATATGAGCGAGATAAAAAGATATTTCTTAAGTATCGCTATGGCATTCTTTTTAGTGGGCACTGTGCAGGCCAACAATGCAGATGAGTTGTTTGAGAGCGGATATGAGGCTTTTGTTAAAAGGGACTATATCGGCGCTGAGAGACATTGGAAGCTTGCGAGCAAACAAGATCACGCGCGGGCTCAAAATGGCTTAGGAGTCTTGTATCGTGATGGAGATCTTGGAGAGATACGATTAGAGGACGCGGCATTATGGTTTACGAAGTCTGCAAACAATGGTTATGCATTTGCAATGTTTAATTTGGGGATGCTTTATAAGAACGGCGTAAGCAGAGGCGCAAGTGATATCGCAGCGTATCGCTGGCTGTTGCTGGCCAATACAGTAAACTTTGATGAAAATGCGAAATTTCAAGCAGATTTACTAAGCCAGAGGATGGATCGTACATCTATTATGACTGCGCGTGAACAGGCTCAACTCTGGATAGATGAATTTTTTTATGGGGTTTCAAATTAGCAACAATCAAAAATCTGGGAGGCATAATAGAAAAACATTAACTAATTGATTAAATTACAATTATTAGTTAGAAAGTAGTTGGAAACTGGAAGACGAGCTATTGATTTAGCTTGTCTTTTTTTTTATAGTTGGGTAGAAAGTTAGAAACTACTACACAAATTGGAAAACATAACTTTGAAAGTAGAAAGAATAAAAATATTTGGTGGTA
>CAJQIK010000079.1 GCA_905478365.1 uncultured Burkholderiales Genera incertae sedis bacterium
AACTATGTATCGCCACCCAAGGTGACGCCTGAAGATCTTCAGGCTGCTTGGGTGAGTATTATCAATAGAGCAAAGAATAACCGGCATCATACGATCAGTCGGGAGGAGTTATCGGTTAGAGAGCACATGAGTCAAATTTTGCGAAGGCTCAAAGATCAGCAATTTTTTCGGTTTGAAGACTTGTTCGATACGAATAAAGGGGTTCAGTACGTCGTTATCTCCTTTTTGGCCGTTCTCGAGTTGGCGAAGGATGCATCTATTGAGTTGTCTCAACACGGGGTGTTCTCAACTATCTACGTGAGGTTATCGAATGGAGTTTAATGAGCAGGAGCTTACTGACTTTAAATATACGATTGAAGCGGCGCTTCTAGCGTCTACCGAGCCGCTCTCAGTCTCAGACATCAAGCGGATGTTTAATGAGGACCTTAATGCGAATTTGATTAAAGATATGTTGCGTCAAATCGCGGAAGAGTGGTCCTCGCGCAGTGGTGAAGTGGTGGAAGTGGCTAGTGGTTGGCGCATTCAAGTTCGTACGAATTTCCAGGCGCGATTGGATAAGCTGGAACCACAGCGACCTCCAAAATACTCTCGAGCTGTTCTCGAAACCCTGGCAATTATCGCTTATAAGCAACCAGTCACCAGAGGGGATATTGAAGATGTGCGTGGGGTTGCCGTCTCGCCAAATATTCTTAGGACACTTGAGGCCCGAGGATGGATCGATCAAATTGGTGTAAGGGAGACGCCAGGGAGGCCAGCATTATTTGGCACTACCGAAACCTTTTTGAACGACTTGGGGCTCAAGGCGCTTGGTGAATTACCGCCGTTAGATGACTTAGGAGAGTTGCTTGAGGAGAGTCCTGACATGAGTGAGCAGATGACACTCGATGTTGAGGATAGCGGAGAGGTGACGATTGACCCAGTCCCAGTGCATGAGGCAGCAGGATCACAATCGATCAATTGATACTTTATGTTCAACATGTGCTACGCCTTAATTAGGGCGGAATCTATCTTAGTTTAATTGGGCAAGTGGGTTGTAACATGCCAGCAAACTCTGTTATGCTCTCGCACCTGTTTTGCCGGTCGCGGGGTGGAGCAGTCTGGCAGCTCGTCGGGCTCATAACCCGAAGGTCGTAGGTTCAAATCCTGCCCCCGCAACCAATTGCATTCTTTGTAAATGAGCCCCAATAGTTGTTGGGGCTTTTTTATGGTTTTATACCGGATTATTCTGGTATACTTTCGCTTTAGAGTTGTTGAAAACAGATGGGCTTCGGGCCCTTTTTTTGTTTCTAAATAAATTGATGGGAATAGAGAATTTACTTGAAAAAACCCTCTCAGGGATGAGTTATGAACTCGTTGATTTTGAAGTTGTCGGGCGTTCGGGGCTAGTGCGAGTGCTGATTGATTCTGAACAGGGAATTGGATTAGAGGACTGCACAACGGTCAGTAACCACTTGTCACGATTGTTTGAAATAGAGCAATTTAGTTATGATCGGCTGGAGGTTTCGTCTCCTGGTCTTGATCGACCACTCAAAAAGCTTAAAGACTTTGAGCGATTTGTGGGGGAAAAAATTACTGTCCAGTTCAAACTAGCCTACGAGGGCCAGAGGAAATTTCGAGGAACACTTGTTGGCGTTAGAGAAGAGTTGATAGATGTGGAGATCGAAGATGATCGAGTGATTACTTTTGAGCTTCATGAAATGAAAAGAGCAAACTTAATTCCTGCAATTTAGTTATTTTTAGAAGGTAAATAGGTTATGAGTCGAGAGATGTTGCTGTTGGTTGATGCGCTGGCGAGAGAGAAAAGCGTCGAAAAAGGTATCGTTTTTGAGGCTTTGGAGATGGCCTTAGCCTCTGCAACAAAGCGTAAGAACAAACTAGACATTGATGTCCGTGTTTCGATTGATCGTTCAACAGGTGAATATGAAAGTTTTCGTCGCTGGCAGGTTGTTGAGGATGAGGAGCTCGAACTGCCTGACCAGCAAATAACGCTCGAAGAGGGTTTGGCTAAGGATGCCTCTATTGAGGTTTACGGATATATAGAGGAGCCTCTTGAGGCGATAGAGTTTGGACGGATCGGCGCGCAGGCTGCTAAACAGGTCATCATGCAAAAGATTAGAGATGCAGAGCGTGAGCAGATCTTGAGTGACTTTTTAGCACGTGATGAAGTGATCGTCTCGGGAACGGTTAAGCGTATTGAGCGTGGTAACGTGATAATCGAGTCTGGTCGTGTAGAGGCTTTGCTTCCACGGGAACAGATGATTCCAAGGGAGAACATTCGCGTCGGGGACAGAATTCGCACGTATTTGAGCCGAGTTGACCGAGAAGCACGAGGTCACCAATTGATTCTCTCGAGAACCATGCCGCAGTTTGTTGCAAGTTTGTTTGAGCTTGAAGTGCCCGAAATTGAGGAAGGTCTGGTGGAGATAATTGGCGCTGCAAGAGACCCGGGTTCTAGAGCAAAGATCGCTGTTAAATCGAACGACAAAAGAATTGACCCAGTTGGGACTTGCGTTGGGATGAGAGGGTCCCGGGTTCAAGCGGTTACAAATGAGCTGTCGGGTGAGAGAATTGATATTGTTCTTTGGGCTGATGATCCAGCACAGTTTATTGTTAATGCGTTGTCTCCGGCAGAAGTCAGCCGAATTACTGTCGACGAGGAAAAGCATGCGATGGATATTGTGGTTGAAGAAGAGAATCTTGCGCAGGCGATTGGCCGAGGGGGGCAAAACGTAAGATTGGCCTCAGAACTTACTGGGTGGACATTGAATATTTTGACTGAGGAGCAATCCCAGCAAAAAGTTGAAGAAGAATCGAGTTCTGTTCGCCAACACTTTATGGACGAAATCGACGTTGACGAGGACCTTGCTGATATTTTAGTTCAAGAAGGTTTCAGTACGTTGGAGGAGGTGGCTTATGTACCTGAGTCAGAGCTGCTTGAAATTGAGGGTTTTGATGAAGATACGGTAGAGGAGTTGAGGTCAAGAGCGAGAAATGCTTTGTTGGTTAAAGAAATCGCTCGTGAAGAGGAGGCTACGACCGCATCAGGGGATCTCATGAATGTCGATGGGATGACAGAGGAGTTAGCGAGGTCTCTTATTGCCGGTGGCATCATGTCGCAAGAACAGCTGGCTGATTTAGCGACTGATGACCTCAAGGAGCTTATAGAGATCAGTGATGAGTCTGCTGAAAATTTAATTATGGCTGCACGAGCGCCATGGTTCACTGAGTCTTAAATATTTGAAGGGCAAAAATACATGGCAAAAGTGAATGTTAAAGAATTTGCGGCGGAGCTTAAACTTCCGGTTGGCCGCTTGCTTGAACAATTGGCATCAGCTGGTGTTAAGAAAGATTTAACTGAAGAAACCAGCTTGACTGAAGCTGATAAAACGAAATTACTCGATTTTCTGAAGCAGTCTCATGGAGATGGAAAGTCGAAATCAAAAATTACTTTGAAGCGACGACAAACGACGGAGATAAAAAAGTCTGACTCCGCAGGTCGATCACGAACGATACAGGTTGAGGTTCGTAAGAAAAGAGTGGTGGTTAAGAAGCCTGAGCCAGCGGCAGAAGAAAAAGAAGCGATTACTGTTAAAGATGTCGCTCCTTCGAACGACGTAAGTTCGGATCCTAAAACGACAGAGCAAGCAAAGCGCGATTTAGAGGCGAAGCGACAGGCCGAATTGAGAGCCATTCAAGCTGCAGAAATTCTTCAAAAAGAGGCTGACAAGAAAAAACGGCAGGAGAAAAAAGACACCGCAGTTCAAGAGGCGGAAGCTGCGAAGAAAGAGGAGATTGCAGCTAAGGCTAAGCCTTCTGAGAAAAAGCCGGCTGATAAAACGCTGCATAGTCCAATTACTAAAGATGAGGCAAAAAAGGCGATAAAGAAAAAGGCGAATCAGGCGCGTTTTGAGGCAGAGAGCAAAAAGCGCGGCCTTAAAACTCGAGGAGATTTTGCTGCGACGGGGGGGCGTGATAGTTGGAGAGGCGGCGGTAAAAACCGAAATAGAAAGAATAATCAATCTGTTGACAATACGCCCGCCCCAGCTCCGGAGTTTGTGGCGCGAGAAATAGCTGTCCCAGAAACCATAGCAATTGCTGAACTGGCTCACAAGATGTCAGTGAAAGCGGCTGAAGTAATTAAGATTTTTATGAAGCTTGGGCAGATGGTGACGATCAACCAGGTTATTGATCAAGAAACAGCAATGATCGTAGTCGACGAAATGGGTCATAAAGGAATCGCCGCGAAAACAGCCGATCCTCAAGCCTTTCTCGAGGAAAGTTCAGATGAGAACGTTAAACATGAGGCTAGAGCGCCGGTTGTGACAGTTATGGGGCACGTTGACCACGGTAAAACATCACTTTTAGATTACATAAGAACGACACGGGTGGCCAGTGGAGAGGCGGGTGGCATTACTCAGCATATTGGTGCCTATCACGTGAATACTCAAAAAGGTATGGTCACTTTCCTAGACACTCCAGGTCATGAGGCTTTTACGGCGATGCGTGCTAGAGGAGCAAAGGCAACGGACATTGTTGTCCTTGTCGTGGCCTCAGATGATGGCGTTATGCCTCAGACGATTGAGGCTGTTCATCATGCTAAAGCGGGCAATACGCCGTTAATTATAGCGGTCAATAAAATTGACAAAACAGAAGCTAATCCAGAGCGCGTCAAACAAGAACTAAGTCAACACGAGGTTGTGCCGGAAGACTGGGGTGGGGACACAATGTTTGTCCACGTTTCAGCAAAGACTGGTGAAGGTATCGATGCGCTCCTGGATTCAATCCTATTGCAAGCGGAAATCTTAGACCTAAAAGCGCCTGTTAAAACAGCGGCACGAGGCGTTGTCATTGAGTCTAGATTAGACAAAGGGCGAGGCCCAGTAGCCTCTATACTGGTTCAAGGTGGAACATTGAACAGAGGAGATGTGCTGCTGGCCGGGGCTGTTTTTGGTCGAGTTCGAGCGATGGTCGACGAGAATGGGTTAGCGGTTAGTAGTGCAGGCCCTTCTATTCCGGTCGAGGTTCAGGGACTCTCAGATGTGCCTGCAGCTGGTGAAGAAATTGTCGTTTTGCAAGACGAAAAGAAAGCTAGAGAGATTGCTTTATTCCGTCAAGGTAAGTTCAGAGAAGTCAAACTCGCTAAACAGCACGCGGCGAAGCTGGACAACATGTTTGATCAACTTAAAGAAGGCGCAGTTAAATCGCTCACAATGATCATTAAAGCCGATGTCCAGGGTTCCAGTGAGGCCCTAGCTCATTCGCTAACTCGTCTTTCAACTGATGAAGTTCAAGTGAATATCGTTCACTCGGGTGTTGGAGGAATTAATGAGTCCGATATCAATTTAGCTTTGGCTTCTAACGCCGTTATCGTCGGTTTTAATGCGCGAGCAGATGCGACTGCCAGAAAGTTAATTCAAACCCATGGTATCGATGTTCGCTATTACAACATCATCTATGACGCAGTGGATGAGGTTAAGGCAGCCTTGAGTGGTCTTTTATCTCCAGATAGGAAAGAGGAGACTCTAGGTTTGGTCGAGATCCGACAAGTATTCAGGATTTCTAAAGTTGGCTCCGTTGCCGGATGTTATGTTCTGGAGGGCTTAGTGAAGCGTGGGTCTGCTGTGCGTCTTCTGCGAGATAACGTCGTAATACACGAAGGCGAATTGGATACGTTAAAACGTTTTAAAGACGACGTAAAAGAAGTTAAATCTGGATTTGAATGTGGACTATCACTTAAAAATTACACCGATATTAAAGAAGGTGATCAATTGGAAGTCTTCGAGGTTGTCGAAATTGCTCGTTCATTATAAAACCTTTGGTTGATGATTCGTCTTGGCTAAGAGTGCACTAAGGGCGGGGCGTTTAAGAGACTACTTGCTACGTGAGATTTCGGAGCTGATCCGCTCTAAGGTTCGTGATCCACGGGTCGGTCAAATCACAATTACGGACGTAGATGTCAGTCCAGATGGGTCGTTTGCTCGTGTTTACTTTACCCGACTGGGAGATGATCACGACAAAGAGCTTTTGGAAAAAATTCTAAATAACGCTCAAGGTTTCGTGCGTTCTCACGTCGCTAAAAACCTTAACATGAGAGTAATGCCAAATATAGCATTCAAGTATGACGACACATTAGAGCACGGCGATCGTATCAGCCGACTACTGGCGGCGGCAAATCTCAAAAATTAGATTCCTGTTAGCTTTTGATTATGAATGAGTCACATCAAGTTAACGGAGTATTGCTGCTAGATAAGCCTAAAGGTCTTTCCTCAAATCATGCGCTACAACAAGTGAGGCGTTTATTTGGAAAAGCTAAGGGTGGTTATGCGGGGACACTTGACCCCTTGGCTTCAGGGCTTTTGCCGATATCGATGGGGGAGGCGACTAAATTTATTAATTATTTTAGCGACGCGCGAAAGTCCTATGAGGCGATAATCAAACTCGGATTTAGTAGTACTACGGGAGATGCAGAGGGTGACTTATCAGAAACGAAAGTGAATTCTTTTGATTCTCGAGATCTTGAGCGTGTGACTCAAAAGTTTATGGGACGTTTAGAACAAATACCCCCAATGCACAGCGCGATTAAGATTGACGGTAAGCCGCTTTATAAATTGGCAAGACAGGGAAAGGTAGTCCCGCGGGAGAAGAGAAGCGTCACGATAGAGTCGTTGAAACTCGATAAAATCGACCACGATGTGATCAGCCTCTCGGTCTCGTGCTCGAAGGGTACATATATTCGAGTGCTTGCGGAGGATATAGCGCAGAGTCTTGGAACGGCAGGCTACCTAACCTCCTTGAGGCGAACGTGTTTGGCCGGAATCTCTGTGACAGATGCTCTATCATTTGAGCAAATTGAAGGTGTTGACTTAGGTTTAAGATATAAATTACTGAAAAATATAGATTTTTCATTAAACCATTTACCTCAATTATCGCTAACCAGGACGGAGGAACGAAAATTTTTGAACGGAATGGCTGTATCAGTTGTGAATCAAAGGTGTTCGCTAGGTGCTATTTCTGTTCACACTCAGGATGGCATTTTTGTAGGTATAGCCTTTGTAGACGATCATGGTGAACTAAAGCCTAAGCGTTTGATGTCACAGGAGTATGTTGCCAATTCTCGCAGCATGAAGGAGTTTAACTAATTAGCGATTATGCTGTATAATTCGCGCTTTTTTGACCATTAGGAAACATAATCGATGTCAATAACTGCTGAAGATAGAGCAAAGACTGTAAGTGATTATCAAAAAGCGAAGGGTGATACTGGTTCTCCCGAGGTCCAGATCGCTTTACTCACACAAAGAATCAACCACTTGACTGAGCATTTTAAGGTCAACGCAAAGGATAACCATTCACGACGTGGTCTACTAAAAATGGTGAGTCGTCGTCGAAAAATGTTGGACTACGTTAAACGTAGTGATGTAGATCGTTACCGCAAGGTAATTGAAAGCCTTGGTTTAAGAAAGTAAGTAAATCAATGGTGATGATCTCAAGGAGTCATGTTGGATTTAAATTGAGAAACTTGGGAATTAATTAATTTATATGGCGCGGGTTGTCCGCGCCTATTTTTTTGAGGTTACGATGTTGAAAGCTACGAAAAAAACGATTCAGTATGGTGAGCACCAGCTAATTATTGAGACCGGCGAAATTGCAAGACAGGCATCGGGTGCTGTACTCGTGTCCTTGGGTGAGACAGTAGTCATGGTTACCGTGGTTGGCAAGAAAGAGGCGAGACCCGGACAAGACTTTTTCCCCCTAACGGTTGATTATCAAGAGAAGACTTATGCGGCAGGTAAAATTCCTGGCGGATTTTTTAAAAGAGAGGGTCGTCCTTCAGAAAAAGAAACTCTGACTTGCCGTCTTATTGATAGGCCTATCAGACCATTATTTCCAGACGGCTTTCTAAACGAGGTACAGGTTATTGCAACCGTTCTGTCCTCAGATCCTGAAATCGATGCGGATATTCCTGCGATGATCGGTGCTTCTGCGGCGCTGTCTTTGTCTGGGATTCCGTTTGATGGTCCTATCGGTGCCGCAAGAGTCGGCTTTATAAACGGGGAATACGTTCTTAATCCATCTGCTACTCAACTTGGCGAAACACAACTAAACCTCGTTGTCGCTGGAACCCAGCAAGCTGTGCTGATGGTCGAATCTGAAGCAGATCAGTTGCCAGAAAGCGTTATGTTGGGGGCGGTTGTCTATGGTCATGAACACATGCAGGCCGTTATCGAATTAATTAATGAGCTTGCAGACGAAGCGGGTAAGCCGCTTTGGGATTGGAAAGCCCCTGAGAAAGATATGACGCTTGATGCACGCGTTAAAGAGTTGGGAGAGGCTGGCCTTAGAGATGCGTATGCCATCAAACAAAAGCAAGAGCGCTCGCAAAAAATTGACGGTGTTTATGATGCTGTCATTTCCGAGCTTTGTGGTGAAGATGAGGCAGCATTTGAGAAAGGGGCCGTGTACGATCAGCTGGGGCATTTAGAGAAGGATATCGTTCGAGGACAAATACTCGCTGGTGAGCCCAGGATTGATGGACGAGATACTCGCACTGTTAGACCAATCTCGATTCGAACAGGAGTGCTGCCTAGAACCCATGGCTCCGCTTTGTTTACAAGAGGCGAGACACAAGCGCTTGTCGTGTCAACTCTAGGCACAGCGCGCGATGAACAAATTATTGATGCAATAGAGGGTGAATATCGGGATCACTTTATGCTTCACTACAACATGCCGCCTTATGCTACTGGAGAGGCGGGTCGCTTTGGGATGCCTAAGCGTCGAGAAATTGGTCATGGACGGTTAGCGAAGCGGGCTCTGTTAGCGGTTCTGCCTTCGAAAGAAGAGTTCGGATATTCACTTCGTGTTGTTTCAGAAATCACTGAATCAAACGGGTCAAGTTCGATGGCTTCAGTTTGTGGTGGATGTCTTGCCTTGATGGACGCTGGCGTTCCTCTTAAGGCACATGTGGCAGGGATTGCGATGGGTCTGATTAAGGATGGTGGTCGCTTCGCCGTGCTCACAGATATTTTAGGTGATGAGGATCATCTTGGTGATATGGATTTTAAAGTGGCCGGATCTGAAACGGGAATTACCGCACTCCAAATGGACATTAAGATTCAGGGAATCACTAAAGAGATTATGCAAATTGCGCTGGAGCAGGCGAAAGAAGCTCGGATGCATATTCTTGAAAAAATGAAGGACGCAATGGGTGAGTCCAGAGAAGAATTATCTAATTATGCTCCACGGATGATTCAGCTAAAGATTAAGCCAGAGAAAATTAGAGATGTAATCGGTAAAGGCGGGGCAGTTATTCGTGCGATTACTGAAGAAACCGGTACGACCATAGATATTCAAGACGATGGCTCTGTAACGATTGCCTGTGTATCTGCTGCAGGTGGAGAAGCGGCTCGGCAGAAAATCGAGGAGCTGACTGCTGACGTCGAGGTTGGACAGATCTACCAGGGCGAGGTACTGAAACTGCTTGATTTTGGTGCTATTGTGAGTGTGTTACCTGGTCGCGATGGCTTGCTTCATATCTCTCAGATCGCAGAAGAGCGAGTGAATGCGGTATCCGATTACTTAAAGGAAGGTCAGCAAGTGCGAGTGAAAGTGCTTGAGGCTGATGATAAAGGCCGATTACGGTTGAGTATGAAAGCTGCGGCTGCAGATGATGCGCCAAGCGAGTCAGCAGATGCACCTGAATCTACTGATGCCGCTGAGTAAGGTAGTTTCGCGATTTAAAAAAAACCGTCAATTTGACGGTTTTTTTTATGATACATGTATTGAGATTTTAAAAAAAAAGAGAATCACAGGGGGATGTGAATATGAGAAGTGGGGGACAACTACTTGTA
>CAJQIK010000080.1 GCA_905478365.1 uncultured Burkholderiales Genera incertae sedis bacterium
TCCATTCGATGGCGTGATCAAAGAATTACGGGTGAAGGTAGGGGATGACGTATCTGAGGGAACAGTCATATTAAGTCTCGAGGAAGCCTCTCCGTCACGAGAACCACAGATGAATGAGGACACACCTACTGCACCTGCGGCACCTACTGCACCTGCGGCACCTACTGCACCTGCGGCACCTACTGCACCTGCGGCACCTACTGCACCTGCGCTATCTGCTCACGCGAGTCCGGGCGTGAGACGTTTCGCCAGAGAGTTAGGGGTGGAGATTGGTTTAGTAGATGGTACTGGGCCTAAAAACCGAATTCTTAAAGAAGACGTTCAAACGTTCGTTAAACGTTCCATTCAAACTAGCAAAGCAGGAACATCGACCGGATCTGGTTTAGGTTTTAATTTACCCGCTTGGCCAAATGTTGATTTCGAAAAATTTGGTCCAGTCGAAACCAAAAAACTGTCACGCATCAAGAAAATATCTGGCTCCGCCCTACACCGGAACTGGGTGACGATCCCACACATCACTCAACATGATGAGGCGGACATTACGGAGCTTGAAGCGTTTCGCAAATCACTCGCTAAAGATGCTGAGAAAGCTGGAGTTAAAATCACACCACTAGCACTTATCATGAAAGCGGCTGTCGCGGCACTAAAGAAATTTCCAGAATTTAACTCATCCCTAACTCCTGAGGGAGACGCGCTTTTTATCAAACAATACTTTCATATAGGTGTTGCCGTTGATACACCCGGAGGACTAGTCGTACCCGTAATACGGGATGTTGACAAAAAAGGGGTTTTTGAAATCGCCGCAGAACTGGGAACAGTGAGTTCAAAAGCGCGAGATGGAAAACTAGGGCCTGCCGATATGTCTGGAGGTACATTTTCTATCTCCAGCTTGGGTGGCATCGGCGGAAGCCACTTCACGCCTATCGTCAATGCGCCCGAAGTCGCCATCCTAGGGGTTGCTCGCTCGACGATAAAGCCAATTTGGGATGGAACAGAATTTACACCACGACTGATATTACCGTTGTCTCTATCATATGATCACAGGGTGATTGATGGTGCAGAGGGTGCTAGGTTCATCACACACCTTAACCAGATTCTCAGTGACATTAGAAGAGTTCTAATTTAAACACTCCGATTTTTAACGAACTGACGCTTTTACGCGAACTATTAGATTTTGGCTATCAAATCAAGCATCGGCGTTCTGGGTGGGACATTTGATCCGATTCATTTCGCACACCTTAGATTAGCAGAAGAGGTCGCGGAAGCGTTTATGCTGAATACAGTACGGCTCATACCCTCCGCGAATCCACCGCACCGTATAACACCAAGTGCCCCCGCTGAAGATCGACTAAAAATGGTGGAATTGGCCCTTGATAGGGCAAACAAAAAACTAGTACCTGATGGCCGCGAATTAAACCGCGTCGGCAAAAGCTACATGGTAGACACGTTAAAACAGCTTCGCACCGAACACCCTAATGCGTCGATTAGCCTTATCCTTGGCACTGACGCCTTTATTGAATTAATGACGTGGCATGAATGGCAGCAATTATTTTCGCTTGCCCATATTATTGTAGCGTCCCGACCGAATCTACCCCTCAGCGAACTCGAGACTAACCTCGAAAAAAAATTGGCCTCGGAGTACGAGGCAAGAAAGAGACATGATCGAGACTTATTACACTCGTCTAAGAACGGTCTAATATTTACTTACGAATTTACGTCACTAGAGGTATCGGGCACATCATTAAGAAGAAGGATTCAGCATAAGCAAAGTCTCAAGTACCTTCTACCAGATAATGTAATAAACTATATCCAAAATCATAATCTGTATAAGGAGAAGACTTCTGAATCAAAACCTAAGTGATCTAGCGGTAGATGAGCTACAGGCGATAAAGTCGCTAGATATCGTTGTAATCAATATCACCTCAACTAACTCTCTTTTTGACCAAATTATTATTGCGAGCGCCGACTCAACGAGACAAGCGCGCGCTTTTGTAAATAATCTCAAAGAACGCTTAAAAGAAACGAAATACTCCATTTTGAGCGTCGAAGGAGAAGCATCTGGCGAATGGGTTTTGATTGATCTTGGAGATATCATTGTTCACGTGATGAAACCTGAAATAAGGGCTTACTATAATTTAGAAGACCTTTGGCAGGAAATTCCATCCTCCCAGAAAAGCGCTCAACAACAAGCTAGTTAATTAGCTCCGAGTTATTATCGAGCCGTGTTACTAATTGATGCCTTCGCGACGGTTTTCTAGAAGCGCGCTTCGTAAATATGAAAATCAATATTATTTCGATTGGACACAAGCCTCCAACATGGGCCGAAGAGGGCTGCAAAGAATACCTTAAACGATTTCAGCGTGACCTATCAATTGTGCTAACCGAACTCAAACCAGCGTTTAGAGTTAGTGATACAGATAAAAACCACTTGGCTAGAGCGAAGGAAAAGGGTCGTATTCTTACGAAGTTAAATAAAAATGCGCGCTTAATCGCATTAGATGAAGCCGGCACTCAAACAACAACTAATGAACTGGCTCGGCTGCTGACCAATTGGATGGCCGAGGGAAGAGATTTGGATTTCGTTATTGGGGGTGCCGATGGTCTTGATCCTGAAATTAAAAATCAAGCTGACAAAATGCTATCCCTATCCCTAATGACGTACCCTCATGCACTTGCTCGCTTAATTCTAATCGAACAGCTCTATCGCGCTCAGTGTATTATCAAAAAACACCCCTACCATCGCGACTAAATTACGTCATAAGGTATGAATAAATTTTTTTATCTGGCTTCTCAAAGCCCTAGACGGAAAGAAATTCTTGACCAGTTGCGTGCGCCCTATCAACTGCTTAAATTAGTTGAGGGGCCTAACTCAGCAGCAGACTTTGACGAGACACCACTCAAAAATGAGAACCCGGTCGACTACGTTAGAAGAGCCGCTTTGTTGAAAGCTGATGCCGGCTGGAAATACCTCGTGCGTCATGATTTAGAGCAAGCACCGGTATTAGCCATAGATACGACGGTAACAGTTAATAATAATATTCTAGGTAAACCAGAAGATGCCACGCACGCACGCGTAATGTTACGACGTCTTTCAGGACGATCGCATCAAGTACTCACTGCTGTTACGATGAAGTTCGGCGATACTGTTGTCCGGGAACTTTCCACTACTGATGTCAAAATGAAGAAGCTCGAAGATAATGAAATTGAGGCATATATTGGTACGGGCGAACCTTTTGGCAAAGCCGGAGGCTATGGCATACAAGGTATAGCCAGTATTTTCATCAGTCATATTGCAGGCAGTTACTCCGGTGTCGTTGGTCTACCGATTTATGAAACGTCAGAGCTCATTAAAAAATTCGGATTCTCACTTTTATGAATAATGAAATCTTAATCAATGTCACTCCTCAGGAGACGCGTGTCGCGATCATTCAACGCGGAGTCGCGCAAGAACTTCATATTGAACGCGAGGCACACCGCGGTCTGGTCGGGAATATTTATAATGGCGTAGTAAAAAGAATACTGCCAGGCATGCAATCTGCGTTTATCGACATCGGTATGGAAAAAGCAGCCTTTTTACATGTGGCCGATATATTTTCTGACGACCGAGATAATCTCAATCAAATGCCGATCGAGAACCTACTCCGTGAGGGACAGACACTACTTGTTCAAGTTGTCAAAGACCCTATCGGGACAAAAGGAGCACGCTTATCAACACAAATTAGCGTTGCTGGTCGACTATTGGTTTACTTACCTTTTGAAAATCATATAGGTATCTCCCAAAAAATAGGTAACGAAGACGAGCGCGAGCACTTGAAAGAACGATTAACACGTCTCAGGGGTGAAAATTGCCAGCAAGGCTTTATCGTCAGAACGCTCGCCGAGACGGCCAGCGATAGCGATTTTGAATCAGATATCGAATATTTAAGAAGGGTTTGGGGGGACGTTAAAATTCGCGCGGAAACTTGTAAGGCCCCATCAGCCGTATATCAGGATCTAGACTTAAGTGTACGTGTTTTGAGAGATTTTTTATCCGAAGAATCGGAACAAGTCCTAGTTGATTCCCGAGAGACGTTTCAAAAAATGGAAGCCTTTGCAAAAACATTTATTCCGAAATTTGCGAATCGTGTCAACGTTTATACAAGTGAGCGGCCGCTATTCGAGCGTTATGGCATTGAGGAAGAAATCGAGAAAGCACTCAGTCGGCGCGTCAACTTGAAGTCTGGTGGTTACCTTATTATTGATCAAACTGAGGCACTGACTACTGTAGATGTAAATACGGGAGGATTTGTCGGCGATAAGAACTTTGAAGAAACAATTTTTAAAAATAATCTGGAAGCATCACAAGCTATCGCGCGACAACTGCGCTTAAGAAATCTTGGTGGCATCATACTTATCGACTTTATTGATATGGATAATGAAACCCATCAACAATCCATTCTCGAAGAACTTGAAAAGTCGATTACATTAGATCGAACACGAATGACAATTAACGGCTTTACACAACTTGGTTTGGTCGAGATGACGAGAAAACGAACTCGGGAATCATTGGCACACGTCTTGTGTGAAACTTGTCCAACGTGTTCAGGTCGCGGAGAAATTAAAACAACTGCAACAATTTGCTATCAAATATTACGCGAATTAGTCCGAGAGTCTCGTCAATATAATCCCAAAAGTCTTCGGGTAATCGCATCAAAAAAAGTTGTTGATTTTTTTCATGACGAAGAATCTCAAAGTATAGCTATGGCAGAGGAATTTATTGGGAAAACCATTTTGCTACAAGCCGAAACAATTTACGGGCAACAGGATTACGACATTGTCCTTGGTTAAAGCTGTCAGCTCAACTAAGGCAAACTCAGAACTAATAAAATTGCGTTGTAAGCCGAATTAATAGGCCAAATCAAAATCAGTTGGCACAAAATCAGTAAAAATAACGGGGAAAGGTCTACTCCCCCGACTGGGTTGAAACGTCTTCTAAAAATATCTAAAAATGGTGAGGACATCGCCGCCAACAAAGACATTATTGGACTATAGGGATTAACCCAAGACAAAATAGCCTGAACAAATGTGGCAACAATAATTATGTAAACGAACATTTTCGCCAAACTTACTGATGACAAGCAAACGATTGCTAAAATCGTCGTAAATGTGGAAGTCTTGAGGTCAATACCGTTCAAAATAAGAGCCAAGCTCAACAGCAATGCTTCGGCTATTAGCGCTAATAGGAAAGTAGATAAGTCGTAACCCCGCCAGCCTGGTACAAATCGTCTGGTCGGCACTACCGCAAAGTCGGTAATGGCAATGACGAAAACACTCAATGGATTATGAGGTGTTGCGCGCACAACCTGAAGATAAAATCTAAGCAAAAATGCAAGAGAGAATATACCTATAACAGTTTTGAAAAGAAAAATACCAGCCTCAGTCATGCTTTTTTACCTCCATAATCTCGCGCTAATTCCGTTGACCGACTATTAGCTCGCTTCACACCTTTGACAATTATCTCCTTCAACTGATCTATTTCAAAAGAACCAAGTGCGGCAGCAGTTGTTCCTCCTTTGGAGGTTACCCTATTACGCAAAACAGACGGCGCCTCTTCCGATCGAGCGGCAAGCCTTGAAGCGCCTAAAAAAGTTTCCAATGAAAGTAACCTAGCCGCGTCTTGAGTGAGACCTAATTCTAACGCGGCAGTCTCAAGTGCTTCGATAAAATAAAATACGTAAGCCGGCCCACTTCCTGAAACGGCAGTTACGGCATCAATTAACGATTCCGTTTCGCACCACACATACTGACCGACGGAACTCACAACAGCCTCGGCCAATTCACGATCACCGATAGTTTTACTCCCGTTGTACATCCCCGAAACACCAGCGCGGATCAATGCTGGTGTATTAGGCATCACTCGTACAATTCTTTCATGATCGTCTAACCAATCGGCAATTGACGCAACCGGAATGCCCGCGACAATACTGATAATTAAACTATTCTTGAGGCTTGAAGCATGCGAATGAACCGCCTCTTTCAAGTGTTGTGGTTTTACGGCCAAGATAACGACATCCGGGACAAAGTTAACATCGCTGAAAGTGGATGAAACACTCAAGCCCATAACTTCGAATTTTTCCCTTGCCTCTACAGATATATCCACCACCGAAAGATCTCCCGGCTTCGCCCCTTGTTCTAAAAGGCCGCTAACCAGCGCCAACGCCATGTTCCCGCCACCAATAAAGACAACTTTCATATTATGGTCACCCCGTATATACAACTCCGTAACAATTCAACCTTTTCAATTTTAAACCTTACTAACGATTACCGAAGATCCCTCGTCCAACCCGAACAAAAGTTGCCCCTTCTTGAATCCCTATCTCCAAATCATCAGACATGCCCATTGATAATACATCGAGCTTCAAACCTTCTTGATTTAACGCATTCTTTAATTCGGCCAGCCGTCTAAATGTATCAACGATGTCTTGATTGCTCGCTTTGGCTCGAGGCATAGTCATAAGACCACGAAATTCTAAATTAGGTAGTCGCTCGACCGATTGGGCAAGCTCAACGAGATCGGCGACACTGCATCCTTGCTTTGACTCTTCCTCAGTGATATTCACTTGAAGACAAATCTTTAGCGAGGACCCACTCGCTGACCTGGCTTGAGATAAACGTTGAGCGATCTTTAATCGATCCACGGAATGCACCCAATCGAATTTAGTAGCGATTTGCCCGGTCTTATTACTCTGAATAGGTCCGATAAAGTGCCATTCCAACGGCAAATCACTCAACTTATCGATTTTGTTTGTCGCCTCTTGAACATAATTTTCACCGAAATGCTTTTGTCCCGACAAATAAGCCTCTCGTATCAATTCTTCAGAGAATTTCTTACTGACAGCGATCAATTGAGTTTCTTGTTGCGATCGTCCTGCGTGACTTAGAGCAGAAGCAATACGCGCGCGCACTGCCTCCAAATTATCTTTTATATGAGGGTATGCTTGAGTCATCTTCATTGCATCGTCACGGCTTCAGAACTACCAGGAAAACAATCGCCACTAGGATCAACACGGGGAATTCATTAAACCAACGATACCAAACATGAGAATGAGTATTTTGATCATTCTTAAATTTTCTAACTAGGATGCCACACCAAAAATGATAAACAATTAATATCCCCACCAGACCAAGCTTCGCCTGGATCCAAAAACTACTAAAGCCCCAGCCTCCCATCACGAGCCAAAATCCCGTGATGATCGTCAATATTGCCCCTGGAGTCATAATCCCATAAAACAATTTACGCTCCATAATTTTGAAACGATCTAAACTCGTTTGATCTGATGACATCGCATGATAAACAAACAACCGTGGTAGATAAAATAGTCCAGCGAACCAAGTCACCATGACAATAATGTGCGTAGCCTTTATGATCCCCATCAAAATAAACTCTCCTCTTTTCCTAGTCTTAGGACCGCAACTTATTACAACAATGATTTATGATTGCATTCTTTAGCCGAACTAAATCACCATGGAAGAAATGACCAGCCCCTGGGAATACGCTCACAGAAATACGCTGAGGTCTCGCCCAATCCATAACGTCGGATAACAAAACCACATCATCCTCCTCACCATGAATTACTAGGGTATCTTCGCGCACGTCGTTTACCTCAAACTTACCTACGGCAGGTGCGATCAAGACAAGCTGGTCAGGCGGAGTTAATTGAGCTGCATGAGAAACGATATACGTGCCAAAAGAAAATCCGGCAAAAATAGTGTGCTCGGGCTGTATTTTTTGATAAACGAAATTTTGGACGCATTTAAAATCCTCGAGCTCTCCGACTCCCTCATCATAAACCCCATCACTTTTACCAACACCCCTAAAATTAAAACGAACGGACGTTAACCCTAATACATTAAAGGCCTTTGCAAGTGTTTGAACAACTTTGTTATCCAATGTTCCGCCGTAAAGAGGATGGGGGTGAGCTATCACGGCGCAGCCCTTCACAACGCTACTGGGCTCAGTAATGGCGAGCTCAAGATTACCGGATGGGCCATCAATTATGAACCGCTCTTCATTAAGTCGATTCAAATTTTTAATCGCTCCACTATTTGTCCCGCTACTAAATGTTGATTGATAATATCGTCGACATCCTGCTCATCGATGAAGGTGTACCAAACTTCCTCTGGATAAACCACCATAACAGGGCCCTCAGCACATCGATCAAGACAGCCAGACTGATTAATCCTTACACGACCAACTCCTGACATACCCAAACTTTTAATTTTTGCCTTGGCGTAGTCACGTAATGCTTGGGAGCCATGATCATTACAGGAACTTCGGCCATCCTTGCGTTGATTACAACAAAAAAATACATGGTGCTGGTAGAAGTTCATAAGCGATAAGATGTCTAATTTCAGTTATTCTTAGATTATATCGGAGACGATGCACTGGGCCCTGGAAATATTAATTAAATATGAACAGTTTTGATATCTTTAATGGCGATGCAGATGGACTTTGCGGTATCACGCAATTACGTCTAGCCAATCCCAAGCGGTCAACGTGCGTTACAGGCGTCAAGCGAAATAACATATTGTTAAACGATGCAAGGCTATCTGCGAATAGTCAACTCACTGTGGTTGATATTTCTCTACATAGCAATCTACGCGGTTTGACCCAGGCGTTAGATCAAGGATGCTCAGTTGAATGGTTTGACCATCATCATCCTGGTGTAATTCCCAAACATCGAAATCTGGTTACGCATATCGATACCGATCCTCACGTTTGTAGCAGCCTTATCATTAATAAATTACTAAAAAATCGCTTTGCCCATTGGGCTATTGTTGCTGCTTTTGGGGATAACCTAAAGGAAAGCGCATACTCACTTGCAACCACCTTTGGCACGCCACAAGTAAAGATAGACGTTTTAAAAGACCTTGGTGTTTGTATCAATTACAACAGCTATGGCGCGTGTATCGAAGACTTGCACTATCATCCAGAAACGCTGTACAACATCATGCAAGAATTCGATGAGCCCATGAACTTAGTTGCTGAAACAGATATTCTCCCAACGCTCAAAGCACACTACGAAGCAGATCTAACCTCCGCGCGGAATATTCCTGTAAAAGCAATTAACGACTACGTTGCGATCGCAATCCTTCCTAATACAAAATGGGCACGACGGATTAACGGGCTTTATGCAAACACGCTATCTAATCATTTTCCCGACCGAGCTCACGCAATACTTATTGAAAAAAGCGACGGTTACACAGCAAGTATTCGAGCACCTCAAAATAATCCTCTGAATGCACACCAGGTAGCGCTTAAGTTCGAAACTGGAGGTGGTCGTCACACAGCGGCGGGCATACAACATTTACCCGCTGATCAGATTAGCTATTTAGAGGGTGAATTAACGCGACACTACTGTCCGCATTGACCAAGTACTATGTTAAGAATATCAAACAGTCCATAAAAAAAGCCAACCGTAAAGGTTGGCTTCGAAATGAGGAGATAGTAAGAAAACTTCTGATTCCTAGAAATCGACTTGCGCTCTCAAAATAAATGCTTCCTCTTCTAGCTCCCCACCAACTGGCGTATCGCCATAATCAGTAGTTACCAGGTTTGCCTTAAATCGAACTTTTTCAACTGGAACCCAGGTAACGCCTAAGGTTGTAGTTTTAACTAACGTAGAACCAGCATAAGCAAGGTTAGTTGCAGCTGCAGGTGCGGCTGCCTGCGCATCCCATTCTGATTTACGGATACCAACTTCCCAAGACCCAAGTCCGCCTTTTGAATTGAAAGGTTGATTCGGCTTAACACCTTTCATACCCTTCATGCTGTAAGTCTTAGCATAAGGCTCGCCCGTCAAACGCCACATTAAAGACAACTGGCTAGCTTCAACCTCACCGCTCTGGCCTAGTGCATCAACCTCTACGGTGGTACGCTCGGTCATGAACTTAAATGGCCCCTTGGCGCCAACTAGGACCACATTAGTATAGTCCCGATCATATGAATTTGCGGTCGTTGTCCACGTTCCAAAGGTATCGCCTCGCGCCTCACCATCGATACTAAAAATATTTGCAGTTCCGTCTCTATTACCCGATGCGGTTGCGTACCCAATATGAGCGATTACGTCCTTACTTTTGCTCATTGCTCCCGCCACGTTGTATGCAACGGCCACCATTGTGTCTTGACCGTCATTGGCAGCGTCTGCTTCGCCGGCATTTGAACCCTCGCCGTTATAGTGGCCAAGTGCATAGAAAAACGTCTTTTTAATTGGTTCACCAAAGACTTGAATCCCGATTTGCTTACCTGGATGCAGGCCATCTGCGACTGATCGCTCTAAGAAGTCAACAAATCTTGAACTAGTGCCCTCTTCAAAACCTGCGTAAAACTTTTGCTGACCAAAGCGCGTAATGAATTTCTTACTGGGCTTATAGTCGAGAAATCCGTATTCAAGATTACTTGCGTCGGGGTTATATGTCGCTTCGAGCCCCCAAATGTCATCAATGGTACCTTTCACACCGAGATAAACACGGCGAATGCTGTATTCCGACTCTTCATTGTCGTGATCATAATCGTAGTAGTCCATTTGAATACGGCCCGCGACCTGAAACTTATTTTTACCATCCAACGTTTCCCATTTGAAACCGCCTTTCCACTTTCCTTTAAGTGAATTGGGATCCACATCAACCTTATCCGCCTTTATTTCCTTGTACTCAGTGTCTGAAATAACACCCTTTTCATAGAGCTTATCAATTAATGCCTCATTTGCGTATGCGCCGCCTGTTAAAGTACCTAGCACGCTAGCAAGCACAACAGTTTTTAAAAATTTCTTACTTCTTGTGAACATTCACAATCTCCTTGATAAATATTTGACATCTTTCGCGCTTCGCCGAACTTAGCACAAACGGTCGCACGACCCACCGTTTCCGATAGGGTGATATTAGGAGTCAGATGTTACGGTTTGATTACAATTAATCGAAGGTGTCAAAAAGGCAACAACACGAAAAAGGTGGCTCAAAGCCGAAACCAAGCTAGCGTCAAAACACACAACGCCAGCGCTGCTGTAGTGAGGCCGAGAATTCGTACTTTACGAGTAAGGTCTTGAATCTTATCTTTTTGTACTTCATGTTCTTTGTTTGAATCTTTCGATAAGTAACCATCAATAAGACGAGGCAATCGTGGAATAATTGTAGTCCATAAAGGCCCTTCTTTTTTTAGCTGCTTAATCAGGCCCTGGATCCCTACCTGTTTTTTCATCCAACTTTCTAAATATGGCTTAGCTGTTTTCCACAAATCTAAATTTGGGTCTAACTCACGACCGAGCCCCTCGATGTTGAGTAATGTTTTTTGTAACATGATGAGCTGCGGTTGTATTTCCACATTAAAACGTCTAGCTGCTTGAAATAAATTTAACAGCAATCTTCCGAAAGAAATGTCCTTAAGCGGTTTATCAAATATTGGTTCACAAATGGACCGAATAGTCGCTTCAAAATCATCGATTCGGGTATCTTTAGGCACCCAGCCTGCATCAACATGCGCTTCGGCGACTCCACGATAGTCTCGACGAAAAAATGCTAGAAAATTCTGGGCTAAATAATTTTTATCGACTTCGGTAAGCGTACCCATGATCCCAAAATCAAGGGCTACGTAGCGTCCATCGTGCTGCACCAAAATATTACCGGGATGCATATCGGCATGAAAGTATCCATCTCTAAATACTTGCGTAAAGAATATCTCAACGCCGGATGCTGCGAGCTTTTCTAAATTAATCTTATTAGCTCGCAACTCATCTATTTTTCCGACGGGAATACCCGACATCCGTTCCATCACCATTACGTTCTTACGACAGTAATCCCAATATATTTCTGGAACTACTAAGTGAGATGAACCAATAAAATTTCGGCGAAGTTGGCTACCATTTGCAGCCTCACGCATCAAATCTAACTCATCATTCAGGTGCCTTCGAAACTCAGATACGACCTCTCTTGGCTTAAGCCGTTTGCCGTCCGGGAGTATTCTCGCAAGTACCCATGCAAACCAGTCCAATAAGGCAATATCGCGATTGATAACGCGCATAATGTTTGGACGAAGCACCTTAACGGCAACTTCTCTGCCGTCGAGCAGTACGCCAAAATGAACTTGCGCAACAGAGGCACTTGCCACTGGTACCAGGTCAAAATCACGAAAAACATCCTGAATCCCACCAGCAAATGATTGGTCAATGATTTCAGAAACTTTTGTTGATGAAAATGGTTCGACACGGTCTTGCAACAAAGCTAATTGATCTGCGATGTCAAGTGGAATCATGTCCCGTCTTGTCGATAACACTTGACCAAACTTCACGAAAATGGGGCCCAGTTTTTGAAGCGCCAAACGCAACCTCTCACCCCTCGGGCTAGTTAAATTACGTTTGAAAAATACGGTTCGAACTAATAGTCTCAAACCTCGTAAAGAGCGAGTGGATGATGCGAACTCATCCAGACCAAACTGTATGGCTACTCCAAATATATATAAAGCGCGAAAAAACTTCATCGGTCGATATATTCCTAACTGTCTCGTCTCATGCGGGTCATCTCACTTACTCGTTTCTCAAGTCGGTTAACTCCGTCCGATACCTCATCTACTCCACGGGTAAACATCTCAACTCCTACCGGAGTTACTAATAGCCGAGATTCCTCGCTTAGATAGTCACTCACGGACGATTTCATAGACTCGCGGGCGCCACTCATCCAACGACCAAACCCTCGTAGCATCTCGCCTAATCGATGCGCAATAACATCACCAAAAATCTTAGCCATATCTTCTTCGTAATCCCAGTCAAGCATCCCAATAATCCGCGATAGGTCAGATGCAAACTGAGCATCACCTTCGATACGCACACCTTTCGAAGCAATTTCACCTTCTTTGAGCCAATTTAGCGCCACATCTGGAGTCACTTTTATAATCAAGCTGGGTTGGTCACCCCCGGTGTAAGGCTCAACAAAGCCATCATCAGTGATGTACACAACAATCGGACCCAACGGTGCCTCCACACAAATAACTTTTCTACTATGTTTTTCGAGCGCTTCGCGAGCACCTGGGGAACCGGTGAGGACGTGCCTCAGAAAACGTAAAATCATCATTAATGGCAGCATAATTACACCTTAAAGCCACGATGGACTGCAACGACTCCCGCCGAGAGGTTGAAATACTCAACCCGCTCAAACCCCGATTCCCGAAACATGTTTGCTAATTCCTCTTGACCTGGATGCATACGAATAGACTCTGCGAGATAGCGATAACTGTCCTCATCCCGAGCAACGAGCCGTCCCATCAAAGGAATTAATTTAAAAGAATAAATATCGTATAGCTTCTCTAAGGGCTTCCACACCTTTGAAAACTCGAGCACTATGATCCTCCCACCACGACGGGTCACTCGATACATCTCCTTTAGAGCCCGGGTTTTATGTGTCATATTTCTCAAACCAAAAGCTACAGTGACGCAATCAAAATAGTCATCTGGATAAGGCAGGGACTCAGCATCACATTGACAAACAGGGAGTAATTTCCCCGCATCAATCATCCGGTCTCGCCCTACACTCAACATTTCTATGTTGATGTCGGTTAACCATAATTCGCCTTCTGGACCGATTTTGTCCAAGAACAATTTTGATAAGTCTCCAGTGCCGCCCGCTATATCTAATACGCGTGACCCCGTTTTAACTCCGGACAATTGAACAGCAAACCGTTTCCACAAACGGTGTAATCCCACCGACATGAGATCATTCATCACATCATACTGACTGGCAACGGAACTAAAGACTTGGTCAACTCGTTTACTCTTCTCCGACTCAGGAACCTCTTGATACCCGAAGTGAGTAATTTTAGATCGGTCACCATGTGCTTGAGTCGAGCCTTTAATGTGCAATTTATCCACGGGTTGCTCCATTTTTTTTCAGCCGCTCTAAGTAATCTGACCAATTTGGTTCATATTCATTTCCTAGAGACCATAAATAATCCCAAGAATAAATACCAGTATCGTGACCGTCGGTGAATGTAAGCTTCAGCGCATAATGCCCAACAGCTTCTATATGTCTAATGTTGACGTCTTGCTTTCCAATCTGAAGCACCTCTTGTCCAGGACCGTGGCCACGAACCTCCGCTGAAGGTGAAAAAACTCGCAAGTATTCACAAGTCAGAAGAAATTTATCACCGTTATTAAACTCGATCTCAAGCGAACGAGTTTTTTGATGATGCACGATATCCGTAGGAATTAAAGAATCAATAGGGGGTTTTGTATTCAAGGTTGCCTCTTAACGGTAATGCTTCTGTAACAAATTAGTCATAATATAATCAAATTACTCACTAACTATAACGAACAATTCAATGGCCGGTACTATTCTTATTGTTGAAGATGAGCCAGCTATCGCGGAACTCATCGAGGTCACACTTAAACGAAGTGGTCATAAAACACTCCGCGCAAACTCCGTTGAGGAGGCAGTTCAATTGATTGACCAAGCAATTCCAGATTTAGCACTCATCGATTGGATGCTACCTGGATTAAGCGGTATCGACTTAATTAAACGAGTCCGATCAAATAAACGAACTCAATCTATTCCCGTCATCATGCTCACTGCAAAAGCCGATGAAGATGACAAACTGACAGGCCTAGACAAAGGAGCAGACGACTACATTACCAAGCCATTTTCTCCCAAAGAACTTGTAGCCCGAATCAAGGCTGTATTGCGTCGCCGCACACCTCATTTAACAGACGATATTGTAGAGTCCAACGGACTTCAAGTCGACCCAGTCACGCATCGGGTAACGGGCAATGGACAGCCTCTGGCCATGGGGCCATCTGAATTTCGACTACTTCATTTTTTTATAACTCATAAAGAGCGCGTACACACGCGTACCCAGCTGTTGGACCATGTCTGGGGAGACCATGTCTTTGTAGAAGAGCGAACGGTGGATGTTCATATTCGTAGATTAAGGCAAGCACTCGAAAAGACCGGGCATGACAATTACATCCAGACTGTTCGAGGGGCAGGGTATCGCTTTTCTAAGCCGTAAGTCATGGGGTTTCGAATTTGATACCATTCGAATGTCACCTTACGAATGGGTAATCTTCACTTTTGCGACATTGGATCAACGCCCTCTTAACGCTATATTTTCCCGTCTTAATCGCCGGCTTTTTTACTTTAATCTGGGGTGAGCGGGTCGGTTTATTAACCTTATGTGTTTGGCTTTTTATTTTATTGTGGTCAGAACGACAAAAGCTTTCTGTTTTCGACAACTGGCTCAATTCACCAAGTAGAGGCGCGCTACCTACCTTGAGTCCCGGTTGGGAGCGAGTATTTAAAAGTTTTATTAAAATTCAAAAACACCAACGCCTCTCAGAATCTGAGCTCAACCGGGCGCTTGACCGTTTTGAACAAGCTGCTCGCGCGTTACCGGACGCTGTAATTTTATTAAATAATTCACGGCAGATTGAGTGGTGCAACACAAAAGCAGAAGAATATTTTCAGTTAACACTGAACCGTGACCAAGGGGTTCAAATTGATTACCTACTCCGACAGCCCTCATTTCGAGCTTTCATGCGTAGCCCTGATGCGGAGGCTTCCTTAAACCTTCGTTTACCCAGAACGGGCGTCGATCGCCTAGTCTCAATACAAATAATTCCGTTCGGCGACGCACAAGCGCTATTGCTCGCGAGAGACATTACAGAGCGAGAACAACTCGAGGTCACGAGGCGCGACTTTGTAGCAAATATCTCCCATGAGCTACGCACTCCCCTTACGGTAATACAAGGATTTCTAGAAACGTTCGAAGACAATCCTGCCGACAACCCAGAGCTTTTATCGCGAGGGGTAAAGCTAATGTCCGATCAAAGTCATCGAATGAATCGGCTCATCACTGATCTTTTGGCCCTGTCTAGACTCGAGACCTCTGACTCTCCAGAAAAGGAGGTCGTGAACATGTCTTCACTGATTAAGAACATCAGCGAAGAAGCAAGGGCGTTATCGGCGAACAAACATGATATTGACGTACAAGCATCTTCCGATCTTAATATCCTTGGGTCCGAGGAGGAGATCAGGAGCGCGCTATCCAACTTAGTGAGTAATGCGGTGCGTTACTCCCCTGACGGCGGTAAAATTTCCATCAGATGGTCTCTGACAGACAACGAACCAGTCTTTTCATGCCTAGATCAAGGAGTAGGTATTGCTCCGGAACACCTCAGCAGACTAACAGAGCGGTTCTACCGCGTTGACAAAAGTCGATCACAAGAAACCGGAGGTACAGGCCTTGGTTTGGCTATCGTAAAACACGTTCTTAATCGTCATAATGCGCAACTAGAAATCACTAGCGAACCGAATAATGGGAGCCAGTTTTCCGTCCAATTTCCGAGAGATACAATTGCACCGTAGTAAAGCCTTGAATTGCCTGCTTAAATCCGGTCGTTATCTAAATACGCTCTCAGCGAGTCTCCAAAAATCTCCCAAAATCCGCTCGGCGGGCTAACCGGCCTACCGCCGGTCAAATCACCCCAGATCGGATTCGGATAATGTGGATCTCCTTGAAAACGGGGGATCACGTGCCAATGAAGATGTGGCACTAAGTTACCGAAAGAAGCGATATTTACTTTGGTAGGGCTCAGTAATATACGCATTTCTTTTTCGACTGAATAAACAACATGCATAATCTGCTCTCGATCGACAGGAGACAAATCCGAAAATTCGACCCAGTGTTGATTTGTAATGACACGGCAAAAAACTGGGTATGCGTCATCGCTCACTGAGATCACCCTAACAAAATCATTTTTCCATAAGATACGCTCGCGCTCAGGATTACAAAGAGAACAATACTCGGGGGACTCAAGCTTCATCAACAAACTTTCTTTTCACAGAGACAAAATCTCAATAACAAACGTAACGTCATGCTAACTGAGACCCCACATTAGCAACCAGTACCTGAAAAATTTCCCGATGGCAATACAAACAATAGATAACATTAGGTGGGTTCTTAGCCAACCAGCGGCTAAACAAACGGCATCGCCAAGCAATGGAACCCAAGAAATTAGAAGAGAAAGGCCGCCCCAGCGTTGGACATTCGACAATAGCCGCGCGCTTGGTAATCGACGAGTTGGTAAAAATCGGCCTAGAAAAAATGTCGTAATTCCGCCGAGTGTGTTACCAACTGTGGCGACCCATAGCGTCATCCAAGTCGATGCGGTTTCATGAAGCAACATCGTTATAAAAACCACCTCGGAACTTCCTGGCAACACAGTAGCCGATAAAAAACTAATTACAAATAAGCCAAATAAAGATGCACCTTCCATACTAGGTCTCCATTAACCGCGAAACTTTCAGAGGTTTTGACTGGTCCTAGCCCCGCTTTACTGAAAAAAAATCCGCACACCCATAAAAAGTTTTAAAGGAATTTCGCTTATAATCTCAGCTATGCAAAACAATACAAATGTCGCTAGCCAGCTGACCTAAGCGCAATCAGTTTTAACATTCTTGATTATAGGAGCACCCCTTGATTAGCACCCCAAAACAACTCGTTATTGTTGTCCTACTCGCCTTTGCCGTCCCACTGACAGTTATTTTACTAGTGGTCCAATTTATCACAAGCGGTATAAATGCTGACCCAAATAGTTCTGCAATGAGCGACGCCGCTATCGCTGAAAGAATGCAGGTGCTAAACGGTAACGCATCGACTCAAAGTGTAAATAAGGCAGCGTCGGATAGCGCAATTGCTGTCGCGGACCCAGGGGAATCTTTGTACAACACCGTATGTCAGGCATGCCATGCTGCGGGTATTGCGGGCGCGCCCAAGACAGGGGACCAAACAGTCTGGGGCGCTCGCCTGGAACTAGGAAATGATGTCCTTTATCAAAGCGTCATCAAAGGGAAAAATCTGATGCCCGCGAGAGGGGGGGCAACAAACGCATCTGATGACGATATTAAGGCGGCGGTCGATTTTATGCTGTCAACACTTCAGTAAAAGCCGCGTATTGTTAATTTTTCATGGCAACCTACGCGATTGGTGACATCCAAGGTTGTGCGAAAACACTCTTAGCGCTGCTAGAAACACTCGAATTTAACCCCGACGTAGACCAACTTTGGCTTGCCGGAGACCTCGTTAACCGCGGCCCCGACTCTTTAAAGGTACTGAGATACGTTTACAGCATCAAAGAATCAGTAAGGATCGTGCTTGGGAATCACGACCTACATTTGCTTGCTGTAGCCTGTGGTGTCGGGACCATGAGGGCGGACGACTCCATCCACGATATTCTCAATGCATCAGATCGGCACGACTTACTAAAGTGGCTTCGTCAACAACCGCTTTTTTTCAAAGATGGTAAGTATGCGATGGTGCACGCTGGAATACTTCCAGCATGGGATTTCACAAAAGCAAAAGCGCTCTCATCGGAAATTGAGGCTCTACTGCAGAGTGATCGCTATGTTGACCTCTTAGCAAATATGAGGGGCAGTAAACCTAGTTACTGGTCCGAGGAACTGACGGGCGGGGAACGGTACCGCGTAATATTAAATGCATTCACACGAATGAGAGTATGCGATAAAAAAACAGGCCACATGCATTTTTCCTACAAAGGACCTTACGAGACCATACCCGAGTTCTCCGCAGCCTGGTTTGATCTTCCTGCAGAACGGTCCGAAGATGTAACGCTAATTTGTGGTCACTGGTCTGCGCTTGGTGTACACCTAAAATCCAACTTAGCATCCCTGGACTCGGGATGCATATGGGGAGGGCCACTGACGGCATACTGCTTGGATACTCGGGAAATCACGCAGACGCCTAATCAAGACCGATAAATTACCACTCGAGCACCCGATCGAAGTTCTCTTTGAATGCGGCTTCAATGTAAGTTCTATCAAATTGGTGGTTCTGTGGCCCCTGACTTGCAATCTTAATAGCACCTAATAACGAAGCGAGACGTCCGGTAGTCTGCCAATCTAATCCAGCCTGAATCCCGTAGAGAAGTCCTGACCGATACGAATCACCGCATCCAGTTGGATCGATAACTTCTTTTGCGGTCACGGTTGGAATATCTAATATTTTTTCATCCGTATAGATGCTAGATCCCTCACCACCACGCGTGACAATCAGTGCTGTCACACACTTAGCGATAGAAGAAAGTGTCTGGCCTGTTTTTTCTTCTAGCATTTTTGCCTCGTACTCATTCATTGCTGCATATTCCGCTAAATCGATAAAGTTTAATAGCTCCTCTCGATCAAACATGGGCAAGCCCTGTCCAGGGTCAAAAACAAACGGAATTCCAGCGTCATGAAATTCCTGTGCGTGCTGAATCATGCCATCACGACCATCCGGGGCGACGATACCCAGGCTAACATCTTGGGCATCTGCAATATGATTCTGGTGAGATGAACTCATCGCGCCAGGGTGAAACGCTGTAATCTGATTATCATCTAGATCGGTGGTGATGAACGCTTGAGCGGTAAACGCATCGGGGATAACAGAAACGTGCTCTGTTGATAAACCTTTTCGTCGCATGCGATCGGTATAGGGGGCGTGATCTTGCCCAACCGTTGCCATCACTAATGGTGTACCCCCCAGCAAATGCAAGCTATACGCTATATTACCCGCACATCCACCATACTCTCGCCGCATGTGTGGAACCAAAAAGGCAACATTCAAGTTATGAAGTTGATCAGAAATGATGTGGTTTTTAAACCGATCCTCAAAAAGCATAATAGAATCGTAAGCGATAGAACCGCAAATTAAAGTGTTCATTAGAAACCCTTGCTCAAATTACGTAAAAATCAAAAAGTAATATTGTACGCGGTAGAAAAAAGATGATTCTACGTTTGTATAAGACGACGATTTGCTCGGAAATTCATCAAGATACCAATCCCTATTAAAACTGTTACGGCAGAGGATCCGCCAAATGAGATTAGAGGCAGTGGGACTCCTACAATAGGTAGCAATCCGATAACCATGCCGACATTAACAAACGCATAAATAAAGAGTGTCAGAGTGATTGATGCCCCAGATAACCGACTAAAAACATTGGGGGCTCGCGTAGCAATTTGCAATCCTCTCCAAACCAATACAAGGTAAGCTAAAAAAATAATTAGTACACCTATAAACCCAAATTCCTCACCCAAGACTGCAAACACAAAATCCGTAGTTCCTTCGGGTAGAAAATTTAGTTGGGATTGAGTCCCCTCCATCCAGCCTTTACCCCAAAATCCGCCAGATCCGATCGCGATCGTTGACTGGATTGTATGGTACCCCGCCCCTAAAGGGTCAGACGCAGGGTTCAACAGCGTGAGAACGCGCGTTTGTTGATACGGCTCGAGCATGCTCCATGCGAACGGCATAACTAAAACAGAGATTGTCGCAATAAAACCAAGCACCCTCAGCGACATTCCTGCAAAGAAAAGGACAAAAAAACCCGAAGCGAGAACCAATATTGAAGTCCCTAAATCTGGTTGCTTTAGAATTAATATCACCGGGGCCACCATTAGTATAGCCGCGATAAAGTAATGCTTTAGGTTTAAGACTCGTTCATAACGATCGAAATACCAAGCGAGCATTAAGGGCAACGCGATTTTCATTAATTCTGACGGTTGAATACGTATGACTTGAAGATCAAGCCACCGTTGCGCTCCCTTAGCTTGGTCACCTATCAACGCTGTTAATACCAGCAAGACCATTGCTACTATGTATACGGGCAGGGCTAAACGACTAAGATAGCCCAACGGTATTTTCGCAACTGCCCACATCAGAATAAGCGCCACACCAAAATGTTTAGTCTGAGCCACGACTTTATTCATATCACCCTGAGAGGAACTAAAAAGAACGCAAAGGCTTACCAGGAAGAGCGCGAGCACCACGCACAAAAGAGGCCAATCAAGCGTTTTAGCGAACTCATTTTTAATACGTAAAAAAATGACTATGCTCCTTCAGGATCGGTGGTCAAACAAGTTCATGGCCGAGCATCAAAATATGCATCGAAAACCTTTCGTGCAATTGGGGCCGCAACACTGCCGCCCCCACCACCGTTTTCAACTACAACAGCCAGCGCAATTGTTGGTTGGTGGGCGGGAGCATAACCAATAAAAAGAGCGTGATCTTGCAGCTTTTTTGCAAGAGATTCCTCGTCATATTCTGCGCCCCTTAGGCTAAACACTTGTGCCGTCCCAGTTTTGCCCGCTATCGGATAAGCTGCGCCCCGCCCAGCCCCAGCAGCAGTCCCACCCGGCTTCATCACATCCTCCATCGCTTTTTGCAAAACGCGAATATGTTTTTTAGACAACATTAAGGGCTGACTGGGGGTTAACGGCGGACCATCCAGAATCGACATTGACGGTGGATGCATCCCTGATCGAGATAAGACGGGCTGCACCAATGCATGACCATTGGCTAATGCTGCTGTCGCAACAGCGAGTTGCAAAGGCGTAACTAAATTATAGCCCTGACCAATGCCCACGGATATTGTATCCCCTCGGTACCAAGGCATTCCAAACCGTCGTCTCTTCCATTCTTTAGAAGGCGCAACACCGGTTGATTCCCTTGGTAAATCAATTCCCGTTTTTGATCCAAACCCAAATTGATCCAAATATTTGTGAATCTTTTCAATCTCTAACTCGTGGGCAAGCTTATAAAAATAGGTATCAACCGACTCAACAATGGCCTTGTGCAAATTTACCTCACCATGCCCCCCCTTTTTCCAATCTCTAAATTTATACTGGCTACCAGGCAAAGAGAAAAATCCTGGATCCCACATTGACCACTCAGGGGTTCTAACATTCTCTTCTAAGCCCGCAATAGCAATGAACGGCTTAAGTGTTGAACCCGGCGGATAAACTCCATCACTTGCCCGGTTGACCAAAGGTCGGTCTGCAGAATCTCGAATTTGGCGCCAAGTAAACTCATCAAATCCTCGAACGAATAGACTAGGGTCATAGCCAGGTTTGGACACAAAGGCTAAAACGCTTCCATCATTTGGATCCAGCGCAACCAATGCGCCATTTTGATTCCCTAACGCTTCAAATGCAGTCTTTTGCAGCGCGAGATCAATAGTCAGGAAAACGTCCTCCCCTCCAACTGGATGCTGCCGATCGAGCACCCGAAGCTCTGTACCCCGAGAATCGACCTCAACATGATTAAGTCCTAGTTGTCCTCTAAGTTTAGATTCATAAAAAGCCTCAATTCCTCGTTTCCCAATCCAATCAGAATTGATATACCGCGCTCTCAATCCTTTCTCCGTGAGACGGTCAAGATCTGCCTCACTGACACGCCTAACATAACCCAACAAATGTGACGTCAACTCACTATGGGGATACTCTCTATAGAGCTGAGCACTAAGTTTTATATCCGGAAATCGATATGCGTTAGCAGTAAATCGTGCGATCTCATCCTCGCTTAAATCATCCCTAATAATGATGTTGGAGAATCGACCAGCTTTTTGCATCGCTTTTTCGATTCGAACTCGTTCCTCAACAGAGATCTTTACTAGATCACTCAAAGTATCAAGCACTTTCCCAAGGTCATCTATGCTCTTGGCCTGAAATTCCAATGCGTAAGAAGAATAATTCTTTGCTAGAACATGGCCATTTTTATCATAAACCAACCCTCGATTTGGAAGGACTGGGGAGACATTAATACGATTATTTTCAGCCCGAAGTTGATAATAATCCGTCTTTATTATCTGCAAATAAAATAGCCGACCAAGCAAAAGTACAGACAAAAT
>CAJQIK010000081.1 GCA_905478365.1 uncultured Burkholderiales Genera incertae sedis bacterium
AGCTCTGGACTTCTACCTTCGAGAGTTTTAGGCGCAATGTGAAAAAGTTCGACGACGTCATCGGCCACGAGCCCAGATCCTCGAGATATTAACTCAAGGGCTAATTCGCTTTTACCTACTCCGCTGTCCCCGGTAATCATGACGCCGACTCCTAATACATCCAAAAGAACGCCGTGGTGCGTGACATAATCTGCTAGGGCTCTGCCCAAATATGTTCTGAGTACCCAAATAATCTGCAGGCTTGGTAAGGGCGATACAAGGACAGGAATATTATGAGTTTTGGCAATCTCTAAGATCGACCGAGGACATTTCTCCCCATCCGATATGATGAAGCAAGCTGTGTTGTCGGTTATTTTTTCGAGTGAGTCGTTTTGAGAATCAATAGGAGTATCTTTAAAGTGTGCCGCCTCTGTTCGACTAAAAATTTGAATCCAGTTAGGGTGTATCAGATTTAAGTGCCCGATTAAACCATTTGTCGAAGAGTTTACAATTTTTGAATCGATTGAGCGATCGTCATCTTCGTATTTTATTTCCCATTTAAGATTTAAAGCTTCCGTATTATCATCAACCAGCTTGTGTACAGAGATTGCCGACATTTATTTCTCCAATAGGGCTCGTACTTCCGTTTCCCCGGTAGCTTTTAGTAGTTCATTTCGCACGCTCTGTTCGCTAAACACACGTGCAAAATGAGCGAGGTATGCTAAATGTTGATTCTGTTGCTTCACCTTGGGTGTTAACAATACGAAAACCATTTGAACGGGCTTACTGTCTCCCGATTCGAATTGAATCGGTTCCTCAAGTCGAGCGAAAACGCCCACAAATCGCTTCAGCTGCTTAAGCCTGCCATGGGGTAGTGCGATACCGTGTCCGATATTTGTAGACCCTAGTTTCTCGCGGGCAAATAGGGCATCAAATGTTTCAGCCCGAGGCACACCATATTTTTCTTCAATGCATAGCCCAATTTCTTCAAATAATCGTTTTTTGCTAGAAATTTTAATGTCGAGCAGGACTTCGACCTCTTCAAACAGTTTAATTAAGCTGATATTGGTAGACATACGATCAGATCTTCTTTCGCAATTGTGACGGAAGAATTTTTTGATTTTCCCGGTATTTAGCTACCGTCCGTCTGGCAATTTCAATGCCTGTCGCGGAGAGGAGCCTTTGAATTTTGCTATCGGATAGAGGTTTTTTGGGGTCTTCGGAGCGAATCATTTTTCTGATGACGTCTTTCACGTGGGTGGAGGATGTTTCTCCCATATCCCCAATTGCGTTACTGAAGAAATACTTTAGTTCAAAAGTTCCTCTTGGGGTGCTGATGTATTTTCCAGAAGTGGCTCTGGAAATTGTTGACTCGTGAAGTTCGGCCGCCTCAGAAATAGCCTGTAGATTTAACGGAATAAGCCCCTTCGGCCCATTTTCTAAAAATTCAATTTGTACCTTAAATATTTCTTTAGCGACGATCAGTAACGTCTCGTGTCTCTGGTTAATGCTGCGCTGTATATTTCTCGCCTGCTTCAAATAGCTTCTAAGTGGATTCGTCTCTCCTGTTTTCCCGTGTTGAATTAGATTGGCATATTCTTGATTAACCCCAATTTTGGGGATATGTTCGTGATTTAGTCGTATTGACCATTTTGTGTTGAATTTTTCCGCAATCAAGTCCGGTTTTACATATTTCGCTGGATCTCCCCATTCTCCGCTAACAGGCTTCGGACTTAAATTGGATATAAGTTTTGCTGCTGCTTCTGCTTCTTCAAATTTGCATCTCAGAGTTTGTGCTAATTTTTTATAGTTAAAACTAGCTAGTAAATTTAGGTGCTGGGTCAAGATTGTATGAGAAATATTTTTAATAATGGGTTTTGCTTCTGTCTTTTCTACCTGTAAGCGTAAATGTTCAACTAGGTCTTTTGAACCGACGCCGGTTGGTTCAAGGTTTTTTAATATCGATCTACACCTTTCAAAATCTCTGTAGTCCCAATCCTTGTCTCTAGG
Source organism: uncultured Burkholderiales Genera incertae sedis bacterium (assembly GCA_905478365.1). GTDB lineage: Bacteria > Pseudomonadota > Gammaproteobacteria > Burkholderiales > Eutrophovitaceae > Eutrophovita. Next base: position 1,990 of record CAJQIK010000081.1, read on the forward strand.
GAAGTTAGGTTGTAAGTCCTCAAATGACTCTTTCAAAAAACCACCCTCGTCCACACAATCGATGAGATAAGCGCAAAATTCCCGATCCTCATTTGATGTGTTGTTCGATATAAGTTGTTCTTTTAAATGATCCCTGAAGTTGAGGTGTATTGCCATATGTTCCGAATTAGAGCCATCATAAGTAAACTCATTGCCACCCGATGATGACATTTTGTGGGTCGTGTAATCAGGTAGCGCTGCCGTTTCAGAATACGTTGATTGCTCCAAGCTGGCGGTCCCTTCTCCCGCAACTGTCTCGGGGTTTTCTGAGCCTGATTTGGGCGCCTCTTCAAGATCGATCAGTGGATTTTCAAGGGCTATGTCTTTTAGCTCCTCTATAAGTTCATTGGTCGCCAAACCCAAGAACCGAAGCGATTGTCTTAATTCAGGGGTTAAGGTTAGATTCTGTGTTTGTCTAGTGACTAGTTGCTGTCTCATAGTAACGTCGCTTAGCAGTAAAGCCGATAGCGGTGTTTTTCATAATTTGAAGTGGTCACCTAAGTATACTTTGCGCACCGACGGATTTTTTATGATGTCATCGGGAGAGCCACTTGCGAGTACCGCGCCTTCATTGACGATATAAGCACGATCGCAAATGTCCAGTGTTTCCCTCACGTTATGGTCGGTGATTATGACTCCTATTTTTTGTTTCACTAAGTACCGAATAATTTCTTTAATGTCTAGAACGGCGAGCGGATCAACTCCGGCAAAGGGTTCGTCCAGCAATATATAACTCGGATCATTTGCGAGGGCTCGTGCGATTTCAACTCTTCTTCGTTCCCCCCCAGACAGAGAGGCTGCAGAATTCTTTCTTAGGTGCGTTATGCTTAGATCTTCAAGTAATTGCTCTAAGCGCTCATTGACGTCAACGCCTTTTTGCAACTCAAGAATCGCTCTAATATTTTCCTCCGCATTTAGTTTTCTAAATATTGAGGTTTCTTGCGGTAGGTAACTAATTCCTAACTCGGCTCGTTGATGAATCGGGAAGTGCGTAATATCTTTTCCATCGAGAGTCAGGCTACCGTTCGAGCAAGGCGTGATGCCGACTATCATATAAAATGTTGTAGTCTTACCAGCGCCATTAGGACCGAGTAATCCAATAACTTCTCCGCGTGTGAGTTCGATGGAGACATCATTGACTACGGTTTTAGAGCGATATTTTTTGTTAAGTTTTGAGGCTTTGAGCATATTCACACGAGCCAGGAGTTATGCATTTGGGCTAGACTTTAGGTCTTTTAAAATCGACTGTTATCACGGCGTTACAGCAGATTTCGGTTGTATTATTGCCTTGACCCTTCCGCCAGGGTTGTTTTGTGAGCCATCAGTTTGTCCGCTTCCTTTGACTGTAAACGTTTCAGTGGCGGCATCGTAGTGTATGAAATCCCCCTGAACCTCGTCGCCCTCGCGCCATAGCTTTGCGTTAATGATCATTGTTAGCTGGTCCGTTAATGCATCAAACTCGATTCGGTGAGCTTCTCCCTCGATGTAATCCTCGTACCCCTCTCGCTTTTGTCTGAAGTAAGCGCTCTCCCCTAACGCAATACCTTGCTTGAATTCATCATTTTCTTGCAGTACCGTTAGTGTGTCAGCTTTGATGAGAAGGGTTCCTTGAGTTAACACAACATTACCCTCAAAGATGGCGGTACTCGTTTTGTCATCCATATGAGCACTGTCCGCTTCGATGTTGATTGGCTTTTCTCTATCCGCTTTCTCGCCGAAGACTTGACCCGGAAAGAATATGAGAGATAAGGTTAAAAGAGAACCTGCTAGATTCAATTTTTTGGTTGGTAGTCGAGTCTTGTTAATCATCGTACGTTAGTGTGACTTCGGATAATAAATTGAGGAGTCCATTCTTAGCATCATATATGAATCCGTCAGAAAAGCCGACCAAGGAATTACGCGTTACTGTCGTTTTATGTGTTGTTTTTACTATTTCCAAAGGAATATCGACGATCGCGAAATCTGTCCCAACACTCGTATCTGCGTAGGTGGACGCATTAATAAGCTGAACCGTCACATTTCCCAATAAACTTATAGTCTCATTATCTTCGGTGATGCCTGCGTCCGCCGTGACGGTGAAATTTGATGAGGACGATTCATGAAAAATAAGGCGTGGCCTGACGAGTTCTGTTTTTTCCTTAGAAGAACTGATGACCGAGTCAAATTCTAGTATTGATTTTTCATGTCCTTCCGCGTTGAATCTTTTGGCGGTAACCTCGCTAAGAAAGAACTTGGGCGCTTCTTTGGAAGTAATTGTATTTTGAGATGAAAATAACGAGACGTTATGTGCCCACCACGATGTCAAGGTAAGCAATGAGAGTAGAGCTAAAAGAAAGGCCTTATTAAACAGTTTTTGCACTAGCAAGCGCCTTTAATGTAATCTTCCCATAAGCCTTTTGACTTAAGAATGAGTTCGACGACTTCGCGAATTGATCCCTCACCGCCTTGACGCTGTGTTACGTAATCCGCCATTGAGCGGACTTCGTTACACCCATTGCTCGGTGAAACAGCCAAGCCGCAACGGCTCAATATTGGTAAGTCGGGTAAATCATCGCCTATGAATGCTACTTGTTCTGGAGCGAGTTTGACCTGGTCTAGGAATTGATTAAAGAAAATAAGTTTATCAGCAGCACCTAGATAGAGGTGTTGAATGTTTAATTCCCTTAAGCGAAACCGGAGTGCCTTGGAGTCCCTCCCGCTAATTACGCCTGTAATTATGTTGAAATCTCTCAACAATTTAATTCCCAGGCCATCCGCGGCATCGAATACCTTAAGCGCCTCTCCACTGTCAGAGCAATAAATTTTTCCGTCCGTCATGACGCCATCCACGTCAAATAGAACTGCTTCAATTATTTTAAATTTTTCTGCTAGTTCTTCTTTCATAGAATTTTTGCTTTGAGTAAGTCGTGCATTCCCAATGCTCCAAAGGGTTTCCCCAATTCGTTTGTAACTATCAATTGGTTAACACTGGAGTTTTCCATCACTTGAAGAGCCTCTGCTGCCAGGGCATTGTGTTGAATAGTTCGAGGTTGGAGGCTCATCACGTCTCGGGCCAGTATATTTTCAAGTGATTTTGTTTTTTGAAAAACTCTTCGAAGGTCGCCATCCGTTATGATTCCTACGAGCTTTTCGTTATCCATAACTGCGGTCATCCCAAGTTTTTTAGACGTTATTTCGACGATAGCCTCCTGAATATTAGCGTCTGGTGTGATTTTCGGAAATTCATCACCAATTTTCATAAGATCACTAACTCGTGTTAGTAACCGTCTGCCAAGGGAGCCGCCCGGATGTGACCGGGCGAAATCTGTTTCTGTAAAGCCTTTGGCACGCAGCAACGCGATCGCAAGCGCGTCTCCCAGAGCTAGAGTGGCTGTAGTACTCGATGTTGGTGCTAATCCAAGTGGGCAGGCTTCATGAGATACTCGGCATTCGAGCGTGAGATCCGCTAAATCAGCCAGCGTTGAATTTTTATTGCCAGT
>CAJQIK010000082.1 GCA_905478365.1 uncultured Burkholderiales Genera incertae sedis bacterium
GCAGTTGAGTGTGAGTGTTCAAGCCCGCCATATCCGTCGCTAACTGCATTAATCAAGAAGGTATATCGATCGATAGGAAGCTCTCCCCAGAATTTAACCTGCGTCTCAACGATTAATTTTAGATCTCCACAGATCCTACGAATATTTGCGTAAGGACATCCAACGACGATGACGTCATGACGCACTCCTTGAACCATAAATGAAGATTTAATAAATTCACTGATTTCAAAAGGGTGATCAATCAGGGCATCATAAGACGTATTTGTATAATCTCCGAAACCAAACTGATCCACATGACTTCGGGTCATCGAAGTCGCCACCTTCCAGTTTGTATTGTCGTCTAGCCATCTTGGTTTTGAAATATTTACTGTATGGTCTGTTGACTCCAAACCGTGAATTCTTAAAAACAAACTCGTACCATTAAAAAATGCTCTAAATTGATCAATAAATGCTGTTCTCACAGACTGATCTCGGGCGTAAACTTGGTAGTAAATTGTAATTGGTTTACTGCTGGTCTGAAGTGACCAAGAATCTTTATCGAGTTTTTTCATTTCGAGTTCTTTACCATCACAGAATGCTTTTATCTGCACTATATTTTTTGCAAAATCTCTGATTAGGTAAGAACCTGGTATCCACGCAGGTAAAGATATGACAAGCTCCTCATGATGACGAGCCTCCACGAGGCATGTGACGTTGAAGAGGTGTGCATAAGCCTCCTCCATTGATACTTGGTAATGAATAAATGACATGCTTATATTATTCCTAGAAAGTCAGAAAGGGTATCGATGACAGCTTGGCTTTGCTCTTGTTGAACCCAGTGGCCGGCATTATCAATCAGTACTATATCTTTCATTGACGTACAAACTTGGTCGCGCATGCATTCTATGGCTCCTGGCGTTTGATAGATACCCCAGTCTTTTTTTCCAGACAAAAAGAGCGATGGCACTGTTATCCGACAGCCTGCAAAGAGCGACATTGCTTTTTGATTTACGCCTTCAACGGAGCACCGATACCACTGGAGTCCGCCTTGAAAGGTATTTCTGTTGTATTCCGAGACGTAGACAGCAAGTTCTTCATTGGTCAGCCAATGACAATCTTTAATCTGATTTTCAGACGGCATATGAGGCGCAACTGTCTCTGGCATTGTGTCGTTCTTATTCATAATGTAATAGGTCGGCATTTGCGCCATGATTTCGGCGTCCCATGAAGTAAGTTTGACGGGTTGGTTATCTTGCCAATCGGCGCTTTTGTGATGGTAGTAGGCCCTAATAAATTGATGAAGTCCTTGCGACGCGTTCATCATTTCCCCGTTTGCGTAGGACGTAGAATAATAAACTTGGTAATGTTTTCGGGGCTCCTTTAGTGCGTTTAGCTGACTTTCAAAGTTCAGCAAAGACGGGCGCGTCAAGCGTGATGTCGAATCTTGATCAAGGGGAGGTGTCCCAGTAAACGGCGCGCTCATCATGACGCAAGATTGAAATATATCTGGCCTAATTAAGGCGCAAGTTCCGGCAACATACGAGCCCGCATCATGACCGATAATAGTTTGAGCCTGATGATAGCCAAGCGCTCCAACTAATCCGACAATATCCCTAGCTAAGTTAACTAAGTTGAAAGGTTCTATTGAGTCCTCGAAGCGATTACTCCATCCTGTCGTTTGACCGTATCCGCGTTGATCGGGAGCAACCACAACATAGCCTAGTGAAGCGATTGCAGGAAGTATATGTCTCCAGCTGTAAGCTAACTCGGGAAATCCATGAGCGAGAATGATTAACGGTCTTTTTTGTTCATCCGGACGAGACACGAGGATATGCATGTCTAGCCCATTATTGTTTGAGATCGTTCGAGATACTATTCCCTCCGGTAGTGGGACCTCGCCGTATTTCGTTAATTGAGTAGCGATCATAAGGTTTGTAAACTTTTAAAAATTAAAACTTGATTGTAAACGTGCAGCAGATTGAATGTATCGATAATCCAATCAAGAATATTCATTTTATTTATTTTTGAATGTTGGAATTTTCGTTTATCCTAACGCAATAGCTCGGTCAAAGAATCGAGAAGGGCTCGTAGATGAAGCTCATGTTTAAATATTACTAAAAATGAGTAGTGAATCTACTAGTCGTTAACTTAGGGGGTAGATGGTGATGCGAAATAGTTTAAGTAAGTTTTTCTTATTTTCATGTCTCATGATTGGGTTGTCTGCATTTGCTCAAGTATCCTCTGAGTCGCTCGATTCGGAAGAGGAAATGATTAAGCTGAAGCAGGATGCAGTTCAAGCGATTGTGGACGCTCATGATCCGACTTTAATTTTGCGGGGTGGTGAACTTATGGTTCGTCAGCAAGTAGTGAAAGCCGCTAAAAACTACGCTTTAAAGTGGGGTCGAGAGCGAGGGCTCGGTAAAGAGTGGTGGCGAGATAAGCCTGAATTTGAGCAAGCTGTAGAGCATTTAATAGAGATTGGTGATGTCGTGCTGCGCGATGAGTTTACCTCTGGAGATTGGCTGACAGCAATTTGGACGGAGTATACCGCTAACAATTTTACGGGCGAGCAAGCTTCGTATATTGCCGAGCATTTTAAGACAGAGCATGGTTCAATTCAACGAGGGTTAATGGAATGGTATTTGGGAGAAACAACACTCTTTTACTATACCTTTACGGATCGTTGGGATTATCGTCTCGAAGAGACGCGTAAAGAACTCGAATTGTTACAAAAAGAGGCTGCAAAACGGCTGCCAGATGAAATGATCACGTGGAAAGCCGGAGAGAAGGAGGCATATACATTTATTGCTTGTAGCCCTGATAGTGATTTTTGTCCTGGACCCAAATATTGGAAAATGCTCGCAATACCAATGATGGGCGCTGTGTTTCGGTATATGGAGGACACCACCCGCAAAATTAAATCTGCTATGGAAGCTGAGAGAGACTCGCTAGAACCTTTTTTTAACGCCTTCGAACAATCTAGAGAGTAGCGTAGCTCATTGTTTAAAGCTGGTCACTTCATATCAAGATTTATAAAGGGTCGCTAATCTTCTGAGTTTATTCCTATAGATTGAAGGAAGTTAGGAATGCTGCGGCGCGCAATGATAAAATTACCGTTTTATATTTATAGGTAGTTGATGTCGCATGTTTAATTATCAAGATGGTATTAAAAACACTGACCCAGAACTATGGGGTGCAATGAGTTTGGAGGTCCAAAGACAAGAAGATCACGTGGAATTGATTGCGTCCGAAAATTATACAAGTCCCGCGGTACTGGAAGCCCAGGGATCTTTACTCACTAACAAGTATGCTGAAGGTTATCCCGGTAAGCGGTATTACGGGGGATGCGAATTCGTCGATCAGGTGGAAGTCATGGCGATAAATCGTGCTAAAACACTATTTGGTGCTGAGTCGGTAAATGTTCAACCGCATTCAGGTAGCCAGGCTAATGCCGCGGTTTATATGTCGGTACTCAAGCCAGGTGATACAGTGCTTGGTATGTCGCTCGCCGATGGAGGGCATCTGACGCATGGATCTCCCGTAAACTTTAGCGGCAAAATATACAATTTCGTTAGTTATGGTTTGGATTCGAACGAGGTTATTGATTACGCACAACTGGAGGCACTCGCTCACAAGCACAAGCCTAAAATGATTGTTGCTGGCGCATCAGCTTATTCACTGTTCATTGATTGGGCTCGTATTTCAGAAGTTGCTAAGGATATCGGCGCGTATTTTTTAGTCGATATGGCTCACTACTCCGGATTAATAGCGGCGAAGGTTTATCCAACACCAGTTGGTATCGCGGATTTTGTTACCAGTACAACTCATAAGACCCTTCGCGGTCCGAGAGGTGGGATTATTCTTTCCGGAAGTGAACATGAAAAGCGTGTCAATTCGTCTATTTTCCCGGGCAATCAAGGGGGACCTTTAATGCACGTTATCGCAGGAAAGGCGGTCGCATTCAAAGAGGCCTTGACGACTGAATTTGTTGCCTATCAAAAACAAGTAATTTCAAACGCTAAGGCAATGGCCAATGTGCTCACGCAGCGCGGTGTGCGGATTGTTTCAGGCGGTACCGATAGCCATATGTTTTTGGTTGATCTGAGGGGTAAAAAAATCACCGGTAAATTAGCAGAGAATGTACTTGGATCTGCTCACATTACTGTGAATAAAAATGCGATTCCTGATGATCCTGAATCGCCCTTTGTAACGAGTGGTATCCGTATTGGATCTCCGGCTTTGACAACAAGAGGATTTGGTCAAGATGAGGCTTCTGAAACCGCTAATCTTATAGCGGATGTTTTGGATCACCCAGAGGACACTACCGTGATAAGCAGAACAAAAGATGCAATTAAAAGTCTTTGTAAACGTTACCCCGTTTATGGTTGATGAAGAACTGACTTTTTAACGGAGCTGAAATATGAAATGTCCGTTTTGTAGCTATGAAGATACGCAAGTTGTAGATTCACGAGTCTCTGAGGCGAACGACAGTATTCGTCGTCGCCGTCGTTGTGTGGCCTGTGATAAGAGATTCACAACGTATGAAACCGTTGAGTTGCGTATGCCTGTGCTAGTGAAATCTAATGGTACTCGTGAGGACTTCGATGAAAAAAAGATCCGTACTGGGTTTTCTCGAGCGCTGCATAGTCGTCCTGTTCCAGCTAACCTGGTTGAGGATGCCGTAAACCGGATTATTCAACAACTGTTATCGCTCGGAGAGCGCGAGATTGAGTCGCGACGTGTCGGTGAATTAGTCATGTCGGAGTTGCGTAAGCTAGATAAAGTCGCATACATACGATTTGCTTCGGTTTATCGGAATTTTCAGGATGAGGAAGATTTTCGAGATGTCCTAAAAGAAGTTCAAAAACCGTGAGTACCTTTGCACCTACTACGCTTAGGGATGAAAATTTTATGTCTCGTGCATTGTTATTAGCTGCACGAGGACTGTATACAACCACACCGAATCCTCGTGTTGGGTGCGTCATTGTTAACGATGGTCATATCGTTGGTGAGGGATGGCACGTTAATGGCGGCGCTGCGCACGCTGAAGTCAATGCGCTTGAACAGGCTGGTACACGAGCGTTAGGTGGAACCCTTTATGTGACTCTAGAGCCTTGTGCGCATTTTGGTCAAACACCGCCATGTGTTGAAGCGATCGTTAAATCTGGTATCAGTCGAGTTGTTTTTGCAGCTAAGGATCCCAATCCATTAGTCGACGGCCGAGGTATAGAACATCTGATCGCGAACGGGATTTCTGTAGTGGGAGATCTTTTTAGTCAAAAATCAGAAGAATTGAATGTTGGTTTTTTTAAAAGAATGAAATCTGGCAAACCTTGGGTGCGGGTTAAAGTCGCAGCTGGACTGGATGGTAAAACCGCTTTGGAGAATGGTAGAAGTCAGTGGATTACGTCCGAAGAGTCCCGAGTAGATGCTCACAAATTGCGAGCACAGTCATGCGTTGTACTGACAGGTGTGGGAACAGTAGTCGAAGATGATCCGAGATTGACTGTGCGGCATATTGAGACAAATAGACAACCGGGGAAAGTGATTGTTGACAGTCGGCTTCGAAGTCCTTTAGATGCGAATCTCTTTAAAACACCGGGAGTTACGCTTGCAACAGCAGTCAGTAAGCAGGATCAGTTAGATCCGTTTATTCAAAAGGGTGTTAACGTATTGATGTTGCCGGACTCGGAGGGCCGCGTCGACTTAGATGCGTTATTGGTAGAGTTAGCTGACCAACAGATTAACGAGGTGTTAGTTGAGGCCGGTATTAATCTGCATAGTGCGCTACTGCATCAAAATCTCATTGATGAGATGATCATTTATTATGCGCCGAAATTTTTAGGTGCTCAGGGGCGAGGAATGTTTTTTCTTGATGAGCTCGACAGTATGGATCAAGTGCTCGAGCGAAACGTCGTTGATATCACGCCTATTGGTAAGGACTTCCGTGTGACAGTGAGATTCTGATTATGTTTACAGGAATTGTTGAGTGTACAGGGATCATTGAGGCCTGCGACGCTTCAGGGAAGGCGGCAAAGTTACGTGTTGCGAGCGATAAATTTGACGTCAAAGATGTCAAACTAGGGGACAGTATTGCCGTCAGTGGAGTATGCTTGACCGTTGTTCATTTTGGCGCGGGATTCCTTGAGTTTGATGTTTCGCCAGAGACCCTGAATGTGGTGACTGGATTAACTCTTGGGGATGTTGTTAATTTGGAGCGTGCAATGACACTAAGTTCATTGATTGGTGGGCATTTGGTTAGCGGTCATGTGGATGGAATTGGTGAAGTCGTGGCGGTGGACGAAGTAGACGGGAATTGGAAAACCACAGTAAAAGTACCCACGACTCTTAATCGATACCTAGTTAAAAAAGGATCGATCACTTTAAACGGTGTGAGTTTGACTGTGAATCATGATGAAGAGGATGTAGTTGTACTTAATCTTGTGCCGCACACAATTAGTATGACCAATTTAAAACTCATTAAGGCGGGTGTCTGTGTGAACATAGAGGTTGATATGTTAGCCCGATATACCGAGAAACTCTTGACTAGTGCTGAAAGAATATGACAAGCGATATTAGCCCGATACCCGAAATTGTTGATGACCTAAAGCAAGGAAAAATGGTCATTCTGGTTGACGAGGAGGATCGGGAGAACGAGGGAGACTTGGTTATGGCGGCAGAGCATGTAACCGCGGAGGCCGTAAATTTCATGGCTACGTTTGGTCGAGGATTAATTTGCCTTACGTTGACCGAAGATAAGTGTCGGCAGTTACGGTTAACACCGATGGTGGGCTCTAACGGGTCTCGAATGGGTACTAATTTCACCGCATCTATTGAGGCAGCAGAAGGCGTGACAACAGGTATTTCCGCTGCTGACCGTGCAAAAACAATCAAAGTAGCCTCGTCGCCCGATGCATCCTTTGATGATCTTGTTCAGCCAGGGCACGTTTTCCCACTGAGGGCCGAAGAAGGTGGAGTTTTAGTGCGAGCGGGTCATACCGAGGCTGGTTGCGATTTAGCATCAATGGCAGGGCTCCAACCGACATCGGTTATCTGCGAAATTCTGAAAGAAAATGGGGAGATGGCTCGCTTGCCTGATCTAATAAATTTTAGCCGTGAGCATGGGCTTAAAATAGGAACTATTGCTGACTTAATTTCATACAGGGGACAAAATGAATCGTTAGTCGAGCGTGTGTTGGAGCGACCCATTAACACCGTGGCGGGCCCATTTAATTTGTTGGCCTATCGTGATCGTATCTCCAAGGAGGTACATTTGGCTTTAGTGAAGGGGAGCTTTACTGAGTCGGAGGAGGTGTTGGTTCGGGTTCACGAGCCATTCTCTATCGCAGATCTACTCGATAAAAATGGCGGAATCCATTCATGGCACTTCGATGATGCATTGACTACAATCAACGAGGTTGGTAAGGGCGTTTTGATATTGATTCACCGCACCGAAGATGGCGATGCGTTACTACGACATTTACAACTTAACCAAGAATCTACTCCTAAGGTAGATCTCCGTAATTATGGAATTGGCGCTCAGATCTTGAAAGATTTAGGAGTTAGTCGTATGCGTCTAATGGCAACACCGAGGCGTATGCCAAGTATGACTGGTTTTGATTTAGAAATTGTTGGTTACCAAGAGAAAATATCTGAGTAAAGCAGGTCATGTGAATTTGAGATTCATAGTCTTGAAAAATTTTAAGGAGTGATGGACTTGCAAAATTTAGAGCAACAGACGCTTGATGAGAGGGACGGCGAGGGACTAAAAGTCGGTATCGTCATTGCTCAATTTAACAAGGATATTGCTGATAGTATGCGTTTGGCATGTACTAATCATTTAATAGCTCTAGGTGTTAGTGCAGACGACATTACTAGTGTGGAAGTACCTGGTGCTCTTGAGGTTCCGGTTGTTTTGGATGCTATGGCGAAGACAGGTAATTTTGACACCTTGGTAGCGCTCGGATCTGTAATTCGCGGGGAGACGTATCACTTTGAAATTGTTTCCAATGAATCCGCGCGAGGGATTTTGACGGTTCAATTGGAACACGGCACTCCTGTTGCTAATGGAATTTTGACTTGCGAAAATGTGGAGCAAATTCTTGAGCGGATGGAGCACAAATCCAGAGAGTGTGCAGATGTAGCCGTAGGTATGGTCGGCGTATTGGATAAAATTTATGAGAGGTAGTCGAAGGTATGCTCGTGTACTTGCGGTTAAAGGCTTGTACCACTGGCAAGTAAATCAGGTAGATATTGAGCAGATCGTAGAGGTTTTGTTAACAGAAGAAGAATACCCTAAAGCTGATGCGAACTATACTCGTGATCTCTTGCAAAGTGCTATCAAACGCTCGGTTGAGTACTATCGAGACATTGAAGCAAGTTTGGACCGTCCGCTGACGCAAATTTCGCCGATAGAGAAAGCTATTTTGCTCATAGCAATGGTTGAGCTCAATGAGGCATCTGAGGTGCCGTTTAAAGTTGTCATCAATGAATGTGTTGAACTGGCCAAGCAGTTTGGTGGTACGGATGGTTACAAGTACATTAATGGCGTTCTAGATCGCTATTTGAAGGGTTGTCGTGAACCGCAATCTTAGGCCGAATTGTGTTTCGCAAAGGCTTTTCGAGGGGCGTTAGTGAGCGTATGCCGCTAACGGATTTGAATCGAAGTAATAGACAATAGAGGTCAATAATTGGCTTCCGAGTTCGATATTATTCGAAGATATTTTGAGCATCACTCTGATAGCGTCAAACTTGGGGTCGGGGATGACTGTGCGTTAATTGATATTGGAGATGGTAAGGATTTAGTAATAACAACCGACACTTTAGTCGGTGGAACACATTTTTTGTTGTCCGAGGACCCGTTTGCGATAGGTTTTAAATCTGCAGCTGTAAATTTGTCGGATTTAGCTGCTATGGGAGCTACTCCTAAGTACGCTTTGTTGGCCATCACGCTTCCCTTTTCTGATGAAGTATGGATTGAGGGCTTCTCGAAGGGTCTTTACTCGTTATTAAATCAATATGACGTGACTTTAGTTGGCGGCGACACAACACGGGGGGATATTTTGTCAATTACACTAACAGCCATTGGTTTCGTGGCCTCCGGGACAGCCTTGCGAAGGGATCATGCCATTCTTGATGACGATGTTTGGGTGTCAGGCTCGATAGGTGTGGGGGCGGTTGGCTTGTTGGTGCAAGAGGGTGTAGTTAAATTCTCAAATGAGGATGAGCGAGATTTCTTGCGTCAACTGCGCAAACCTGCTCCTAGAATAGAACTTGGACAAAACTTAGTAGGAATCGCAAACGCTGCGATTGATATTTCGGATGGATTGGTGGCTGATGCTGGGCATGTAGCAGATAAATCTGGTGTCCAAATAGTGATAGATTTTGAGACAATTCCAACTCATCCAGCCTTAAACTCGTCGAGAAGGGAGCTAAAGATTAAAAATAGTATTCTCGAAGGTGGAGATGATTATGAGTTGCTATTTACCTCTACCATTGATTCTCGGGATCAAATAGAAAATATTTCTTGTGATTTAGGTTTGGTCTTAACTCGAATCGGTAAAGTGCGGAGTGGATTGGGTGTGGTCGTCAGAGATGATGGGGAGGAATTAATAGTTAGCTCTGAAGGAGGCTTCGATCATTTTGCAAAAACAAAATAATTCTGATTTGATCGCTCAGGTTTTCAAAAATCCATCCTTATTCATAGCCTGTGGTTTTGGCGTTGGGTTGATTCGCCCGGGACCCGGGACTTGGGGGACTTTAATCGCGTTACCTATACACTATGCTTTAATTTCATTACTGGCTCTAGAAGCGTTACTTTTTTTTTGGGCTTTAATGTTTTTTTTGGGTATTGCCGTTTGTAGATCCGCTGAAAAGATTTTAGGTAAATCGGACCACTCATCAATCGTAATTGATGAATTTGTCGCTTATGGATTGTTATTAGCCCTTATCCCGAATAATTTTTATCTTCATACTGCAGCTTTTGTTTTATTTCGCATTTTTGATATTTTTAAGCCTTTTGGAATTCGTTATTTAGATCAAAAGGTCAAGGGTGGTCTAGGAGTGATGCTAGACGATTTATTTGCTGCTGGATATGCTTTTTGCATTTTGATGATTTTGTTGGCTTTCGTTAATTTTCCTTTGTAGACAAAGATTAACTTATGACTTTTCAAATTGAGGTTGATATTCACCTGATGAGCGAGCAGTTAGGCGCTTTACTGGCAGAAAGAGGCTTGGTTGTGGGGACTGCTGAGTCATGCACTGGCGGGTGGATTGCCCAAGCTATCACCGCGGTTCCAGGAAGTTCTGCTTGGTTCCATTCGGGGTTTGTGACCTACTCAAATCAATCAAAAGTAGAGCAATTAGGTTTGGATCCTGATTTGATTAATCAACATGGTGCTGTCTCCAAGATTGTCGTGGAAAATATGGTAACCGGGCTAATAGATAAAACTACAGCAGATTGTGCGATCGCCACTAGTGGTATTGCAGGACCTAGCGGTGGGACTATTGATAAGCCTGTGGGCACGGTTTGGATTTCCGTTGGCGATAAAGCTAAGGGTCTGATGACAAGGGAGTTCTTGTTTACTGGTGATCGTGAGGAAGTCCGTTTTCAGTCGGTGTTGGAGAGTTTTCGGCTTTTAGAGTTTCTCTTAACTCGGTCTGAGCTCTGATCATCAATATTTTTTACTGAACGATAGATTTTATTAACTTGGACTCAGAATTGTCACCACTGTGCGATAATCTAATTCATTACGATAAACCCACAAACACCTGGAGCTTGAATACATTATGAATGAAAATCGGCAAAAAGCGCTGGAGGCAGCACTATCCCAAATCGAGAAGCAGTTTGGTAAAGGCTCCATCATGTTGCTCGGAGAACAGGACGTTAACCCGGATTTGAAGGTAGTCTCTACTGGTTCACTTGGCCTTGATATTGCATTAGGTATTGGCGGCTTACCCAGAGGCCGGGTTGTAGAGGTCTATGGGCCAGAGTCTTCCGGTAAGACCACGCTGACTCTCTCTGTTATCGCGGAGATGCAAAAAATTGGTGGTTCAGCGGCTTTTATCGATGCAGAGCATGCATTAGATCCAGAATATGCGACTAAACTTGGTGTGAATATCGATGACCTGCTGATTTCGCAGCCGGATAATGGTGAGCAGGCATTAGAAATTGCAGATATGTTAGTTCGATCCGGCTCGGTTGATGTCGTTGTGGTTGACTCGGTGGCGGCTCTTACGCCTCGCGCTGAAATTGAAGGTGAGATGGGTGAGCCTCAAATGGGGTTGCAGGCCAGATTAATGTCACAGGCATTGCGAAAGCTGACGGCAAATATAAAGCGGTCCCACACGCTAGTAATCTTCATTAATCAGATACGGATGAAAATTGGTGTGATGTTTGGTAACCCTGAAACCACAACAGGCGGTAATGCGCTGAAATTTTATTCATCTGTTCGAATTGACATTAGACGGATCGGTGCGATTAAGAAGTCAGATGAAATTATTGGAAATGAAACTCGAGCTAAAGTGGTCAAAAATAAAGTAGCGCCTCCATTCAGACAAGCCGAATTTGATATTCTCTATGGCCAAGGCATCTCCAGGGAGGGAGAGATTATCGATCTTGGCGTGAAGCATAATATCGTAGACAAAGCTGGAGCTTGGTACAGCTACAATGGCGATCGGATTGGGCAAGGGAAAGATAATGTTAGAGAATTTTTGAAGCAAAATCCCCAGATGGCTATTGAAATCGAGAACAAAGTGCGCGAAATAGTGGGGGTCAGGCATGCGAGCGCTCCAACGCCTGATAAGAGCTCTGACGAGTAAAATTCAGGAGATAATTATTGGAAGAATCGCTAAAATCAATGGCGATGCGTTTATTGGGGCGGAGAGAGTATACGCGCCGAGAGTTGGGTAAAAAGCTTCTGCTGAAAGGGAGTAATGCTCAAGAGGTCGAGGAACTGCTAGGCGACCTGGAATGCAAAGGGTGGCTTGATGACCGACGTTATGTTGAGGCGTATATCCGTACTAAGCGCCAGCGGTTCGGTATGAGAAAAATTTTTCAAGATCTAGAGTCAAAGGGCGTAGCTAAATCTACAATTTTAGAGTACCGGGAAGAGGTCCTAGAGGGAGACCTTAATGCGGCCAAATTAGTCTGGGCAAAAAAATATAGCGTAAAACCAGACGGTCCAGCGGCGTGGGCAAAGCAAGCTCGTTTTCTAGTCAATCGGGGTTTTGACCAAAGCACTGTAAGAGCCGTGCTATCAGATCCAAATTGTGCGCTTGACCAAGATGATCGTTATTTGTAAAAGAAGGGTTACTAAGGGAAAGAGACAAGCGCATGAAAAGTGATGAAATTAGACAGCGGTTTCTGAAATACTTTGAGAGGAACGGACACTCGATTGTCTCCAGCAGCCCATTAGTTCCTGGCAATGACCCTACATTATTGTTTACAAACGCGGGCATGGTCCAATTTAAGGATGTATTTCTAGGTCATGACAAGCGTTCTTACACGCGCGCGACAACCTCTCAGCGTTGCGTTAGAGCAGGCGGGAAGCATAATGATTTAGAGAATGTTGGTTATACCGCTCGACATCATACGTTTTTTGAAATGCTAGGCAATTTTAGTTTTGGACAGTATTTCAAGGAAGATGCAATTCGATATGCTTGGGGTTTGTTAACAGACGAATTTGGCTTGGATCCGAATAGGATGTGGGTCACAGTTTACGAGACCGATGACGAGGCTTATGAAATTTGGGCAAAAGATATAAAAATCCCACCTGAGCGTATTGTTCGTATCGGAGATAAGCCTGGCGGACAAACATATCAGAGTGATAATTTTTGGCAAATGGGGGATACGGGACCTTGTGGTCCGTGTTCGGAAATATTTTGGGATCACGGCGCTGATGTTGAGGGCGGTCCACCAGGGTCTGACAATGAAGACGGTGACCGATTTATAGAAATTTGGAACTTGGTGTTCATGCAGTTTAACCGGGATGAATCAGGCGTCATGAAACCGCTTCCAAAGCCCTCTGTAGATACAGGCATGGGATTGGAACGGATGGCAGCTGTGCTCCAAAAAGTGCATTCCAATTATGAGATTGATATCTTCCAAACATTGATTAATGGGGTTGTTCGTGAAACTGGATGTAAGGATTTTGGTAATGCCTCATTAAGAGTTATTGCGGATCACATCAGATCTTGCGCCTTTTTGATTGTTGATGGAGTAATTCCTAGTAATGAAGGTCGTGGTTATGTTCTCAGACGTATTATTCGAAGAGCAATTAGGCATGGATATAAGTTGGGGCAATCAAAACCATTTTTCTACAATCTTGTCGTTGATTTGATTGATGTTATGGGTGCTGCTTATCCAGAGCTAACCGCGGCACAACAACAGGTCTCCGAGGTACTGTTTGAGGAGGAGCGCCGTTTCGCCGAAACGCTTGAAAAGGGCATGGCAGTCTTGGAATCTGCTTTACTCAGAGAAGATAAAGTACTAGACGGTGAAACGGTATTTCGCTTGTACGATACTTTTGGCTTCCCAGTTGATCTGACCGCTGATATAGCCCGTGAGCGCAATATCCAGATTGATCTTTCCGGTTTTGAGGCGGCGATGGAAGAACAACGACAGAGGGCAAGAGCTGCTTCTAAGTTTCAAAGTACACAGAGTATCGAGTACGAAGGAGGTAATACTCAGTTTCATGGATACGACTCATTAGTTACTAGTTCGAAAATTATCGCCTTATACAAAGAAGGTAGTCTTGTAAATCGTTTGGTCAAGGGGGATAAAGGTATAGTTGTCTTGGATAAAACAACTTTTTATGCTGAATCTGGTGGTCAAATTGGTGACCGTGGTTGTATTGCAACTGAGGCTTCACCTCATTCCACATTTCTGGTTATGGATACTCAAAAAATTCAAGCTGAAGTTTTCGGCCATCATGGCGACGTGTCCAGCGGTGAATTAAATGTTGGCGATTCTGTCGCGACTGAAGTTGATGCGGTTCTTCGAACCTCAACAATGTTTAACCATTCAGCTACTCACCTATTACACGCCGCTTTACGTGAAGTACTCGGAAATCATGTGCAACAAAAAGGTTCGTTGGTAGACGAGAATCGAACCCGTTTTGATTTCTCGCATCCAAAACCGATTACGCCTCCTCAGTTGGAAGACATTGAACGTGTGGTTAACACCATTATTCGGAGTAACGCGAGTGTTCACGCCCGCGTGATGGGATATGACCAAGCGATTGATACAGGTGCTGTTGCTTTATTTGGCGAGAAGTATGGGGATGAAGTTCGAGTCATTGAGATGGGAGAATTCTCTACCGAATTATGTGGTGGCACCCATGTTAAAAGAACTGGAGATATCGGGTTATTTAAAATAATCAGTGAAAGTGGTATTGCATCGGGTGTTCGACGAATAGAGGCCAGTACGGGGCAGCAAGCACTTGATCACATCCACCGAAGAGAGAAACAATTTGCTGATATCTCTTCGTTATTGAAAGTTGCCCCGGACGAGGCTACTACGCGCTTGAGTCAAATGCTTGATAACATCAAGCGTCTGGAAAAAGAGGTTGTTCGGGTCAAGTCAAAAATGGCTTC
>CAJQIK010000083.1 GCA_905478365.1 uncultured Burkholderiales Genera incertae sedis bacterium
GAGATCTAAAATTAATCGTTGAGACGCAGGTTAAATTCTGGGGAGAGCTTCCTATCGATCGATATACCTTCTTGATTAATGCAGTTAGCGACGGATATGGCGGGCTTGAACACTCACACTCAACTGCGTTGATATGTTCGAAATCAGACTTACCTACAGACACAGCTGACGTCATTGATGATAATTATTTGCGATTCCTTGGCTTATGCTCGCACGAATACTTTCATCTCTGGAACGTAAAAAGACTCAAGCCCGAAAAGTTTTCACCTTACGACCTAACGAAAGAAAATTACACTGAGCTTTTATGGGCATTTGAAGGAATAACATCCTACTATGATGATCTAATGCTATGCAGAGCAGGGCTCATTGACGCCAATCGCTATTTAACTTTACTCGCGAAAAACATCACAGCAGTACAAAGAACGCGCGGTCATTCAAAGCAGACATTAGCTGAGTCCAGCTACTATGCTTGGACAAAATTTTATAAACAAGATGAAAGCGCAATCAACAATATTGTGAGCTACTACAGTAAAGGCAGCTTAGCGGCGCTATCGCTCGATTTACACTTGCGGATAAAAACAAAAGGACGCACCTCATTAGACGCAGTAATGAAGGCACTATGGAAGCAATATGGAAGAAAAGGTATAGGTATTCCTGAAGATGGTATTGAAGCCGTATCCGCTAAAGTTTCAGGATTAAAACTCAACGATTTCTTCGATAAATCTATTCGTTCAACTCAACCATTACCATTGAAGAAATTACTCAGTCATGCAGGTATTGAGTTAGATTTCACCGCTCCTCATAACGCCTTGGACAGCGGAGGAGTTATAAATGAACCTGCAAATACGAAAGTGAAAAAAATAAAGCATGACTTAGGATTCACTTATACCGACACACCAACCGGTTTACGAGTAAAACAGGTATTTGATAACAGCGCAGCACAACAATCCGGTCTAGCGCCGGACGACACGATTGTAGCTATGAACAGGACAAAGCCTTCAAAAAGCAACGTTCAAAGAATCGTAGATTTAGAGAAGAAAAACACCTCAATTCCCATTCACATTTTTAGGGATGACGTCCTACATACGCTACAATTTAAAATTGAACCAGCGCAAAAAAATACAGCCTACCTGCATCCCTACTCGCCCGAAAACTCAATATTCAAGGCTTGGCTAAAGTAGAACGCCCTTCAGCTCAAACTCTTTGTAATAACATAGCAATGCCCTGACCCACTCCAATACACATCGTGACAAGCGCATACTTCTCTTGTGTCAGGGTTAGTTCGGTCGCCGCTGTGAATGCCAGTCTAGCACCGCTCATACCAAGCGGATGCCCGAGCGCAATCGCTCCACCATTTGGGTTAACCCGGGAGTCTCCGTCCTCGATCCCCAGCGCCCGTGTAACCGCGAGCGCTTGAGCTGCAAAGGCTTCATTTAACTCTATGACACCAATATCGCCGATGGGAACATTTTCTCTAGCTAAGAGTTTTTGCGTAGCCGGGACCGGCCCAATACCCATTACCCTAGGTTCAACTCCTGCCGTAGCAAACCCAACTACACGAGCTAACGGAGTCAAATCATTTTCCCTCATCGCGTCCTCGTTTGCGAGCATAAGCGCACAGGCGCCATCGTTAACGCCTGATGCATTACCTGCTGTTACCGTTCCCGACAAACTAACAATTGGCGAAAGCTGAGAGAGTTTATCGAGTGTGGTTTGCCTAGGATGTTCGTCTTTTGAAACAACAATAGGATCTCCCTTTCGCTGCGGTATTGAAATAGGAGAAATTTCGCGGTCGAAACGACCATCTGACTGAGCTTTTAACGCTTTTTCTTGGGACAGTAAAGCAAACCTATCTTGGTCCTCACGGCTAATATTGAACTCATTAGCAACGTTCTCCGCCGTTTCTGGCATGCTATCTACTCCATAGAGCTTCTCCATTTGGGGGTTCACAAAACGCCAGCCAATCGTAGTATCGAAAACTTCATTAACCCTTGAAAAAGCTCGATCTGATTTTGGCATAACAAACGGAGCTCTCGACATACTCTCAACGCCGCCCGCCATGACCAATTGTTGTTCCCCTGATTTAATTGCTCTCGCAGCGATGGAAATCGCGTCAAGCCCAGAGCCGCACAACCTATTAATCGTGCTTCCTGGTATGTGGGTAGGCAATCCAGACAATAAAGTAGCCATACGCGCTATATTTCGATTGTCCTCTCCAGCTTGGTTTACGCAGCCGAACACCACGTCATCTACTCGATCCCAATCGAGTTTAGCCAAGGAATTTTTAAGATGACGTATTGGCGCAGCAGCAAGATCATCAGTCCGCACGCTCGAGAGCGCACCCCCATAACGCCCAATTGGGGTCCGAATGCCACTACAAATGAAAACTTCCGTCATATTTCCAATTCCTTTTTTGTCCTGCGGATAAAATTTGGTGCTGACGACAACGGAGACATTATAACGCTGACCAAGCGAATCATTCTCTAATCCGCAGTCCGATTTTTAATACCGTACCCATATCATCAACTTCTTTTACGACTAGCTCTAAAGGTCCAAAAAAAATACGATCGCCAACGACACATTGATTACGAAAACGTATTCCCATAAATTGTGAAAGTGTCATTTGCTTAGCGGTACTTGGGACTTCGCCACCATACATATCCGCCACATCATCGATTACGGCATCCCCATTTAGGGTGAAGTCTCCAAAGTATCGAGCTTGCTCTAACTCAGCTACGTCGTCAGTTGGTAATAACATTTGATTTACAAGTGATACTTTTTCTTGTGGTGAAATCACATAGATAGAATCTCCTGCCTCAATGACATGGTCGTCAATACTGTGTACTGACTCATCTCCGCGAAATGCGGCAATAAATCGAATTCCATCAGGAGCCATAAGGCTGTCTATGCGACGTTTAGTAATCGGACTATTCTCAGCAATTTTATACCCTACAACTGTAAGGTCAGAACTCCCAGGCACCTCCAAACTTTCGGCATAATATGGCGCATTCTCAACTGGTAATTTCAGCTTTAACCATTGAGCACATGGAATTACGGTCCACCCTTGGAAAATTAAAGAGAACAATACGGTTACAAAGGCGACATTAAAGTAGAGCTCCGCATCAGGGAGTCCACCGAGAACAGGAAAAGTGGCCAGAACGATAGGTACTGCTCCGCGCAACCCAACCCAGCTGATGAATAATTTTTCACGCGCAGGAAACCGAAATGGTGACAAACTCACCAACACAGCTAATGGTCTAGCGACGAATACAAGGAGAAGAGCAACAACTACACCCACCACCCAATATTCCGTTAAGGTTGTAGGTGTCACCAATAAACCCAGCATCAAAAATAGAGATATTTGGGCTAACCATGCTAATCCGTCATGAACTCGGCGAATATTATTAGCTGCGTGCGCTTCAGTGTTTCCAACAATAAGGCCCGCGATATAAATAGCAAGAAAACCGCTCGCACCTATAGTTGTCACCAATCCAAACAAAGTCAGTCCGCCAGCGGCGGCTAGCAACGGATAAAGACCTGCTGTTAAAGCGATTTTGCTGATTGTCTTAGATAGGAGCTGCCCACCTATCCAGCCAAGAAGCGCTCCAATGCCAAACTGGTAAAGAAATTCCAGAATAACTTCCAAACCCTTAACCTCGCCATCATGCCGGGCTACCTCGACCAACATTAGCGTTAGAAACACAGCCATCGGATCATTACAGCCAGACTCAATCTCTAATGTTGTACCAACACGTTTTTTAAGTTGCAAACCCTTCGCGTGCAACATGGAGAAAACAGCTGCGGCATCGGTTGAACCAACAATCGCCCCAATTAGAAAAGACTGCGCCCAAGAAAAGTTTAATAACCAATGTAATCCTGCTGCCACGACCGTCGTCGTTAGCAATACACCAAAAGTGGCAAGAGAAAGTGCAGGCCTCAACCCAACCTTGGAACTCTCCGCCCTGGCCCTCATACCGCCGTCAAATAGAATAATCGCGAGTGCGATCGAACCTACCGCATAAGCAACTTCAAAACTTTCAAATGCAATACCGCCAATACCCTCTCTTCCCGCCATCATCCCTACACCGAGGAACACCAATAACAGAGGCGCCCCAGCTCTCGAGGCGACGCCACTCGCCAAAATGCTGATCAAAAAGAGCACCGCGCCGGCGAAAATTGCGTTATTCGTAAATTCCATCTAAAAAATTAGCGTAAGTAATCCTCAAAAGTTGATCTTGAGAGTATGAAAAGCAAAACTAGAACAGATTTTGAAGTGAGTCAAATTAGTAGGCTGATTTGACTCAGGGTTAAAACACCCAACAGCATAGTCTATATACCTCAAGGTAACATTTTAAATAAATAACCCTGGAAACTACGCGATTTTTATTTGTTACTAATGCAAACCGAAAACGCTAAAAATCGGTATAATTTTTATATCAGAAAAACATATTTCGCATGATGAAATTACGGACTCATGCTAGGTTTCCACAAGAAACTAAATTGCTTGGTGCAACATTTTTATGAAAACGATTGGGTCTTATGACTACGTGATTGTTGGTGCGGGATCTGCCGGCTGCGTTCTTGCAAACCGACTGAGTGCAGATGAATCAAAAACAGTCTTACTTATTGAAGCAGGATCAAAAGATAACTATTTTTGGATTCCGATACCGGTTGGCTATCTGTTCACAATAAACAACCCACGAACTGACTGGATGTACAAAACAGCTCATGAAAAAGGGCTTAACGGTCGATCCATAGGCTACGCCAGAGGAAAAGTTCTCGGCGGTTGTACCTCGATCAATGCAATGATTTACATGAGGGGGCAGCGCTCCGATTATGACCGATGGGTGGAAGCTGGCAATCCAGACTGGGCGTGGGATGACGTACTTCCTTACTTTAAAGGGATGGAAGACTATGTCCATGGTGCGAATAAACACCACGGATCAGGGGGGGAACTACCCGTCCAGGAACGACGAGTAAGTTGGGAGATCTTAGACGCGTGGCGAGATGCTGCAGAGGAAAAAGGAATACCTAAAATCCCGGAATTTAATACCGGAGACAACTTCGGAAATGCATACTTCCAAGTCAATCAAAGAAATGGCACCCGATGGAATGCCATGCGTTGCTTCATAAATCCAATCAAAGACCGAAAGAATCTAACGGTACTTAGTGACGCACATGTCGAAAAACTACTGTTCGACGAGGTAGCACAAGAAGCACCAAAGGCCGACGGAGTACAAGTTCGCGTACTTGGAGACATGCATGGCGTGATCAAGGCGAAACAAGAAGTGATTTTATCTGCGGGAGCCATTGGGAGCCCTCAAATCTTGGAGCTCTCAGGCGTAGGTGATGCTGACCGTCTTGAAAAAGCAGGTATCAAAGTAGTAAAGAACATTCCAGGCGTAGGGGAGAACCTGCAAGATCACCTCCAAGTTAGGATTCAATATAAAGTTGAAAATACCGTAACATTGAACGACCGCTATAAAACGCTTTTTGGGAAAGCAATGATGGGGCTCGAATATTTATTTTTTAAATCTGGGCCGATGACAATGCCGCCATCGCAACTTGGCGCGTTCGCAAAAAGCGATCCAAGTCAACCATCAGCAAATATCGAATGGCATGTACAGCCGTTGTCTTTGGATAAATTTGGTGAGCCACTCCATAACTATCCTGCCGTTACTCCATCCGTTTGTAATTTGAGACCCACCAGTCGCGGAACAGTCCATATATCGGATTTAAACCCTTACGCTCACCCAGATATCAGTCCAAATTATCTATCCACGCCAGAAGATCAAAAGGTTGCGGTTGATTCAGTGAAGTTTACTCGGCACATCATGTCAGCTGAAGCGCTGAAACCATTTAATCCAGAGGAGATATTACCTGGTAAAAACATACAAACCGACGAAGAGATATTGCAAGCGGTGGGGAATTTGGGCACAACAATCTTCCATCCCGTTGGAACATGCAAAATGGGGAACGATTCGCTTAGCGTCGTAAATTCAAAACTAAAAGTTCACGGAATACGAAATCTACGAGTTGTCGACGCTTCGGTCATGCCCACCATCACATCAGGCAACACAAACGCACCGACAATGATGATCGCCGAACGAGCAGCTGAATTCATCCTCAGCGCTGATAGCTAATCTCAAAAGCGTATAAGTAAATTAAGCCCCTACTTCGTGAGCTGTGAGGCCTTCCATAAATCGTCTTATCCTTTTAGCATTCTGACCCAAATCACTCTTTCCAACACGTGATTTAGATCTCACGTCAATCTTCACCTGGGCACCATCAGTTTCAGTGACCCTAATGACCATATCATCCTTGAAACCGAATAAGAATGAAGTCGCAACTGCCTCAATCCGACCAGATTCAATATCTACACTCACTAGTTCTAAATTCATATCGTTCAAAACGCTTTCTGCCAGTTGCACAATTTTTTCAATACTCCCATCTATGATTAATGTCTTGATATCGGGGTAAGCTTTAACTTGCAACTCGGCAACTTCGAGACCGTCGTATTCAATCGAATGATCATCTGCAGTCCTCAATTGGCCGACGATAACAAAATCAGGCGGATTCACAGTATCAGTCGTTACATCATGAATATAAGGATAAGCGTCCAAGGTCTTCTTCCAGCTGTATGGCACATAGACCAGCACGAGACAGATCACAATACCGGTGATTCCAATAATCGAGTCTGCTCTTGTCTTGGTTTGCAAAAAAAACATACACGCCAACAGAATCAACAACGTAGCACCGGACAAAAAGAATGACCACTTGAGGATTTCGAAGCCTATTCTAAAGTGCCACAACCCGAAACGGTATCCGAGACCAGAACCAACGGCCGCAACCGCACACAACAGCGCTAACGCAAAGCCAATGTACATGATTCTCCTTCGATTTATTACTTTTCTCTGCAGATGATTACTGAACATCTTTACCTCACAAATAAGTTGGCGATGCCCAATCCTCCATCGCTCCTAATATTAGAGCTGAATGCAGCCCATAGCTACACATAAAGTTCATAAAAATTGAGTGTACTCCAAAAATAAATAAAAAATCATCTATCATCTATTTCACTTTTTTACTTCATCTCAAAAAAATCTTATGGATCTGCGCTTTTACGTACTCGCCACTGCAGCATTTCTCTCCGGCGCTAACCTGAGAGTATTCGACTCGCTATTACCCAATATTGCAGCCGAGTATGGCGTATCTCACGCTGGAGCAGCTATTGTCGTTGCTGCGTTTACGCTTTCATACGGATTATTTCAAATCTTCTATGGGCCAATTGGGGACCGTTACGGCCGTCTGAGAACCGTATCTATAGCAACCGCAATTGTTTCAATCGGGTCCATTGGATCAGCTTTCGCTCAGAACTTGGATTGGCTAACCGCACTAAGATTTTTAACTG
>CAJQIK010000084.1 GCA_905478365.1 uncultured Burkholderiales Genera incertae sedis bacterium
AGGATGCTAATAAAAGGTGCGAGTCCCGTACCTGTCGATAACATCCACAGGTCCTTTCCTTGCTCAAATCGAGTTGTCGTAAGAAAACCATAATTCATTTTTTCCACCAACAACTCGTCTCCGACTCTGAGCTTCGCCAAACGGCTCGTAAACTCCCCATCGGGAACCACTATTGAGAAAAACTCTAAATACTCGTCGTAAGTGGCGGATACAATGGAATAGGCTCGCCAAACAATATCGCCATCTTCCTTCCTGATTCCTAACCGTGAAAACTGTCCTGGAACAAATCGATATCCGGCATACCTCGTCAACTTAAAACTAAATAAATTAGTTGCCCAAGTTTTAAGCTCAAGTATTTTTTCAGTCGTGTATTTATCTTCTTTACTCATGTACTGGTTCCGGTAATTTAAAAATTAAACGAATGACTATCAATATGCCAACGAGGTTAACGAGCCTTGATCAAATAAAGCCGCATCTAATTGATACGCAATACTCGTACAGACCTCGCCAATCAAAAGAATTGCAGGTCCGTGTCCTAGCTGCATTGCAGCCTCATCAATTCGGGCTATAGTTGTTGGAAAAACATGACGGTTTGACAGGGAAGCGTTTTCCACAAAAACTGCTGGCGTTGCGCTCTTATATCCAGCGTTTAATAAAGCCTTGCGAATCAAAACCGATTGCTTTGCAGCCATATAGATAACAAGCGTAGCCTTCATTGATTCGGGCGGCACCCAGTTATTTATAGGTTCGTTGTCGCCCATGCGCGGCGTAACAAATACAACACTTCGACTTACCCCGCGTTTTGTTAAGGAGACACCAAGATCAGCGCTTGCTGCAAGTGCGGCAGTGATACCAGGAATTACCTCAAAAGGGATATTTGCGGCCTTGAGTGCATCAATTTCCTCCTGGGCTCGACCAAATATCATCGGGTCACCACCCTTCAAGCGGACCACTTTCTCATAGCGTGAGGCTGCACCAACCAGACTACGGTTAATAAACCTCTGGGCGGTCGAAGCGTGTCCGCAACGCTTACCAACACTGATCACCTTGGCTCGTGTAGCTAAACTCGTTACCTCTGGATTAACAAGCGCATCGCAGAAAACCACATCAGATTCCGCTAGGATGCGACTTGCCCGAACAGTTAACAGATCTGTAGCTCCCGATCCAGCTCCAATGATGTAAACCTTTCCCCGGCGATTTATCTTGGGGCCGTTGGCGTTGTCCCAGTCCGTCATTGAATAGTACCGGCTGCTATGGTTCGGTTAGTCACTTCATCAATGAGAATAAAGGCACCTGTACCCTGGTTTCTCTCAAAGCTATCGAATGAAATTATATTTTGTGCTCTCAAGCTGACCTGACCAATTTCATTCATGCGCATGGTCGAGTGATTTTGAGTCGGCTCCAAAGTTTCCATATCGATCAACTGATGAATTGATTTCAGTCGTATTCTGGTCGCACTACAGGCATGTTTCATGAGGTACGAGCGATGCAAATCGAGGGGCCTCTCATCGAACCAACATAACTCGGCATTAAATTCATCACGCCGCTCCGCTGGGTCGGTCACATCATGAAACAAGGCGCCCCGAGATACATCAATATCTTGATCTAAAAATAGCGTTACTGACTCCTGAGTAAATACCGATTTCACACAATCACCCGACGCGTTCAAAATACGGGCTACTTTTACTCGATACCCTCCCGGATCAACGACAATCTCGTCACCCAAACTAACGGAACCGGAAACGACCAAACCTTGATAACCTCTTAAGTCAGCACCATCAAAACCGGAATTTTCTTGTACGTTGTCCCGATTAAGACGCATCACTCTTTGAACTGAAAATCTAAAAGGAAGTCCCGTCGAATCATGTGCGGAGGGGGCATGTTCCAAGTACTCCAATAAGGTTGGTCCCGCATACCAATCCATTTGGTCACCTCGGGCTGTAATGTTGTCACCGGCAAGTGCCGATACGGGTATTGAGTGGAGATTCGAATAGCCGATTGATTCTGCAATACCGAAACATTCCTTCGTAACGTTTTGATATACTTCTTCAGAAAACTGGACCTTGTCCATTTTGTTGATAGCAAAGACCACGTGGGAAACACCTACCCAACGCGCGAGGTACAGGTGCCTTCGTGTTTGAGATTTCACACCGCTTTCCGCATCAATCAAAATAACGACCAAATCGGCAGAGCTGGCTGCAGTAACCATATTTCTGGTGTACTGCACATGCCCTGGAGAATCACCAACGATAAATTTCCGAGCAGGCGTTGAAAAATAACGATAAGCGACGTCGATAGTGATCCCTTGCTCACGCTCAGCCAATAAACCATCCGTAATAAGAGATAAATCAACCTCTTTCATACCGCGCTTCCTAGATGAAGCTTCGACGGCACTCAGCTGATCTATTTGTAGATTTTTACTATCAAATAACATACGTCCAATAAGAGTGCTTTTTCCATCATCTACGCTTCCTGCGGTGATAAAACGGAGTAATCCTGACTCTCCCTTTCTATTAATGTCATACATTAGAAGTAGCCCTCCTTCTTTCTGAGTTCCATCGCAGCCTCGCTTGCTTGATCATCTAATCGAGTCGCACCCCGCTCTGTGATCTGGGTCTGAGCAGTCTCTAAAATAATCTCTTCAATATCGGTGGCGCTTGATTCAACAGGCGCAGTACACGTTATATCTCCGACGGTCCGAAATCGCACACTCATTCGGCTGATCTGATCTGATTTGTGCGCAGGAGTAAGAGGCGTAACGGGGACTAAAAGATTGTCTTTTACGACCACATCTCTTTGATGTGCGAAATAAATACTCGGAAGATCAATCGCTTCACGTTGAATGTATTCCCATACGTCCAATTCAGTCCAATTTGATATTGGAAATACTCGTACATTTTCACCAGCGGCAACCCTGGTGTTATACAAATTCCATATTTCAGGACGTTGATTTTTTGGATCCCATTGCCCAAACTCATCTCGAAAAGAAAAGATTCTTTCTTTTGCCCGCGCCTTCTCCTCGTCTCTCCGTGCGCCGCCAATACACACATCGAAGTTATGCTCTGAAATCGCATCGAGTAGTGTTATTGTTTGATACTTATTTCTAGGTTCCAACTCGTGTCTTAGATGCACGCGCCCCTGCTTAATGGAATCCCCTACAGATCTTACGACTAAATTTAGGTTATTTTTTTTAACAACCGAGTCGCGGAAATCGATAACTTCTGGATAGTTATGCTCGGTATCAATATGCAACAATGTAAACGGTATTTTCTGTGGGAAAAAAGCCTTAAGGCCAAGATGAAGAACCACCGCTGAGTCCTTACCACCAGAAAATAATAATGCAGGGTTCTCGCACTCAGCAGCTACTTCTCGAAGAATATAAATCGCTTCCGACTCGAGCGCGTCGAGATGGGTCCACTTTGTCCGTTTCGATTGTGACATTTCAATATCACTAAGCACTGCACTCATCATATTATGAATTTCCATTTTTATCGTTACTTAAGACTTCACGAACTAGGCGTCCATGAGCATCAACATGCAAACCACACTCGCGGTTGTTAGACTCTTCCCACCACCAACGGCCTGCTCTCTCAGACTCCCCAGATGTAATAGGTCGCGTACACGGCGCGCACCCTATGCTGGTGTAACCCTTTTGATATAAATTACTGATAGGTACATCGTATTTCGCGACATAAGCGAAGATGTCTTTAGTGGTCCAGTCCAACATCGGGTTAGCTTTATAGAGGCCATATGTCTCATCCCAAGCCAGAGCCTCTAGATGCGAGCGAGTAGCGATCGATTGTGCAGACCTCAAACCTGTTATCCAAAGTTTTTTCCCTTTGAGCCCCCGCTTAATGGGGCCAACTTTTCGTATTTGACAACACCTCTTTCTTAGATCTGTAGAACTGTAAAAACCATTCACCCCATGCTGGTTAACATACGATTCGACATCAGTCGCGTCAGGAAATAAAACTCTTATCCGTTGTTGATATTTTTGACGAGCTAAGCCAATCACCTCATGGGTTTCCTCGGGTAAGCGCCCAGTATCAAGGGTAAAAACGTCAACGCTTAATTTCGATCGCTCAATAAGGTCTAGCAACACCATGTCCTCAGCACTCAAGCTGCTTGAAAAAGCGCTAGGTTGGTATGTTTCAATGGCAGTCCTAAGCTGCGTTAGGGTGTTCTCAATTCGCGTATTGAGATCCATGTTTAAGCCCCACTCTTTACAGAGTCGTTAATGCTTCCAAGTGAACTCGTTACAGGTTGGTAAGTAACATCGAATTCATTGAAAGCGTTGAGGGCTTCATTGACATCTTGATCAGACCTCATCACAAACGCGTTAAAACCGCACCTTTCCAGGTCCCATAGTTGGTCTCTGAGAATATCGCCAATCGCAATAAGGTCCCCTTTAAAATTCAAACGATCCCTAATCAGTCTAGCTAGGGAGTAACCTCGACCATCGGTAAATTCTTTGAAATATATGGCCAACACATCAGGCACCGTCTTTAAATCAGATACATCAAAATCGACACTGATCCACGCACCAACATTGTTGGGAGAAACCACACTACCCTCAAAATTTGACACCCACTCCGCTAGAGGGAGTAAGACGAATTCCCCCTCTCGAAGATCATTCTCCTCTTGAACTACCCTCCATTCACCCTCGAGGAGCTCGCGATTCTTAATGTGCACCGTAGACCTCTTCTTTAAATGGATTTAGGCCAATACGCGAAACAACCTGCGCAAAACTCTCATCAGACGCTTCTCTATGTCGAATGTAGCAATGGACAAGCTTCTCAATGACGTCTGGAACTTCTTCTCTAGGAAATGACTTTCCAATTACCTTTCCGATTGCAGCTCCGAAGCCCTGCTGACCACCGATCGTAATCTGATACCACTCTTCTCCATTTTTATCGACGCCTAGAATGCCAATATTTCCTACGTGATGATGTCCACATGAATTCATACATCCAGAAATATTCAAAACCAATTCACCAATATCATGTAGATAATCTAGTGAGTCGAATCGATCTTGAATTGCATTCGCAACCGGAATTGAAACTGCATTTGCTAGAGAACAAAAATCACCACCTGGACAGGCAATGACATCAGTCAATAACCCGATATTCGATGTCGCTAATTCGTACTTCTGTAGTACACCAAAAACCTCATTCAATTGATCGGCTCGCACATGCGGTAATACTAGGTTCTGACTGTGGGTAACGCGAATTTCGCCAAAACTAAACTCGTCTGCCAGATTTGCAACTGCGTCCATCTGAATATCAGTTGCATCACCTGGTGCGGCTTTTGATTTTTTTAGAGAAATAACGACGGCGCAATATCCTGGCTCTCGATGCTCAAAAACATTTCTTCGATACCAATTGATGAACTCTTGCGACTTACCGACAAATATTTCACTTTCCGATAGGGGAATAAGAGGTTCGAATTTGTTATTCGAAAATCGATCTTTAATCCTCGTAATATCGTCCCCAACCAGTGTTCCAGCCTTACCCTTAAGACAGTCCCACTCCGTTTCGACTTCTTTTTTAAATGCCTCCAATCCCATCGCTTTAACGAGGATTTTAATCCGCGACTTGTACTTATTATCACGTCGGCCGTAACGATTGTAGACTCTTAAAATTGCGTCAAGATACGTTAGCAGGTCGCTCCAATGCAGAAACGACTTAATTTCTTGGCCGATAATTGGTGTCCTGCCTAATCCACCTCCTACGTAAATTGAGAAACCGATTGTGTCGTTTTCTTTTTTTATGGCGAGCACACCGATGTCATGCACTTTAATGGCGGCTCGATCATTTTTCGCCCCACTCACAGCAATCTTAAATTTTCTTGGTAAGTACCCAAACTCAGGGTGCAGCGTTGACCACTGTCGTATGATCTCACACCAAACCAAAGGATTAACAACCTCATCAGGAGCCAAACCAGCAAACTCGTCACTAGTAACATTTCTAATACAGTTTCCACTAGTCTGGATGGCATGCATCCCAACCTTGGACAATTCATCCAGCACATCAGGCACGCTTTCCAAAGTCAACCAGTTGTATTGGATATTTTGACGAGTCGTGAAATGCCCATATCCCCGATCGTAGGTTCGTGAGATGTACGCTAACGCACGAAGCTGTAAGGAAGAAAGCAACCCATATGGAATTGCAACACGAAGCATCGGTGCATGCTTCTGGATGTATAACCCATTTTTCAATCGTAAGGGTCGAAACTCGTCGTCAGATAGTGCGCCATCCAAGTATCTCTTGGTCTGATTTCTAAACTGCACGACTCTTTGCTCGACTAATTTTTTATCATTTTGATTATATGTATACATTGTTAGCCTAATTTTGAAAAATGAGACTTAAGCCAACTGAAAATAAGATGGCTCCTATGATCCATTGCAATAATGTCTCGGGCATTTTGTGTGCGACTGAGCTACCCAAAATCACACCCGGTATCGAGCCGAGCAATAAAGTAATCAACAGTTGAAAATCCACTGATCCAACCACCGCATGGCTTAATCCGGCAACTAAGGTTAGAGGTACTGCATGCATGATGTCGGTTCCAGCCAGATGATTCGCAGGTAAGTGGGGATACAACACAAGTAGCGCAGTCAATCCAATAGCACCAGCCCCAACAGAGGTTAATGTCACCAAGACACCGAGCACCCCTCCTAAAATAAAAGTTGCGATCGTTATCCGAGAGTATTGAGCCTTTCCTTCAGAGCGAAACATCGTTTTTGATAGCGTTTGCAATCTCTTCCTAAAAATCAGGGCTATCGATGTGACACACAACATCGCTCCTAACGTTCTTGTGATAAAGACCCCAACATCATGATTCATTACCGCGGGGGAGATAAAAAAGATCGAAGTAAGAATAGCTGCGGGTACACTACCCAGCCCTAAAATCAAAGCGACTTTCATATTGATCGAGCCCAGCCTACCTCGAAAAAGGGTGGCACTAGCCTTTGTAATTCCTGCATACAAAAGGTCTGTCCCCACTGCAACTGCTGGTGGTAGGCCAAAACCCATAATCAATAAGGGGGTCATAAGCGAACCGCCTCCAACGCCTGACAGGCCAATGATAAATCCCACCAGTAATCCGCTGAGAACAAAATAGAACTCCATTCACAAACCCTTCAAAAGAAAGGCTGGATTTTGATGGAGATTTGATATTATTAAAAATAATAAAATCTCATATCGATATAATTTTTAATGATATAAGGATGAGGCACCTAAAGAACCCACTCATCAAGATTGAGTACCAATGCATGCATCGCAACAGCTTATGGGATTTAGGGACATACGCTAAAACAAGATGTATTGCTGGTTAAGGAGATACGAGACTAATTTTTTGCTCTCTTTACGACATCACTCAAAAGAGACTTAAATCTTTAGGTTATATGTTTAGATCAAAAAAATAGTAAGGGATAAGATCGACATAAAGCAAAATAACAGGTTAATAAAACTATCCAAAGGTGTTTTGATGAAAATAGAGACGTTATCCGTGCATGCAGGCTACAAGCCTGACCCAGTGACTAAGGCAGTTGTACCGCCAATCTATCAAACAGTGGCATACGCATTTGACGATGCGCAACACGGGGCAGACCTATTCGATTTGAAGGTCGAAGGCAACATTTACACCCGAATCATGAATCCTACTCAATCGATTCTTGAGGAGAGAGTAGCCGCGCTCGAGGGTGGAATTGCCGCTCTCGCAGTGGCCTCTGGCCAATCTGCAATAACCTATGCCATACAAACTATCGCAGAGGCTGGAGACAACATTGTTTCCTCCAGCGCACTTTACGGCGGTACATACAATTTATTCGCGCATACGTTTCCACAATTTGGTATCGAAACGCGCTTTGCAGATTATCGCGATGCGTCTAGCTTTGAATCACTCATTGACGATAATACCAAAGCTGTGTTCGTTGAGTCTCTTGGGAACCCGCAAGGCAATATCACGGACATCGAAGCCATTGCTGCTATTGCACACAAGCATGGCGTGCCATTAATTGTAGATAATACCGTTCCCAGCCCGTACTTATGCCGACCGATTGAACATGGCGCAGACATCGTTATACAGTCGCTCACAAAGTATTTAGGTGGTCACGGTAATAGCCTAGGTGGAGCGATCATAGACTCCGGGAAATTCCCATGGGCAGAGCACAAAAAACGATTCAAGCGATTGAATGAACCAGACGTAAGCTATCACGGCGTTGTGTATACAGAGGCTCTGGGAGAGGCGGCATATATTGGTCGAGCACGCGTTGTACCACTTAGAAATACTGGAGCTGCTATTTCCCCATTCAATGCTTTCTTGATTCTCCAAGGTATCGAGACGCTAGCGCTTCGTATGGATCGCATTTGCGAAAACACGCTCGCCGTTGCAAAACACTTACAGCAAAATGATAAAGTCGAGTGGGTGAATTACGCAGGATTAACTGACCATCCTGACCATGCTTTAGTGCAAAAATACATGGGCGGGAAGGCATCCGGACTCCTAACCTTCGGACTTAAAGGCGGGCGCGAAGCTGGTGCGAAGTTCCTTGATGCACTGAACTTGTTTACACGCCTTGTGAATATCGGTGACGTGCGCTCTTTAGCGACCCATCCAGCGTCTACGACTCACCGCCAGTTAACTGCCGAAGAACTCGTGAAGTCTGGCGTGACTGAGGAAACAGTGCGTTTGTGCGTCGGAATAGAGCACATTGATGACTTAAAAGAAGACTTAAATCAAGCACTCAGCGCTGCGTAGCGTAATCGACGACTACCTAGCAGGAGCAAATTGATTCATTTGGATTGATTACCAAAGGTTATGTAGGGAGAAACCCCTCCCTACATTTTTTATCTGCCCCGAGAATCGGTAACGCTAGATCACCCTCTTCAATGCTTTAAAGAAAAGCTCGGATTGTAAACGTTCGCCCAATGTCTGATCGCTAACGCTTTGAGCCATTCTTTCCTCAACACCAATTAGGTTCTGACCTGTCGATCGAGCTAAAACTTCCAGCTCACATGCTCTCTCAAGATAATATAAGTCGTCATACGCATAATCCATGCGATCTGCGCAAACGACGACACCGTGGTTTCCTAAAAACACGATGTCAGCCCCGTTCATAGACCGAGCAATACGTTCCCCTTCAGAAACGTCAAGCGCCAGGCCATTGTAATGTTCATCAGCTGAAACTCGTCCATGGAACCGCATCGCGGTTTGCGACAAAGTAGTGTTTAAAGTCCGCTCCTGCGTTAAGGACAGAGCTGTCGCATGAGGCATATGCGTATGAAGTACGCACGTCTTTTTACAGATCCGGTGAATTGCGGAGTGAATAAACATAGCCGTCGATTCAACTGGGTGGCTACCAGCCAACACATCACCCTGAGTGTTAATCAAAACGATATCGTCCGGAGCAATTTCTTGCCAAAGAAGACCTCTAGGATTAAGTAAAAACCTATCTGACTGATCCGGAAGCTCCAAACTAAAATGATTGCATACGCCTTCGGCCAGCCCATGATGGGCAGCAGCTCGCAAGGCTAGAGCTAGATCCTCTCTTAACTGAGTGATTTCAGGTGAATGATATGCCTCATTGTGATCCTGCATGTCCATTGAACTCCTCCCCAACTTGATTTCATTGAATTTTGCACGCTACAGTAGACAATAACACGTCGATCAGCCCATATTAAGTCTAACAATGAACGGAACACCAAGATTACACTCAACCCAATATGCTGGTCTTGCAATCAAAAGCCAGACGTACCGTAATTAGAAAAGAACGATAATCAATTTAAGAACGATGAATCATCATGAGTAGAAAGAAAACAACCGAACATAGCCCCTCACAAGCTGTCACGAAGGCTAGTCAAGAGACGGACTTAGACCTTGTCATCTCCAGAAGAGCGTTTCTTAAAGATACAGCAATTTTTGGGACATCTGCTTTTGTTATTGCCACGAAATCTTTCGGACAAACAGACTTAGATAGCGGTCGATCAGATTTGCCATTTATTCCAGTGGCAACAAACACCGAGGACACAGTTACCTTACCAGAGGGTTATAGCTACGGCGTTCTTACCCGCTGGGGTGACCCAATCTACCCCAATGCACCAGAGTTCGATTCAGAGTCTTTGGGGTCAGCATTCAGCCAGAAACTATCGGTGGGTGATAACAACGATGGGATGGATACATTTTCCGTTAATGATCGAGTAATTCTTGTGTTCAATAATGAATTTACAAACCGAGAAATTATTTTCGCTAACAGAACAACCCGCCTACCCGAAACAGATGATGACGTAAACAAAGGAAAGTTTGCTCATGGTTTAACTATTGTTGAAATAAGAGAAACTAATGACGGTTGGGAAATCGTAAAGGACAGTGAATTTAATCGACGAATTACGCCAGACACGGAATTCTCTGTTGTCGGGCCGGCTAATGGTAGCGACCTAATCAAAACAAACCAGGATCCACTGGGACAAGAAATTTTAGGAACATTTAATAACTGTGGAAATGGAAAAACGCCATGGGGCACATATTTGGCATGTGAAGAAAATATTAATGGATATTTTTCGTCAAGCTTAGGTGAAAAATTTAATCAGAATGTTTATGAAAAACGCTATGGGATCGCAAATAAAGGGGAAGACTGGGGATACAAGTGGGCTCAGACCGATCCCCGATTTGACGTCTCTAATGAGCCGAATGAACCGAACAGGCATGGTTGGATCGTCGAAATCGATCCAACAGGAAAGAAGAAACCGAAAAAACTAACAGCCTTGGGTCGATTTAAGCATGAGAATGCAGAATTAGTTATCGCCCCCTCAGGGCATGTTGTTGTCTATATGGGGGACGATGAACGAGGTGAGTTTTTATATAAATTTGTTAGCAAAAATAAGTATGAGGCTGGCGGTACCAATACTGATCTGCTGCATGAAGGCGAACTCTATGCAGCTAAATTCCATGACGATGGTTCGGGAGAGTGGATTTCACTGAAGAACGCTAATTTTTCTCGGGACGAAATGGTTGTTTATGCAAGAATCGCGGCGTCTAAAATCGGAGCAACGACAATGGATCGGCCTGAGTGGGTCGCAGTGAATCCGAACAAACCAGAGGCCTATGTGTCGCTGACCAATAATAAATATCGCGGTGAAAAAATATCACAACCACTCAACATGGCCAATCCTCGCAAAAAAAATCGATACGGACATATTCTGAGATGGACCCCAGAAAACAAAGACCACGCAGCACGAACCTTTAGTTGGGATATCTTCGTACTTGCGGGCAATCCAAGTAAATTTACAGACTTAAACGGTGGCTCTTGGAATATGAATACGGACAACATGTTTAATGGGCCAGATGGACTCAAATTTGACTCAAAAGGTAATCTTTGGATTCAAACTGATGGTGATTACTCGAACGAGAATGACTTCTCCGGAATGGGTAATAACCAAATGCTCATGGGAGACCCAAGAACTGCGAAAATTTATCGTTTCATGGTCGGCCCAAAAGAGTGTGAAATTACGGGCCTCACTTGGAGCCCAGATAAAAAAACAATGTTTGTGGGAATACAACATCCAGGCCAGAAAGGTGGCAGCAATTGGCCAGATGGCGGAAGTAACATTCCTCGATCGGCGATTATCGCTATCAAGCGAAACGATGGTTCAGCTATAGGCTAGCGCATTGCTATCAACGTGTTTTGAAGATAAGTGGGTACAAATTAAAGTCATCTATTAAAGAATTTAACGACTGTTGATTACCGCTTAAAACGGAATAGAAATAGGAATGATTATCGTTATAACACGTCTCAAAACGACGTGGCATAATCCGCACCAGCAATAAAGAGAACACCATAAATAACTAGTTTCTATTCACGACATTAAGGGTGAACTTTTTTGGCGAACGAAGCATCTACTAAACTTTTAAATCGAGGATTATCTTATGAAAGGTAACGCAGAAGTTATTAATGTATTGAATCAATTACTCGCTGGCGAATTGATGGCGACAGACCAATACTTACTTCATGGTGAAATGTACGCTGACATGGGACTGCAGAAACTTGCGGAACACGCATTGCACGAATCGGAACATGAACGCCAACATGCACGAGATATCGTGCAACGCATACTCTTTCTTGAGGGAAGCCCTGATATGGCTACCCGTCACGAGCTGACCACGGGATCAAATGTCAAAGAAATGTTGACTAGCGACTTAGCTATTGAATACCGGGTCGTGGGAGACTTAAAAGCAGCGGTCGTCCTTTGCGAGAAACAACAAGACTTCGTCACGCGTGACTTGCTTGTTCAGCAGATTGAAGATACGGAGATGGACCACGCTTACTTTCTAGAAAAGCAATTGAAGCTCATCGGGCTGGTCGGTCTCGAGAACTATATCCAAAGTCAAATTACCGGAAGCGAAGGAGAAGCTGCATGAAAGGCTCGAATTCGATCTTACAGCACCTAAACGCCATTCTTAAAAATGAGCTAACTGCAATCAACCAATATTTTCTTCATGCAAGGATGTTTAAAAATTGGGGTCTTGAGCGATTAAATGAGTCCGAATACAAGAATTCGATACGTGTCATGAAGGAAGCGGACAAACTCATCGAAAGAATCCTATTTCTAGAAGGACTACCAAATTTGCAAGCACTGGGATCACTTTCTATCGGGGAGAATGTAGAGGAATGCCTCAAAGCTGACTTACAATTTGAGTCAACAGTGCAACGTGCGGGGCTGGTTGCCGGAATCAGCGAAGCTGAAACGCAGCAAGATTTTGTAACAAGAGACTTGCTTGAGTCGCTGTTGTCAAAATCCGAGTCTTCCATTGATGACTATGAGACCCAATTATCATTAATTAAAGATATGGGCATTGCAAACTACATACAAGCGCAGATCGAAGAGGACTAAAGGGGTATCGGTCGGGCTAGTTTTGTGGCTCTACCCAAGTCTCATCGTTAAACAAGAAGTCTTGGTATTTTTTGTTGCTTTGCTACTACACACGAGAATTTAGGTAAAGAAAAATTCCGGCAATTAAAAATAAAAGAATTGGGCCAAATAGCTGCACCTAAAAACACATAATATTGTATTATTTTCTCAAAATAGATCTTAAATTTTTATAAAAATTTAAAGTGACATGATTCCCTAGGAATCTTAGCGTCGTTAACTACTAAGGATTGAGATGTATACCGAATTTAAAGAAGAAGATTCCGTCTACAAGCCAACGCAGACCGATTTAACCTTTCCGCAAGCAAAGCGTTTTTCGAACTTCGATGACTTACGTAATGAGCTCAAAAGAAAATTAGTCGTCGCTTGCAGAGCATTCTCATATTTCAAATTTGACTATGGCTTCGCTGGTCACTTAACTGTGCGAGATCCAGAATTTAAAGACTTATACTGGACAAATCCGATGGCGGTTCACTTCAAGCACGTCAAGGTCTCTAACCTTATTCTTGTAGATCATGATGGGAAAGTTGTAGAGGGAGATTACTCAGTCAATCGAGCAGGTTTTGTCCTGCATGCAGCCGTTCACAAGGAACACCCGGAAATTGTCGCAATGTGTCACGCTCACACGCTTTATGGTGCAGCATTTGCATCTTTTGGCAAGAAGCTTGACCCTATCTCTCAAGATGCCTGCGCATTTTATGAAGACCATAATGTTATCACCGAAGAGGCAGGAGCTGTTGCAGTCAGTGAAGACGCTGGAATGAACGTTGCGAAATCCTTTAAAGACGTAAAAGCAGTGATCCACCAAAATCACGGCCTTCTTACGATGAGTAAACACAGTATCGACTCTGCAGCATTTTGGTTTAGCGCGCTTGAGCGCTGCTGCCAGCAAGAATTACTGGTAATGTCAACCGGTCAGACTCCGAATCTCGTGCCTCATGACAGAGCTGTATACAGCAGAGAGAACGTAGGCAGCGACTACATCGGATGGCTTCATTTTCAGCCGATACATGACCATTTAGTGGCGACCGAGAAAGACATGTTTGACTAAGGTGCTCAATTGGCTGATGAATGCCGGGGCCCGTGTCGGGCCTTATTGTTGTGCGATTTTTGCGCTAATGCCATGTCACAGCTTTGCTGATTGGCAGCAACTTGACCAAACAGAAAACATGGTGTTGTACCTCGATATGGACGATATCACCAAGATTACTGAAAACAAAAGAGGAGTAAAAAATCTCGTAGACTTTTTTGTTCCTCAGGTCGCTGAGCCCAACGGAAAATTAATCACTTTTCAGTCGTTCATACGTGAAATCGAAGTGGACTGTGAGACGTATAAACAAAAAACGTTGAGAATCATTTTTTTCGAAAGGACTCATGCATCAGGCCAAGAGGTCTATCGATCAGAGATAAACTCAGAATGGCGAGACAACCCACCCACCACCGGTAGCGGACTCCTCGTTGACTTAGCTTGCATGCCGCGAAGCATCTAAAAATCCAAATCTGTTCGAACTATGCCCCTACTTATAAATCGAGTGTAACCGACACACGCGCTCGAGAAACACAAAGCATAATTCGGTCTTGCCTTGCGTCAGGGCTAAGAATTGAATCTCGATGAATAACCTCTCCAGAGGTGTACCCACACTCGCAAGTGCCACAAATACCTTGCCTACACGAGGAAGGTATCACATACCCGGCCACTCTTAATACATCAAGTATTGATTGACTCTCTGAAACACGCAATGTCTCTCCCGTACTCGATACGGTTACGTCGAAAGGCTCTGCTTTATGTTTCTGGTCTTCAGAGGCGTTAAATGCTTCAAAGTGCAACTGATCTGGATTCCAATCAGATGTCAGATGTTTAACCTCTGACATCAAACGCTCAGGTCCACAACAATAGATATGCAGATCTGATGACAGATTCTCGATCAAACTCGCCACATTAAGTCGTTGACTGTCTGGCTCGTTTGAAAAGTAAGTACTCAAAGAATCTCCACAAAACTGAGACAACTCTCCCTCGATACTTGGACGAGAAGTTTTAGAACAAAAATAAAATGACTCAAGCATCTTACTTTGAGATAACGCCCTCCCCATTGAAATCAATGGGGTAACACCAATCCCTCCGGCAATTAATACACCTCTACCCGTCGCAAGTTTGAAATTATTGCGTGGCATTGAGACCCGCACATGGGTGCCTTCTGTGAAGTGTTCATGAATAAAGTCTGACCCACCTCGGCCATCCCTCTCTCGTTTGACGATAATGGCGTACCGCGAGAGATCACTTGGATCACTAGTGAGAGAATATTGTCGGATCTTACCGTTGCCCAGTCGAACGTCCACATGCGCGCCGGGAGTCCATATTGGTAATTGTGGCCTTATGGGGTGTCGGAATGCTATTCGAACTAAATCATCATCTAGCTGTTCTCGAGTCTCGACGAGCAGCTTCATTATGATTCGCACACTCATTAATGATCCACCTAGCGGTGAGGTTTATCTGTAGCTTCATTTAAAGGAATGATGGAGTCTCCTGGCCGGATGATGCCCCCTTTTTCGATCCAACAATTAAGCCCAGACCGATTATAGAGTGGCAAAAATACTGGTCGCTGGAGTAAATTTTCTAAATATCGACACGGAAAATTGAGTCGTCCTCCCGATAAAATCACTTCTCCAATCTGAAACCTGTACCCTACCAGATGGTTCAAAGGAACACCCTCTACGGTCAAATTTCTTCGATGCTCTCCCGGATCAACACTAATTGACTCACCTTGCATTGGCGGATCATCACGAGATAAAGCGTCTAACGCTTCTCGCTCAATTAAAGTGATCTCTCTACAGTCCGGCTTAGGCGAGTAAGTTCCTCGACCCAGGTAGTAGCGATCTCCAACGATACCCTTTCCCGCTACAAGTTGAGCCTCGGATAGCTCCTCCATCTCGAAGCTAGCTTCCGGAGCAATATGGATATGCAATAACTTACCTGTCCAACTCATAACCACTCCGATTACGTAAAGCTTAATCATACCGGAGTTAAATCGTTGACAAAGTCGCTGTTCATTATTCGCCCAAGAAGGAAGCCTATAAATCAGTTTAGACACACAACGTTTTTTTAAAGTAAAATTTTTCATGGGCCAGCGCTAAAACGCATCCAAGTTAATTACAAAAGGATTTAATTATGTTTAAAAAAGGTATTCTTACTACTTTTGCTCTTTTGTTTGGTTTGATCGCTACAATTGGTCAGACCGCTGAATTCGGGACGGAAGCAGAAGCAAAATCCATGATTGAAAGAGCTGTCAATTTAGTCAAAGAGGACAAAATTCGTGCTCTAGATGCGTTCACAGATCTAGAAGGAGGATTCGGATATAAAGATTTATATGTATTCTG
This sequence comes from uncultured Burkholderiales Genera incertae sedis bacterium, assembly GCA_905478365.1. Lineage (GTDB taxonomy): Bacteria > Pseudomonadota > Gammaproteobacteria > Burkholderiales > Eutrophovitaceae > Eutrophovita. Next base: position 16,302 of record CAJQIK010000084.1, read on the forward strand.
CTTCAATAATAAAGGCATTATTTTGGCTCACCCAACAAACTTAGGTATGGATGCATCCGAATTGACCGATGAGGATGGGGTGAATATCTGGTCCTTAGTATCCAGCGTCAAGAAGGGAGAAATTAAGAAAATTACCTACAAACTTGTAAGACCTACAACCGAGAGTCAAGAGACTTACACGAAAACATCTTTTGTGACAAAAGTAAGAAACATTTACTGTGGCGTCGGGTTCTACGCGGAGTAACGCAAAAGGCAAAAACCAAATAAACCAAAAAGGCGCTGACTATTCAGCGCCTTTTTGGTTAGCTACTCCCGAAAAAATAGCTTCTTATTAAAGAATCAATAACACACTAAAAAGCTCAACGGGCAGCCCCATATATTTCTCCTTGCTCCCAGCTTGCAACGTACTCGGCAATCGAAACTGTCCCCAAAGACACCATTGAATCTTCGGCAAAATATTCGAAAAGAATTCCGTCTGGTGCCCACATAGACAGCAGCACGATGCCACCAGTGTCACCGCCATGCTCAAGGTGGGGTCGCGCATCTGTTGACGCTAAGGCGTAATCTCCCTTTCGGCGGGAAATCCGCTTAACGGAACCATCATCCTGCAGTTCTTCAAGGTGCTGCTCCCCCTCAAGGACCATCGTCATAGTTGATGCGACATGTCGATGTCGACGGCAGTGCCCTCGACCTTCTGCATATCGCAGCAACATATCTAGTCGTCCTGCGCTATGGTCGAATCCCATTAAACTATATTCAAAATCGATTTTATAGCTGGAACATGTAGGATCAGTAATTCTGCGCCACTCCACTTCATTAGGCTTAAAACTAGTCTGCTTCATAAGTCACTCAAAGAGTCTGCTTAAAAACATAATTCTACAGAGTTCTCTTAAGAGTAAAAAAAAGCGCCCGAAGGCGCCCCGTCTCGAAAAGAGAACAGAAATCACAAAGTTAGGTCTGGATGGTTACTTGATTTCGTAAGTTAGGCTCTGGTTACACATAGACTCGCCCCCAGCAGCACCACTACAAACCCAGGGCCCTTGCCCAGTAATGCCCGCATACTTGCCCGTTCCACCAGTAATGTAGTTTGTCCCCTTGTTAGTGGCTGCATTGCCCTCAAACGAGGTATACAAGTTATCGCCATCAGCATCGCTCCACGAACACTTACCAACTACGTCACCTTTAATATCAAAGGCACCATAACACCCTGCAACCCCCTCGTGTAAGGCTGGAGATCCATCCGAAGAGAATGTATAGCCTTTACAACTGACGCCACCAACCGCGGTGTCGTTTGAACCCGGCGTGGTTGGGTATTCACATGTCCAACCTGTATGAAAATTAATAACACCTGACTTAGCTAAAGTACCGTGACCATCTGCAAAAGCGCTACCTGATACAAACATCAAGGAAGCAATTGCTATGAGTAAAACTCGCATGGGTGAATCCTCCGTATTTTTAGTTGAAGTTATCTTGAGCAACTAACTCGTCTGGTCCCAGCATCGCGCTATTCATACATTGCACGATTGTCCTTCTCGGCAGCACGATCTAGGACCTGCACAAATTAGTGACAAGTTCATAGCCCACTGAATAACCAAAAAACACAAGATGTTTCTTATGAACTATCAGAAATATTTTGAGTCGCATACCTGACTTAAAGTATTTTTACTAAAAAGTAACCCTGTTAAACTACAAAGTTAGTGACAATTCAAAAAAATATTGCTGCAGACGCAAGTGTGAGAAAAGTCCTATGAACACTGCAAGGGGCTTGTTGCGATACCTTATTATTTTGTTACGCACAAATTTACTTTCCAAACAAACAATCAAACGAAGGAACAGAATGATACTTTTAATCGGTGGCGTGCTCGGATTTATATCGGTCGCTTTTGGCGCCTACGCAGAGCATGGCCTCAGAGAAGTAGTATCCGAGGAGCACTTTCGATTTTTGATGACCGCAGTTCGATACAATCAAGTTCACGCGGTAGTCGTTACGGCCATCGGTCTTGGTATTGCAAGTGGCATTGAACCGCTACAATCATCGCTCCTTCACTGGAGTGGAAAACTATTCATCTTGGGAACCGCGCTGTTTAGTTTCAGCATTTATCTATCCGTAGTGCTCGCTCTACCCCAACTCGTGAACATTACACCCATTGGAGGCACGATCATCATGCTTGCGTGGATCTTGCTTGCTATGTCAGGCTACAAAGCCGTGAGTCGGAATAATGCCAACTAAATGGAAGGCAAGCGCGATGGGTTTAGTATTAGTGGTAATAGTCGGAGCTCTATTAAGCGGCCCGCTCATGAGTAACGTAGAGCATCCTCAATATGTGGTTACCGAAAAGTACAAATCTATTGAGCTACGCGAGTACGCCCCCCGCATAATCGCTCAAGTTTCCATGTCAGGAACAAGAGAAGAGGCCATTTCAGCTGGATTTCAGCAGCTTGCCGACTACATATTTGGCAATAATATTACGAGTGAAGTCATGTCAGCAGAGCAGAGAGCCGGTGAGGATCAAATATCCACAAGCAAAAAAATTGCTATGACAGCACCCGTCGAGCAAAATCAAGTCAATGGCACCTGGGCAATTAACTTTACGATGCCATCGGAATACACACTAAAAACACTTCCAAAACCAAATAATACGGCGGTCATACTTTCCGCCTTACCATCACAAACTTTTATTACAATTCAATTTTCCGGTAGAAGTTCAATAGAAAACATCAGTACCCATGAAAGTAAACTCAAAGCGTTCGTTATAAAAAACAATATTAAAATTCAAGATGATCCCATTTATGCCTTCTACAACCCACCTTGGACACTACCCATCTTGAGACGAAATGAGGTAATGTTCAAGGTAGATAAAAATTGAGTAACCATTCGTGGTCGAATAGCTTATTGGAAATGTTCATGCAGACAATCAAAACACTACTCCTCGGGACCTTATTAAGTTTTACTGCAAGCCTCAATGCTGCAGAGCCTCCGACACTCAATGAAAGCGACGTAGCTGAATGGAAAACACTAAAAACTCTGATGTTCGGAGACCAGATTATTCGGACTGGCAATGAGTCAGCAGTTGCCCTAACCATCAATCCTGACATCGATGACGCATCCACAGTTCCAATTCATATCGATGGACTTGTCAGTCAAAATAGTCAGTCTTATATTAAAAAGTTACACCTCATCGTCGACCAAAATCCCATACCGACCGCTGCCATCTTTGAACTCTCACCCACTAACGGAAATCTGCACTTAGCAACAAGACTCAGGATTGAAAAGTTTACATTTGTAAGAGCCGTGGCCGAAACTAGTGACGGACAGCTCCATATGGATTCCAAGTGGGTGGCCGTTAAAGGAGGTTGCTCAGCACCCAGTGGGAAAAATGCGGGCTCCGATCCGTTACTCGGAAAAATGAAGGTGACCTTTAATAAATATAGAAACTCTTACAGGAATGAACGTGGCGGCAAAGTGTTTCGTGTTCCACTAGAACAACCTAATGTCGTAAAGGTACAGGTTCGACATCCTAACGAATCCGCCTTAGCCGCTGACTTGGATACGACGGTCCCTCCTAATTTCATCCAAGAGCTAACAGTGGGCTTTGCAAATGAAGAGGTACTCTCGGCTCAAGTCAATTTCTCAATTTCAGATAATCCGGCGTTTACATTTAGCTTCTCCCCGAATAGCGAGGGCGATTTGTCTTTGACCGTTACGGATACCCACGAAAACATATTTTCTCAAAATATTAGTATCGTCAAAGCGGCTAAAAGAACACAAAATAAGTAACGTATACATTTCAATCGAGATCATCCATTAAGGAGTCACATGGAACCGTTTTTTGAGTTTCGGATTTATCAAGTTAATCCAGGAAAAATAGACGAGTGGGTAAAATTTATGGAAGATACAATCATTCCGTTTCAGGTTAGCAAAGGCATGATTATCAACGGTAGCTTTGTAATGGACAGTACAGATGAATTTTCCATTTCTGATGGAGAACGGTTAATGACGACGACACCCAAGGGGAGTACCTATGTCTGGATCAGGAAGTTTGAGGATATGAAACAGAAAAGAGAACTCTATCAAGCAGTATATGAGAGCCATGAGTGGGTGAATAACATAGCACCAAAAGTGGCTGAACTTATCGATAGAAATTCGATAGTCGTCCACAATTTATCTGCCACATCAAAATCCTTGATGGCTTGAAAAATTCTCTAGGAATCAATAAGTTGATGACAAAACATCGGGGTTTCACAATAGTCGTTATATTCTTATGCTTCGGACTTGTGGCTCATGCTGAACCGAAGAGTAATGAGCAATGGATCGAATACTTTTTAGATCAAATCTCAGGTATACGGGTCGAAATCTCAAGGCTCGAAACAGATGGCGTTGTTGAAGAGTTGCGTCGTGACCAAGCCCTTGAAGAAAAAATTGACCATCTAACAAGATCAGTTGAAAAACTGACCGAGCTTGTAGACGAACAAAGAGTCTTAATTGAAGAACTCCGATCATCGACAAGCAACTGAATAAATTAAGAAATCAGTCTAACTCAACCAACCTTATCCTGAGCGACACTAATTGTCGTCATCCAACTATTGACACCGATTCACCAAAGGTGTCTACTGAAACTAAGTCTTGAGACAGACTTACTGTAAATACAAAGCTTAATATTATTGTCCACCAAGTGGCTAACCGTTTCGTTCGGTAATGATAGTAAAGTGCTTTATCTACGGGCCCTGATCTACCGTTATCGGTGAAACTCTTCACCTCAGGAGGCCGTTTAATGAATTTAAGTATTTCAGCCCATCACGTTAACGTTACTGAAGCTATTGAATCATATCTTCGCAACAAGATGAATCGCATAGCTCGGCATTTTGAACACTCAATTGACATCAGTATCATCTTATCAGTATCAAAACACGAACATAAAGCAGAGGCAAAGCTGCACTTCTATGGAAGGGATCTGTTCTGTGAATCCGTTGAATTAAATTTATATAAAGCTATCGATGATTTAGTCATCAAAGCAGACCGGAAAATACTCAAACTAAAAAACCAAGTTAAACGATACTCGACTGAATCAATAAGGAGACTCCAAGTAACTACAGAGCCCGCGTAGCGAGTCTATCAACCCCATCGATTCAGTAGAAGTGCTTTATATCGTAAGGTGTAAAGCACTTCTAGAATTTTATAAAAACACCCCAGCTCAGCATAGCGATGTTATCGTCATCGAAATCGTAGACTTCGTACTCTAATCGTGTGGAAAAGACATCGCTTACAGGGACATCAAACCCTATACCCCTCAGAAAATCTGTACCATCAACCGAAGTCGCAAACACGTCAGCGCTTCCTGCACCGACTGTTCGAGATGTATCCCATGAATGCATACCAACCTTTAGAAATGGCTTGACCGCCTCAAACGGCATCATAAGTATTGCACTGAATCCGAATGACGTGGAGTCTACAGTAGTACTGGATATAGCTCCCGTATTATTCGTGACAACAGAGGTTCCGCGGGTTACCGACGATCCGTTTGGCATTAAGACTGAAGCCTCACCAAAATCCGCGTAGTGAGCTTCTACTGAAACCAGAGAATTAAAATGGTATCCGCCAAAAGCCTTAAATCCAGAACCTTGGTCGTCTAAGGTCGCCCCACCCGCTAAAACTACATCCGCCCCATAGTCGATCTCGGAATGAGAGGTGGCCAGTCCAAAATACAGTCCCTGCGCTTGCACCGCATGAGATACCAATAAAAAACTCAATCCTAATGCATACTTTTTAGCCCAATGCATAGGTCGCATAAGCGCTCCTCGAAAAGTTAAAATCATGAATCATGGAGTACCTTACATATGATTCTTTAATTGGTACTAGTGTACCCTTATAAACTGCATATTAATTAATATAGTAAGTCTCATATTATCGACACATAACAGGAAAGTAAGCTATGCATTTAAAAGTATATTTGTCTGGAGAAATACATACAGACTGGCGAGAGGAGATAACACAAAGTTGTACCGACAAAGAAATCACCTTCATGAGCCCTATTACGATTCATGAGTCGAGCGACGACTGCGGTGTTGCCATTCTTGGAGATGAGCCAAACAAATTTTGGCATGATCACAAGGGCGCGAAGATTAATGCCATCCGCACACGCAAAGGAATCGAAGATGCTGACATCGTTGTCGTATGCTTTGGCGAAAAATACAAACAATGGAACGCGGCATTCGACGCAGGTTATGCGGCTGCTCTTGGGAAATCTCTAATTATTCTGCATCAAGCGGCGCATCAACACCCACTCAAAGAGATAGATGCAGCAGCGTTAGCAGTTGCCGAGACGCCTCAACAAATTGTGCAGATATTGAATTATGTGCTTGACGGCACCTTGCCCTAAGCTCAAGTCAAACAACTATTAGGAGAAAAAATGAAGACGCGCCAACTCGGGATACAAGGCCCACACGTTTCTGCCATTGGTGTCGGAGCGTTATCATTCTCTAATTTTTATGGTCCAGCGGAGGATGAGGGGTCACACAAAGTGCTGCGGGCAGCGTTGGAGCTAGGTATAAATCACATCGATACATCCAATGTCTATGGCAATGGCCGATCAGAAACGGTTATTGGCTCTTTTCTGTCTATGCAGGGAAAGTTAAAAGAAGACTTATTTACGATCGCATCGAAAGTGGGCATTTGTAGGAACGCAGAGACCGGTCAACGCTACTTTGATAACAGCGAGAGTCATATCCGTGATCAATTAGATAAAACACTTAAACGGCTTGGGGTCAATTCACTAGACTTATACTATATCCACCGCCGAGATGAATCGATACCGATAGAAGAGGTCGCTGGAACAATGATGAAACTCGTTGAGGAAGGTAAAATAAAATCCTATGGATTTTCAGAAATCGCGCCCTCATCTTTAAAGCTCGCCCAGTCAGTAGGATACGTGGCGGCCGTTCAATCGGAATATTCACTTTCAACACGCAATCCAGAAATGGGGCTTACCCAATTGACGAAAGCCTCAGGAACCGCTCTAGTCGCCTTTTCACCTGTGGGAAGATCGTTATTAACAGACTATCCGCACACAGCAGAACGTATATCACACATGGATTTTCTAAAAGAAAACCCTCGATTCATTGAGCCCAATTTAAGTAGAAATGTGCAAATAGCGGCTAGTTTTCGAAAACTAGCCGGTGAATTGAATATCAGCGCATCCGGATTAGCTATTGCCTGGTTGTTACACCAGGGAGACAACATCATCCCGATACCAGGAACGCGAACTGTCAAACACCTCGAAGAATTAGCAGAAGGCACGCGACGTAATCTAACGCAAGAAGAACTCGCACTCATTGATACCACCCTTCCTATTGGATGGGCTCATGGAAATCGTTACTCAATCAGCCAGTCAAAAGCCGTCGAACAATACTGTTAACATTTATTGAGAGTAATTTATGTCACCTACAGATCATCCAGGCGCCATTGTCTCCGCAAAATGGCTAAAGGAACATTTAAGTGATAGTAAAGTGTTTATCGCAGACGCTACGGTCCACCTTCCAGACACCGGTCGGGACGCCCAAGCAGAATATTTAGTTGAACACATTCCTAACGCTATTTTTTTCGATCTCGGTGAAATTGCTGACCCAAAGAATCCATTGCCTAGGAAGGTTCCTAACGAAGCGTTATTTAGCGAAAAAGTAGGTGCGCTAGGAATCAATAATCAAACCCATGTGGTTGTCTATGACACGCCAGGGTTATACAGCGCAGCTCGCGTATGGTGGCTCTTTAAGCTCTATGGCTACGATAACGTATCTATCCTAAACGGAGGACTGAAACGTTGGAAACAATGCGAATATCCC
>CAJQIK010000085.1 GCA_905478365.1 uncultured Burkholderiales Genera incertae sedis bacterium
CAATACCGACCACCGCAGCACCCTTTTCATACAGGGCGATCAATATCTCACCAAGTTTATCTCGAGACCAAGGCCACTGGCCAAAAGCTTCGAGCGCCGCATCATCAATTTGCACCAATCGAGCCGGCGTCTCCTCAGCGGATCCGGTCTCAACTTCTAAAGATTGGTATCCATCAAGAATTGATAACCGAAATTTTTCAAATACGGCCCCTGGGTCGGCAAGCCTCAGGATCAGCAATATTGTGCATAACGCCAGCGGAATCAAGACATTGAGCCAAGGCCAGATACTTTTTGGAATCATTTTCATTTTCGAGCCCTATTCACTGAGTTCATTTCCGTAGTCAAGACCAGGGTTTTCGAGTACCTAACTTAAGATGTAGCATAACAGGATAGTACCAAAACGCTGTTGTACCAAAGAATTACAGATTAGTTAAAGGCCGATTTAAGGTGAATTACCGATTCCTCTATTGCCTTATTGGCCATATCAATCACAGCACCCATCAAGTAGAAGCCATGAATCATGCCCTCATAATTGGATAGACTCACTTGATTACCCGCTTCAATAAGCGCTCGCGCATAATCAACGCCTTCGTCCCTGAGCGGGTCATATCCCGCAACAATGACTAAGGCTGGTGGTAGGGAAGATAGATCATCTGCCTCCAATGGAGCATAACGTGGATCACGGATGTCTTTGGACGTGCGTAAATACTGCTCATAGAACCATGTGATGGTTTTACGCGTTAATAAGTAACCTTCTGCAAATTGATGATGTGATCGTGTTTCTGGTTCCGGGGCAACACACGGATAAATTAACAACTGAAAACATAGCTTAGGTCCTCCGTTGTCTCGCGCTAGTAAGGCTACTGCCGCCGCCAAATTTCCACCAGCACTATCGCCCCCAACAGCAATCTTAGCTCTATCACCACCAAAGTCACTCGCCGATTCAGCCACCCACCTCAATGCCGCTTCACAATCAATGACGGCTGCCGGAAACTTGTGCTCAGGAGCCAATCGATAATCAACCGCAACAACAAGACAATCAGCTTGATTCGACAAAGCTCGGCAAGCCGCGTCATGTGAGTCGAGATCTCCAATAACAAAACCACCACCGTGATACCAAACAAGAATAGGCAGCAACTCAGAACCATCGACAGCACGGGGCGTATAAATTCTTACACCAATACTCCCTAGGGGACCGGGAATCTGTCGGTCTTCGACCTTCCAAATGTCGACTTTCGGCTTAACCTTTGCTGTTCTTTTCAGGTACTCGGCTCTCGCCATAGCAGGTGTGAGCTCCCACATTTCAGGGACTCCTGCCGCTTTTGCCGCATCTAATAATGTCCTCGCTTGAATATCTAAAGGCATCGTATTTATTCTCTCGCGTATTTGAGTTTAAATGTTCCACTTGCTTTTGCTGCCAAGTGCCCATCCTCGTTAAAAATTTCTCCCTCAACAAAGATCAATGTGCGGCCGGAGCGCGTTGCTCGGGCACGAGCATTTATCGCATCGGTCACCGTTTGAAGAAAATTTGTCTTTAGCTCAATGGTGATTGCGCCTGAAGCCTCGACGTCTATCGATTTAGCACTTAGCCCCATCACTATGTCAAATACACCAAGGATCACACCCCCATGGGCCGCCCCCCAAGAATTGAGATGCTCCGGTTTCAATTGCAGTGAAATCTGAGCTTCACCATTTTTCTGTCGGTGAGCGATAACACCTAAGTGTTCTGCAAAAGGAATATTAAAATTTATACCGGATGAGTTATCTTTTTCAGACATAACACATTAAATCACTCGCCAATTATTATGCTGTCCAATTAGACAGCAACGTAGCCACCATCGACCGCAATAATTTGTCCCGTTAAAAATCCAGAAGCATCGGTCGCAAGTAGGGCCGTTACGCCCTTCAGATCCTCACTACCACCAAATTTTCTCATTGGTGTTTGGTTCATGATGTGCTCCTCCGCGCGGTCGATCATCCCCGCTGACATTTTTGAGGGGAAAACGCCTGGTGCTATAGCGTTAACGGTAATGTTGTGTTGCGCCCACTCAGCAGCGAGTGATCGCGTGAAGTTAACGACGCCCCCTTTACTTGAGTTATAAGCGATTGTTGGCATGAACCCAGGTTCGGTACCAACCAGCCCGGCAATGGATGCGATATTGATGATCTTCCCGTACTTCCGCGGAATCATCGATAACTTTCCAACAATCTGACTCAACAAAAAAGGGGCCGTGAGATTCAAGTTAATCACCTTATGCCATGCGTCTAGAGGATGATCCTCTGCTTTCGCACCCCATGCGGCTCCAGCATTATTGACGACAATGTCAATTTGACCGTGGCGCGCCAAAATATCCTCCACCATGGGCTGAACAGAATCGGTATCTTGCAAGTCATTCACCATGGCCTCAACTTTGATTGACTGGCTCTTTAAGGTAACAGCCGCTTCCTCGAGCTCAGCCTCCTTACGTGCTGTAATGACTACGGTAGCGCCCAGCTCACCAAGCACTTCTGCCATTTGTAAACCGAGACCACGTGAGCCGCCAGTAATCAAGGCAACTCTACCCTCTAAATTTTGTAAATCTCTCAAGCTCATCGAATAAACCTCATCTTTTAAAGTTGTAACTGCAGTTATTACAAAAAATGATTATTTAGCGTCACCTAGTGAACGACCTCAAACAATCCTGCCGCACCCATTCCTCCACCAATACACATCGTAACGACAACAAATTTTGCGCCTCGTCTGCGTCCCTCAAGCAGCCCATGACCAACCAAACGACTGCCACTGACACCATACGGGTGTCCCAGCGCTATCGCTCCGCCGTTAACATTTAGTCGATCATTTGGAATACCTAGTTGATCTCTGCAGTAGAGCACTTGAACCGCAAATGCTTCATTGAGCTCCCATAAATCGATATCCTCAACTTTTAGTCCAGTTTGTTTTAACAACTTAGGCACAGCGTAAACGGGCCCAATGCCCATTTCGTCAGGCTCTAATCCAGCCACTGCGAAACCCCTAAAAACACCTAACGGCTTTAAGCCTTGGGATGCCGCAGCTTTATCACTCATAATCAATTGCGCCGATGCGCCATCAGAAAACTGACTGGCATTTCCAGCTGCAATCACACCATTTTCGATCGCTGGTTTAATTTGGGAAATTGACTCATACGTTGTTCCAGGTCGAATTCCCTCATCATGCGTCGCCGTCACCTCCTTGGTATGCTCTTGTCCAGTCTCTTTATCTACAATCTTCATCGTAGTTGTAATCGGAACAATTTCGTCTGAAAATAACCCGGCGCTCACGGCGCGTTCTGCTCTATTTTGACTTTCTGCACCGTAACGATCTTGCGCCTCTCTCGAGATTTGATATCGCTTTGCAACGGTCTCCGCAGTCTGCAGCATTGGCCAATAAATCTCAGGCTTGCTCTCCTTGAGCCAAGGATCCTCTATGAAGGTCGTATTCATCTGATTCTGAACACAAGAAATAGATTCAACACCCCCAGCAACATAGATCCCATCTTCACCGGCGAGTAGGCGCTGGCTAGCGAGCGCAACCGTCTGTAAGCCCGATGAACAGAAGCGGTTAACGGTTAGACCCGAAACCGTCACAGGCAGCCCCGCTCTAATCGCAATTTGTCTCGCGATATTCTGTCCGGTAGCTCCTTCGGGACTCGCACAACCCATGACAACATCTTCCACTTGGTTCGGATCAATTCCCGAGCGATCCACAAGCGTCTTAACCACGTGCCCGCCGAGAGTAGCCCCATGGGTCATATTCATCGCACCCTTCCAACTCTTACATAATGGCGTCCGTACCGTGTCTACAATAACCGCATCCATAATTAACTGCTCCTGAAAAAATTAAAACTCTAGAACTATTCAAACGTTTGGTTTTTTTGCACTAAATCAGATAAAAATGGCGATACCTGCCAATGCTCCCCATGAGCTTGATTGGAATAGCGCTCGATACCCTCGACTACATTTGATAAGCCAATAGTCTGGGCATAAAACATCGGTCCACCTCGGTAACGAGGGAATCCATATCCCGCTGCATAAATCACGTCAATGTCCGAAGCCCTTTGCGCCACTCCCTCAGCCAAAATGCCGGCGCCCTCGTTGATTAGCGCATACATAAGCCGATCAACGATTTCGTTCGCTTCAATTGTTCGTCGTGTAATTCCTTTTTCACTAGAGGCATTCTCGACAATAGCATTCACTTCTGGATTCACGATTGGCACGCGACTTCCAGATTCATAAGTGTAATATCCGCCGCCCGTCTTCTGACCAAACCATCCTCTCTCACACAACTGATCCGGTATCGAGACATATCGCTTACTAACCAACCCCTCAGATTTTCGTCTTTTTCGAATAGCCCATCCAATATCGAGACCAGCTAGATCACACATACGAAAAGGTCCCATAGCGAACCCGAATGATTCAATTGCATGATCAACCTGTTGAGGTAAAGCACCCTCTTCGATTAGATACTCCGCTTCCCTCAAATAGGTATGAATCATTCGGTTACCTACAAAACCATCGCAGACTCCAACACAAACAGGTATTTTTTTAATTTTCTTAGCCAGACTCATCGAAGTTGCAACAACTTCTTGAGACGTTTTATCCGCTCGGACTACCTCCAACAGCTGCATCACATTAGCAGGACTGAAGAAGTGCAAACCAATAACTTGCTCTGGCCGCTGTGTAACCGATGCGATCTCATTAACATCCAACGTGGAAGTATTTGTCGCCAAAATTGCTGATGGCTTCGCAACAGAGTCTAGCTCAAGAAAGATTGCTTTCTTAATCGCCATTTCCTCATAAACTGCCTCAACTACTAGATCAGATTCAGAAACAGATGAAACTGTCGTACTGCCATTTAGCAAAGCCACCCGGCGGTCACGATCCTCAGTACTTAGTCTTCCTTTTTCTACGGTCGAGAGATAATTTCTCTTGATCGTATCGATACCTTTTTGCAGCGTTTCATCATTGGTATCAATAATAGTTACAGGTATACCAACATTGAGAAAATTCATAGCGATTCCGGTTCCCATGGTCCCAGCACCGATCACAGAGACGCTTTTAATTTTCGCTATCGGCACTTCTTTGGTAATTCCATCGACTTTGTTCGCCTGCCGCTCCGCAAAAAATAGATGTCGCAAAGACTTTGACTCGTCCGTTGGGATTAGCGCTTCGATATTTTTGCGCTCAATCTGCATACCCTCTTTAAAAGGCTTGTTGATAGCCGCATCAATACACTCCACGATGCGAAGAGGCGCTGGATAGCCGCGCCACTTCTTTTCAGCGACTGCTCGAGCCTTTGTGATGAATGCCTCTGGATCTGCATTCGTTTTGACAGAGCGCTCGCTAACACGAGCAACCGGCAATCCTGAACGCAGTGCGCGCTTGATCCATCTAATCGAGCCCTCTAATAACTCTTCATCAATGATCTCATCCACGATACCTAGAGCTTTGGCATTCTGCGCAGAAACAAAGGCGCCCGAAGTAATTAATTCTAGGGCCTGCTCCGCGCCAATAATTCTTGGTAGCCTTTGTGTGCCGCCTGCACCCGGTAAAATACCCAGCTTTACTTCCGGCAATCCAACAATAGCCTCTTGACTCGCCAACCGATAATGACAAGTTAGACTAAGCTCAAACCCCCCGCCCATCGTAGGCCCCGATAAAGCAGCCACAATAGGCTTAGTTACCGTATCCATGTAATCTAACAAGTCCGATAACGT
>CAJQIK010000086.1 GCA_905478365.1 uncultured Burkholderiales Genera incertae sedis bacterium
TGGGGCCCGTGGCGAGGCGATTAAGTTGATCTTTAAGGGCCCATCTCGTCAAACTGCGACAAACGCGACGTATACGTCTTGTGATGTGAGCCAAGAAGACGTCTATCTTAAAACAAGCCGTTTGAATATATATCAAGACAAGGAGTACGGCACTGCAAAAAATGCAACGGTATGGTTTAAAGGTGCGCCTATTTTGTATACTCCGTACCTCTCATTTCCCCTTACCGATAAGAGAAAGACTGGGTTGTTAACGCCATCTTATGGTCAGAGTGTGCAAAATGGATTTGAAGTTACGCTTCCCATGTATCTAAACATTGCCCCCAATCTGGATTCTACCGTCGCAGTGCGTTCTATGTCAGAGCGAGGTCGCCTTTTGACTACTCAATCGCGGTACCTCGGGGATTCATTTGCCGGAGAATTTACTTATGACCGTATAGGAGATGATAAGAAGTTTACAAAAGAGCCAGGGCAAGACCAGTCTAGATCGTATTATGCTTTTTCACATCGGCAGAGATTTGGATCGAACTTGAGCGGCTACGTCAATTTACAAGGAATTTCCGATGATACGTATTTTAAGGATTTGAGCCGGGATTTAGCCAAAACTTCATTAGTGCATTTGCCGAGGCAGATTGCGCTTACTGCCAGCGGCGCAGACTGGAATGGTTCTGCAAGCGTGATTCATTATCAAACATTAAATTTTGCAGCTCCACCTGTTCAAATCGATCCCCAGATCAATTTGAACCTTACGCCTACTCTTGGCTATAGTTTTGAATCGGAATCAGCGTTTCAGATCAGTGATTTTGATAAATCGAATCAAGCGGGAGCGCTTAGAACGATACTTTACCCTGGGATTAGATATGTCTATGAAAATGATTTTTTGACGTTGAGCCCTAAAATTGGACTCCATTACACTAATTATGACCTAGATACCGGGGTTACCGAGGATCGGACGCTACCAATTTATTCTATGAGCGCTTTGCTCGCTTTTGAGAGGGATTTGAGTATCGGTAGCGTTGATTTAATTCAGACATTGGTGCCTCAAATTTTCTATGTGCACGTGCCGTTTGAGGACCAAAGTGACTTACCTTTATTCGACTCTGGGTTATCGAGTTTCAGCCTCTCACAGATATTTTCTGAAAACATCTTCTCTGGCGGAGATCGAATCAACGATGCTGACCAATTGACAGTTGGAGTGAATAGTCAATTTTTAGATGCTAAAAATGGTGTGGAGCGATTTAAGATTACTGCAGCGCAACGTTTTCATTTTGATGAAGAGCTCGTTATCATTAATCCCACAGATGCACCAAGAACGGGTAATCGATCCGATATTCTTTTGGGCGGTAACGGCCGTATAAATGAATCATGGCGTGCGAATACGTTACTACAATACAGCGGCGTGCTTGACGAGGTTATTAGCCATGATCACCAGCTTCAATATAAGCCGCAGCAGGGTAAGGTAGTTAGTTTTGGTTATCGTTATACGCGCGATGCTCATGAGCAATTTGATATTTCTGGACAATGGCCGATTAAGGGGAACTGGGGTGCGGCGGGTCGATGGAATTATGCGAAGGACTCGGGCAAGTTGATTGAGGGTGTTTTGGGCCTAGAATATAAAGTTGGCTGTTGGGCGTTTAGGATGGTGGCAAATCGGTTTTTAACGGGGCAAGATTCTGTGGGCGATAATCTTTATGCGACGAGCTTTTTTGTTCAACTTGAGTTGAGAGATATTACGCGCATTGGCAGCAACGCCGTTGGAATTTTGAAACAAAATGTAATTGACTATTCTGAAAATTAAATAATTTATTGGTCGAGATATTGATATGAGTTTTTTGCTGAAGTGCATTTTATTTTTGCTTGTTAGTTTACCTGCTTTTGGGGAGGAGCCAATAGCTATCGATCGGGTTGTGGCCATTGTTGGCGAGTCGGTGATTGTCGCATCAGAACTTGATAAAGAGATGTCGTTAGCTAAAAATAATATTACGAATTCGGGTTCGTCGATGCCGGGCTTAAACTTCTTAAGACAGCAAGTACTTGAGCGTATGATTACTCGCAAGGCGCTAGAAGACTTGGCAGATCGTACTGGAATACGAGTATCTGACAATGAGGTTCGTTTGGCGCTTCAAAGGCTTGCTCAACAGCAAAACTTGTCAATAACAGATTATTTAAACGCAGTTGAAAAACAAGGTTTGAGTGCTTATCAGTTACGACAAAGTATTCTCGTTGAGGCGAAGATCATGAAATTGCGTCGCAGAGAAGTTGAAACAAAGTTAATTGTAAATGAATCCGAGATCGAGTCTTATCTAAAGAAGCTGCGCGACACTCCTGCTTCAGATGAGTCCTTAGTGGCACATATTTTGATCGCGATTCCAGAGAACGCAACGGCCGAAGATCTTGAGGTCGTTAGTAATAGAGCCCAAGATGCCCTTTACAAAATTGATAATGGAATCGATTTTAGACAAGTTGCAGCGGAATTGTCTGATGCGAGTGACGCGCTTGAAGGCGGAGTTATGGGCTGGCGGGATGCATCCAATTTGCCAGACTTGTTTTTAGATGCTTTGAAGGTTATGAGAATTGGCCAGAGAAGCGAGATATTGCGTAGTCCGAATGGCTTTCACATTTTATTTTTATTGGATAAGAGAGGTCGTGATGCGCAGATAATTGTGCAACAAACTTTAGCTCGGCATATTCTTTTTCGAGTGGATCGCGCAGTCTCTGAGGAGGATGCGTTGATTAAGGCGATGGGCATTCGAAACAGAATAGTCGTATTAGGTGAGGATTTTGAACAATTAGCGAAGACTACCTCTGATGATCCGAGTGGTGTTAAGGGAGGCACACTTGGTTGGTTGATGCCAGGTGAGACTGTCCCAGAGTTTGAGCAAGCACTCAACAGCCTGGAACCCGGAACGGTCAGCGAGCCAGTGAGAACTCAGTTTGGTTATCACTTGATAGAGGTGCTTGATCGAAGGGATTCGGATGTTTCTGACGAGCGGCAAAAGGCGGTCGCTCGACAAGCAATTCTGCAACAAAAACTTGAGTTTCGATTTGAAGAGTGGGTGCGGCAGGTGCGAGATACCACGTTCATTAAGTACGTTAACTGATTCGTTGAATGGTATCTCCCAAAGCTAAGAGACGGTTCAGCCAGAATTTTCTTCGTGACCCGCTTATTGTTGAAGAAATCGTTGAAGCCGGTAGCTTTTCCTCACATGATAGGGTTATTGAGATTGGCCCAGGTTATGGTGCGTTAACGTGTGAGTTGCTCAAAAAGGTCTCTGCCTTA
>CAJQIK010000087.1 GCA_905478365.1 uncultured Burkholderiales Genera incertae sedis bacterium
AAGGCAGAAGTAAACGAACTCTCTAGATACCTTCGATAACTATCGGGTACTCCATCAAGTGAATTACCATGAATCACAACTAATGGAGGATTAATTCCCCCTTGGTGCGCATAACGCAACTTAGGACGACTATATCCTTTTCGCGGCGGCGACTGCCGCTCCGTGGCTATTTTTAAAACGCGTGTTAACTGCGGAGTGGGCAGATTCATTCTCGCAGACTTGAATGCAGTATTTACCGAGCGCAATAAGCCTTTTATGCCGGAACCCCTTACGGCTGAAATATAGTGCACCTTAGCAAAATCTAGAAACCGGAGTTTCCGTCGATACGTTCTTTCGAGTACCTCCTTAGCCTCCTCATCACAGATGTCCCACTTATTAACTACCACGACAATCGCCCTGCCTGCCTCAACCGCAAAAGCAGCGAGATTTACATCCTGATCTGATACCCCCTCGGTACCATCCACAACGATAACAACGACGTTTGATTCCTCAATCGCCTGAAGCGCTTTGATAACGGAAAACTTTTCAATTACCTCGCTCACCTTTCCTCTCTTACGCACTCCCGCAGTATCGACAATAGTGTAGTCTTTCCCGTCCCTTTGGAAGGCGATCTCAATAGCATCGCGAGTGGTCCCAGGCTTGTCAAAAGCGATAACCCGTTCCTCTCCGATAATAGAATTGACCAATGTGGACTTTCCAACATTCGGTCGGCCAATAATAGCCATGACTGGATGTCTATCCTCGTGCTCCTCGTCTGGATCTTCCTCGGACGGGTCTTGCACAAGTTCATTTTCGATCTCTGACAATAAGTCAGAAATTCCATCGCCATGCGCAGCAGAAATAACCCTAAGCTCCCCTAATCCGAGCTCATAAAATTCCGCTGTCGTCACACTAGTTCTCGCGCCTTCCCCTTTATTTGCAATCACCCATATGGGTCTTCCTGACTTTCTCAGTTGATCTGCGACAAGAAAATCTTCGTTAGTTAAACCAGCTCGCAGATCAACGATGAATAATGTTAAATCGCTTTCGTCAACCGCCTGCGTAGCCTGTTTCGCCATTTCTCCGAATACCCCGCGGCTCAGACCTTTATCAAATTCTAGCCCCCCCGTATCTACGACAATAAACTTCGATCGTTGAGTTTTTACGATTCCGTAGTGCCTATCGCGCGTTAGTCCAGGTTGCCCCCCCACTATGGCATTTCGAGTACGGGTTAATCGGTTGAACAGTGTAGATTTACCGACATTAGGGCGTCCGACCAACGCAACCGTTTTTGACATAGTCATGAAATCAACACCCAGCTTGAAGGATCATAAAATTCAAATCAAAAATTTTGATCTGCCGCGAAGGTATATAAATTTCCCTTTGAGGTTTGAACGAACATATTGTCATCAATTACTATTGGGTTAGTCAGTATTTGACTACCGTCGGTTTTAGCCCTTCCAACATAGGACCCATCAGACGCACTAAGAACCGAAACTATCCCGTCGAGGTCTCCAACCATCACCCAGGGGCCCAAAACCGTGGGACCGGTGATTTTACGATACTTAAACGATTCGTTACGCCAAAGTACGGCGCCAGTGCCCCTATCTAAAGCCATGACATATCCTGCTTCATCTGACACAAATATTCGCTCATCGTCAAAACCTAGACTACCGACGGCCGATGTTTGGATACTCCAGTTACGTCGTCCAGTCTCAAGATCAAAGCACGCTGCCCTTCCTTGGAAAGTCGCCATACACACCATATTTTCCAAAACTATCGGAGTACCAACGACGTCAGAGATACGTTCAAGTTCGTTATCTCCAGATGCAATAGAGACATTCACACTCCAACGCACCTCTCCAGATTCACTATCAAGATGCATCGCGATTCCGCCATGGAATCCAACTACGACCGTATCAGAGTGCCCAGCCGATATACCCGGGTTTGAACGCAAAATTAAACTCTGGCTTGGTGCCTGAAAATCCCATTTAAATGCTCCAGTTTCTCTATCCAGTCCAACTAACCTACCCTGAACATCACGAACAATCACGGTTTGACCAACTGCCATAGGGGCGCCCATGACTGAATTTCTAATGTTAGATTGCCATTTAACAACACCCGTAGGATCAATCAGGCCGACCATCCCGTCTTCACCACCAAGGAAAATCTCTGCATTTGCAACGCCCAGCCCGCCAGATATTTTCTGATCAAATACTATTTCATAAATCTCGCGACCCGAATCACCCTGGAAGCAAAAAACCGAATACGCAGAAGCACCACACACTCGCCCATCATCAGCCCCCACCGGAGATAAAGTACCTCCACGTGGATCACCGAGCGATTGACTCCAGATCTTGTCCAAAGATACTTTCAGCTCCGACTCAGGGAGATCAACAGCCTCCCGACGCTGACTGCCCGAGCACGCGACAGTGATTAAAGCCAATAAAATGACCGTGCAAAATCTGAGAGCCTTCACTGTGATCCTAAACTATCAATCTTTATCTGTACAATATCAACCCAAGGATTACCCTCTTGCAAAAGGCTAAGAGCTTCTTGATAGGCCCCACGAGCTTCGTCATGCAAATCTTGAGCTGCGTAAATGTCGCCTCGAATATCGGCAAACAAACCCGACATTGCCGCGTCAGCGTCTCCATCTAGCGCTGACATCGCCAAGTCGAACTGCTCGGTCATCACGTAAAGGGCTGCCAAACGAAGTCTCGCTAAAGCTACCAAGCTACTATCACGCGAGTCATCAACAACACCTCTCAACAGTTTAATTGCCCCATCGGAGTTACCAACATCAACCTCAGTTTTAGCTAGGTTTAGACGCGCCAAATCTGCGTAATAAGTATCGCCATATTCGCTGATTATCTCTTCGGACAACGAGCTTATAAGATCTATATCCTCAACCGTTTGAACGGCCTCAAGCTTATTAAATGTCGCAGAGGCGGACTGTGCTTCGGTTCTGTTTTGATACTCCCACCACTTTGTGCTCCCGAAGCCAACTACAACGGCAAGTACCACTGCCATCACAATCCGTCCGTAAGATCTCCAGAATTGCTGAAGCGCGTCTAATTGTTCCTGCTCATCTAAGTCAAAAGTTGCCATATTGATTACCTAAAATTTCCATATTCGTTATTGTAATTCTAAACCCCATCTTCACAAATTCGCTTGATGGCTTCCTTAACACTAAGTTCTTGCTGTTGGCTAGCGCCGTCATCCCTGACCGCACGAAGAGACTTAAGGGTAATAGTTTTTTTAGCCACCTCGTCGTCGCCGACGATAATAGCAAATTTAGCTCCGCTGTTATCAGCCTTTTTCATTTGTGACTTTAGCGCGCCCCCACCACAATGAAGCACCACTTTCAAAGTGTTATCACGCAATACTTGAGCCACATCCCAAGCATAGAGCTGAGCAGTTTCGTTTGAGGAAACCACATAAACATCGGGGTTTAATTTAGGGATCTGAACCTTATAACTACTGAGAGTCGCAAGGACTCTCTCTAAACCCAAGGCGAATCCGCAAGCAGGAATGGGTTTTCCACCAATTTGCTCTGCTAATACGTCGTATCGGCCACCTGCACAGATGGTACCTTGGGCGCCTAAGAAGGCGGTCTTCCATTCGTACACAACATCATTGTAATAATCCAAACCTCGCACAAGATTCGAATTTAATTTATACGCAATTCCAGAGCGATCGAGAAACTGTTTAAACCGCTCCATCTTATCAATTGATTCACTGGATAAGAAATCCGGTAACTTTGGTGCGGAAGCGACAATTTCTCTCGTTTGGGCGTTTTTGCTATCTAAAACTCTCAGCGGATTTGTATCGATGCGTCTGCGCGAGTCTTCATCCAGACTCTGCTCACGCCCTTTTAAAAAAGTGACTAAAGACTCTCGATATTTTTTTCGATCATCTTTACTGCCCAATGAATTTACCTCCAAACGCACCCCTTCACCAGCTATACCCAATTTATTCCACAGTTCAGATGCCATCATGACGTGTTCTGCATCAATATCTGGGCCCTCAAAACCAAGCGCCTCTATACCGACTTGAAAAAACTGCCTGAATCGACCTTTTTGGGGCCGTTCGTGCCGGAACATTGGTCCGCAGTAATACAATCGTCTCGGGGTTCCGTAAGTCATATTGTGCTCAATCGCTGCACGAACAACGGAAGCAGTACCCTCTGGCCGCAATGTTAATGAATCTCCATTCAAGGAATCGACAAAGGTATACATTTCTTTTTCAACTATATCGGTTGCCGTTCCTATTGACCGTACAAATAAGTCTGTACTCTCTAGTATTGGCGTTCGGATGTTTTGGTATCCAAACGTTGCTAACCATTCCCGGATAACAGACTCAATCCATTCCCACTGGTAACTCTCTTCAGGAAGAACATCGTTCATTCCTCGAATTGCTTGAATTTTACTCATCAACTTCATCATCCATAAAGCTATTCAATAAGGTCTCGCATTCATTCAAGATATACAATTCAGCCACCATACGTTTCACGCACATACTCATTAACAATATTTTCAAATTCTCGAGCAATCCCTGCGCCCTTTAGTGTTTTAACTCTAACTCCATCTACATAAACAGGTGCAACAGGATTCTCACCAGAGCCGGGTAAGCTGATACCGATATTTGCATTCTTGCTTTCTCCAGGACCGTTTACCACGCATCCCATCACAGCAACCTTCATATCCTCCACACCCTTAAACTGGTTCTTCCAGAAGGGCATCTCTTTTCTGAGGAATGTCTGGATATCCTGTGCGAGTACTTGAAAAAAATCGCTCGATGTACGGCCGCAGCCTGGACACGATATAACAAGCGGTGTAAACGCTCGAATACCCATAGTTTGAAGCAACTCTTGAGCAACATACACTTCTTCCACACGTTGTCCGCCAGGTTCCGGTGTAAGTGAAATTCGCACAGTATCCCCGATCCCGTTTTGCAATAACACTGCCAATGCGGCGCTCGACGAAACAATACCTTTGCTACCCATACCAGCCTCGGTAAGACCAAGGTGAAGTGGATAGCTTGATCGCGCACTCAATTCACGATACACGGTAATTAGCTCCTGCACATCACTCACTTTGCATGACACGATAATTTTGTCATGCTCTAAGCCAATCGTCTCCGCTAATTCGGCACTACTCATGGCTGATGAGATAAGAGCTTCACGCACAAGGGCTTCATTACTTAAAGGCTCAATTCTCCGCGCATTTTCATCCATCAAGCGCCTTAACTGATCTTGATCCAAGCTACCCCAATTCGCGCCAATTCGAACCGGCTTCCCGTATTCACAGGCATACTCAATGATGGATGAAAATTGACTATCTTTTTTACTTCCTCGACCAACATTTCCGGGATTGATTCGATACTTGTCCAGGTATTCTGCGCACTCAGGATGCTCTTTCAGAAGCCGATGACCGTTAAAGTGAAAATCACCTACCAGTGGGCACTCAATATTTTTTTTTGCTAACGCTTCTTTTATTCTTGGTACAGCAGCGGCAGCCTCTGTCGTATTAACGGTAACCCTAACAATTTCTGAGCCAGCCGAATATAAGTCAGCGATTTGAGACACCGTGGCATTAATATCTGCGGTATCCGTATCTGTCATAGACTGGACCACCACAGGATGATCACTGCCTACCAGAATCGAACCGACTGCAACCGTGTTCGTCTTTCGTCGTGTGATCTGAGTCATAAATCCACTAACCTTTATTTCTTTAGGATCGTCTTAAATAGCAGTCGACACAGAACGACTACTCCTACCTCGGGGTGTTCTGCGATTTTTTACTTGGCCGGCTAACTGGCCGCAAGCACCGGCTATGTCATCACCACGCGTCTTTCGCACCGTAGTGACCAAACCAGCATCAATGAGTATTTTCTGAAACTGCTCAACTGTTTTGTCAGAACTACGATCAAACCCAGACTCCTTGAATGGATT
>CAJQIK010000088.1 GCA_905478365.1 uncultured Burkholderiales Genera incertae sedis bacterium
CCACCACAACCTCATCAATCTCGACCATGACGACTTCTTCCATTGAGGAGTATTTTAAATATTCCTCTGCCGCACCTCCGTCTCCCCCACCAATAACTAATGCTCGTTTTGGTGCGTAGTGCGCAATTCCAGCTGGGTGAACCATATTTTCATGATAGAAAAATTCATCTTTATCCGACGTCATGAAATAATCGTCAATACGCAGAGTCCGCCCAAAATCCGTTTCTAAAACTTCGATGTCTTGAAATGGAGATTTGGCATGAGCAAGCCTTTCTTTTGACTTAACCCAGAAACCTATTCCATCGTTAAGACGTTCAAGAAAATACTGATCCTTGCTCTTATCTATCATCTAATAGTTCAACCCAATGAAATTAAGACTTAAAGTCGTTCTACAGCATGAGACTTCTCATAACTTGGCTTAAATGTATCAAGCAAAGACTGGTACAGTTGTCGTGCCCTGGGACGATTGTCTTGAGAATAACTACAGACGTATACGTCGACTGTTACATAATTTTTTTCCGGCCAGGTGTGCAAAGACATGTGTGACTCCGCGAGAACAACCATTCCTGTGACACCACCGTCACCGCCAAATTGATGAAAAAACTCACCGACGCTAGACAAGCCAGCATCTCTAACGAGCCTGAGACAGTGCTCCCTCAACAAATCGGCGTTCAGCATAAACTCGTCGTCACATGTCACGTCATAAAGATCACCCATGACGTGTAGACCCGGCGTGTCTTTTACAGAGCGCATGCCACCGAGGGGAGATTCCTGAGAGGAATGACCCACGAGATGGAGACCTAAGTCGTCCCCGTTTTTATGAAGCGTTTCTGTCTCCGTTGCGACCGGACGAACCTTCTTCAATTTGAGATTACGCATATCACAATCTCCCTACGAAATGCGAGGCTATGCCTCGGCGTTGCGTCGAGGACGCGTACCCAAACCGCGATTCCCGCCCAAAAGTTCACATGGCTGCAATTCCCACTGAGTTCTCTGGACGACCCAGCGACCAGACAGAAACGTAAGCTACCGACTGGTCAAAATACTCGAACGCCGAACTATACGGTTTCGGTAGAGAAATTCAAGTATTTTTAGAAAAAAAAATAAGAATCCGAAGTCTTAAAAAAACATCTCTCAAAAATTTAAATGGACCGGCGCTCAAGCAAATCACTACTAACAAGGGTTAATTTTATATCCTCATGATTTTATTGAACTATTTGACTTACAACGTCCCGTTATATACGCCGCCATCTATTAGAAAATTATGTCCCGTGATATATGAGGCCTGAGCGCTACATATGTAAGCACACAATTGTCCAAATTCTTTCGGCTCGCCAAACCGACCAGCAGGTATAGCTTTCAATCTAGATTTAGCTACATCCTCGATAGATTGATCGCTTTGCTTTGCCATTGCGGCCATCCGTCCGTTCATGGTCTCAGTGGCAAATGCACCAGGTAATATATTATTTATGGTGACATTGTGCATCGGCGTTTGTCGTGACAGTCCTGCTATAAAACCTGTTAGTCCCGCGCGCGCACCATTTGATAGTCCCAAAATAGGGATAGGCGCCTTTACAGCTGCCGAAGTAATATTGACGATACGGCCAAACTTCCGCTCGATCATTCCGTCCAACACCGTCTTAATCAACTCGATAGGCGTCAGCATGTTTGCCTGCAGTGCTTTTTCCCAATCAGTGACTTCAAAGTCTCTAAAATCACCAGCTGGAGGGCCTCCTGCATTATTGATAAGGATATCGAGTTCCCCCGGACAAGCGTCGAGTGCTTCTTCGCGCCCCTCAGACGTGGTGATATCAGCGGCTACGGTTCTGACCTCTACATTCGTATTTGAACGAATATGCTCCGAAGTCTCAGCTAGAGCTTCCACACCACGAGCAACAATAACAACATTAACGCCCTCCTCTGCGAGGGACTCGGCACATGCTCTTCCTAACCCTTTACTCCCCGCGCAAACCAGCCCCCACTTGCCTTTGATTCCAAAATCCATAATTCCCCCATCAACTTAAAATAAAACGCCATATTAAGATACCTGTCACCATTATAGACATCTTCTAGATGCCCTCTTCGATCTATGGGTATAATCGAGAATGATTCAACACCCTGCATAATTCATGAAAACTTGGGCACTCAACAGTTTAATTGTGACTTCCATCCTTATCAGTGGATGTGCTACTGGACCTAATAGTCACGACCCGCTCGAGCCGATGAATCGAAAAATATATAAATTTAATGAAACGCTTGATCAAATTATCGTCAGGCCAGCGGCGAAAGCTTACACATCCTTCGTCCCTTCTCTAGTCCGCACTGGCGTGAGAAACGTGTTTACAAATCTTGGGGTGATCAACACAACCTTTAATGATTTGTTACAACTGAAAATACGTAATGTACCCGTCGGTATCGCGCGCTTCACTTCAAATTTAATCTTAGGGGTAGGCGGGATGTTCGATGTCGCTACCGAGATGGGTATTCCATACTACCAAGAAGATTTCGGACAAACACTCGGATACTGGGGGTTCGAGAGCGGACCCTATATAGTACTGCCGTTGTTAGGGCCTAGTTCGGCAAGGGACTCTCTCTCTAAGCCTGTTGACTTCTACCTAGATCCGGCATCTCACGTCAGCGATGACCCTACTAGATGGGGTATCACTGGACTTAGAATCATCGACACGCGCTCTACATTTTTGAATTCAGAGTCCATGTTGAGTAGGTCTGCATTAGATCAGTATAGTTTTGTTCGCGACAGTTGGCTTCAGCGACGCGAGTACCAGGTCAGAGATGGCGCACCAAAAAAAGACAAGCAGAGTAAATACAGATCAAAGTCTTTTAGAGAATTAGAAGCAGAACTGGAGCTAGATTAGTCCTTTTTTTCACCTGCTGGCGGCATGAATAAGGCGGCAATTGTTTGCTTCTTCTCAATCCTGCCAGGTTTATTCTCATTATTTTCTTCAATAATTTTGGCTGACCCACTGATACCGCTTTGAGCTACATACGGCTTAGAAAAAAAGCTATCTTCCTTTGTTTGTTTGCTTTCGGTTCTGTTATGCCTTGGCGCTACGACAGGGCGACTACCCCGAATTGGTTCACTGACTTCAAGCTTTTTATTAATCAATTTCTCAATAGCATGCACCGACTCTTTGTCCTCAGGAGTACAAAATGATATCGCTTCTCCTTTTTGCCCAGCCCGCCCAGTTCGGCCAATACGATGAACATAATCCTCGGAGTTGTGTGGCAAGTCATAGTTAACCACATGCGGCAACTGTTCAATATCCAAACCCCTAGCGGCAATGTCGGTCGCAACTAAAACCTTTGTTTTACCTACTTTAAAATTGTCTAAAGCTGCTGTTCGCTCAATTTGTGAGCGGTCACTATGGATCGCCTCCGAATTAATGTCTTTATTTTGTAATTGTCGCGTTAAACGGTTCGCACCCATTTTTGTATTACAAAATACTAACGCTTGAGAGACTTTGCCCTCCTGGAGCAAGCTGACGAGTTGTTTAGACTTATCACGCTCCGTCACATGCATCACGGTGTGCTGAATTGTTTCTGTGACTGTGTTTCGAGGGGCAACCTCAACTTTTACCGGACTTCTCAACCAATCTCCCGCCAAGCGTCGAATGTCTTCGGAGTACGTGGCAGAAAATAATAGCGTCTGTCTAGTCGACGGAATTAAATCAACAATTCGCTTAATATCAGGCAGGAACCCCATATCGAGCATTCTGTCCGCCTCGTCCAATACCAAAAATTCTACCGACGAGAATCGCACGTTATTTGTTCCTACGTGGTCAAGTAATCGACCCGGAGTTGCTACGAGGATCTCTACCCCCGAGCGCAGCATGGCTACCTGTGGATTCATGGGGACTCCGCCATAAACACATCCCACTCTAAGAGCGAGGTGCTTGCCATAGCGTCGTGCGCTCTCGTCAACTTGCGCCGCTAATTCGCGCGTTGGAGTCAATATGAGTGCGCGAACTGGATGCTTCGCTGGCGAGGTGCTTGAATTAGCGTGCCTAAGAAGTCGATGAAGCATCGGCAGTGTAAAGCTGGCAGTCTTACCCGTTCCGGTCTGAGCAGCCGCCATGACATCTCTGCCCTCTAAAACATTAGGAATCGCCTCCTCTTGGATCAGAGTAGGCTGCGTGTACCCCTCTTCCTCAACAGCCTTTAGAATTACGTCGTCAAGACCTAGATCAGTAAATTTCATTCATACCATTCGGTTAGGTTGCATTATTAGATTGAAGAAGGCGCCCGTGTTTAATTTCGGACAGTCGGCCTGCGCTTTGGTTCGTATTGTAACTCTTTCAGAGAGGTAGGCCGAAATACTGTGTTTGATGCCCTGGAAGCCTAGGCACCCTGGAACGGATGCTTGTGCGAGCATTTCTCATTACAAGCACCGACGCTATGTTCAATATAAAGGTGTCGATCGATGGCTTTGGTGATGTAGCACGCATCGTAGCTATCATTGAAAACCCGTCACTAAGATTGATAAGGCTTAAAAGTTTTTATGCACTTTTTATGCATACAATTCATTTACAACTGTTAAACTAAGGACTTCGATACCAACAAGTATTGATTTAGTGGTGTTGTTGGCACTGCGCCCTGGTAGCTCAGGGGATAGAGCAACCCCCTCCTAAGGGGTAGGTCGGACGTTCGATTCGTCTCCGGGGCGCCATAATTTATAAGCTGTTGATCGCAACGTATAGATTACCGAGGCAATAAATACTCCAATTGAAATATCCCAGCCCCAATCTGATCAGGACGCTCAGACATGAAGGGCACCCTCCCAAGACATGGGACGTCAAGGCAGCCTTTCAAAGACTCCACATTTTCATCGACAAAGCCAAAATTAGGATCCACCTCATTAGCGACCCAGCCAGCCAGTTTAAGACCTCTGCTTAAAATTGCCTCTCGCGTCAAAACTGCGTGATTCACACACCCAAGACGTAGACCGACTACCAGAATTACCGGACAATTTAAATCAACCGCTAGATCTGCGGTAGTCCAATCAGCGCTTAGCGGTATATTAAATCCACCCACTCCTTCAATGAATGCATATTGCGCAGTATCCATTGCCGCATTCAGCTGCTCTAGTACAACCTCTCTATCAATCACTTTACCCTCAAGCTCCGCGGCAATTTTTGGTGCGCATGGCGTACGAAATTGATGACTGCATATTAGCTGGGTGTCAATAGCAGGCTGACAAACTTGACTCAAACGCAAGACATCCTCATTGATCCATGTGTCACCCACAAAATCCTGCCCGGCAGCCACTGGCTTCAGCCCAACACAACTGAATCCAGCCTTGACCACTGCAGACACCAAACCTACTGTTACCGTAGTTTTTCCAATCTCCGTGTCAGTGCCCGTCACAAAATACTTCATGGCTTAACGCATTTTTTTAAAAAGCATTTGTAATCCCTCAATGAGCCGATCAATATCTTCAATGGTGTGGTCTGCTGATAAGGTTAATCGGATACGCGATGAGCCAACTGGAACTGTCGGTGGGCGAATCCCTGGAACACGAAAACCTAAAGCATGTAAACCCGATGACAACTCAATAGCGCGTTGCGTGTCTCCCACAATAACACCTTGAATTGGAGATGAGGACTTTGTGATACTTACACCAAACTTTGATTGTTCTGAGACCAAAGTCGACAAACTCCGTCGAAGGTGCCCCTCAAGCAATCTCAATTGCGCCCTTCTGCGCTTACCCTCAGGTCCATGCATCAATTTGAGCGATGTCAATAAGGCGTATGAAATTGCTGGGAGCGCTGCTGTTGTATATATGTAGCTCCGCGCGGTCTGAAAGATAAAGTCAATAATAGTTTGATGAGCGATGACAAAGGCGCCCGACAATCCCGCAGATTTACCCAAAGTTCCGATAAGGATTATTCGATCGCATAATCTAGATGTAGTCTCAATACTCCCTAACCCAACCTCTCCGAGGACACCGTACCCATGGGCATCGTCGACTACAATCCATGCATCATATTTAACTGCCAAATCAGATAGCACACTCAGATCAGCTTGATCACCATCCATACTAAATACGCCATCGGTGACGATTAACCGCATATCCGAATTGCTTTTTTGGAGCAACGCTTCTAAGACCTCGTAGTCACGGTGGCTATAAATACTTACCTGAGCCTTACTTAGCCTTATGCCGTCAATCAAGGAAGCATGATTGAGCTCATCCGAGTAAATCTCACAACCGCTATCCCCCAAAACAGTCATCACTGCCAAATTGGCCATATAGCCGGTAGAAAAAGTAAGACACCTGTTCTCAGGAATGAATTGCGAGAATAATTCAGCGAGCATGTCCTCTAATTGCTCGTGAGGTGCCATGTGCCCACTTATCAAATGCGATGCCCCTGAACCTCCTCCCCAGAGATCAATACCCTCACGCAGGGACTCGAGAACATCTGGATGACTCGCGAAACCTAAATAATCATTGGAGCAAAACAGAGTGTGATTATCCGATATGGCCTGATCACTGCTGGCAATCGACTGATGAGTGCCTGTTGGCGACTGCGCAATCCATTTTTGTCTTAGCAAATTGGCTTGCGCTAGACCGTTCATCCTATGCTGCAATTTCTTGATAAGCATCAATCTAAAACATTATCCAGGCAACAGGCGATCGCATCCGCTAAAAAATATGCGATGTCTTGCGTCAGCACATAGGGCGGCATCAGGTAAACCGTATTCCCAATCGGTCGAGTCAAAATTTCTTGAGTACGTCCTTGAAGATGAAATCGTTCCGCGAAATTCTCTCCTGCATTTTTTACGTCAAATGCTAGGATCATGCCACTCTGCCTGATCGCTGAAATCCGAGAATCTGATTCAAAACGACCAAATGCTTGTGACAAATATTTAGATTGTTGATTAATAATATCCGTAAGGCCCTCATCGAAATAATCAAGTACAACATTAGCTGCAGCACAAGCTAACGGATTACCTGTGTAAGAATGAGAATGCAAGAAACCCCTCGTAAAATCGTCACTCAAAAATGACTCAAAAATCTCATCTGAACTCAGCACAACCGATAACGGTAAGTTACCGCCGCTAATCCCCTT
>CAJQIK010000089.1 GCA_905478365.1 uncultured Burkholderiales Genera incertae sedis bacterium
ACCGTTACTTGGTTTCGTTCACCCCAAATTTTGATTTGTTCCTCTGCCGCAGCTCGGAAGGTATCCCCGGCAGCAAGCAGCACGCTTTTGCCGGCTTCTGTGAACTGTTTCGTAAGCTTCCCGATGGTGGTTGTTTTTCCTGCCCCATTGACACCTGCAATTAATATAACGTATGGATGTCCAGCTTTTTCTTGTGAGGGATTACTTAACCGATTCAACAAGCTCAACATCTCTGTTTTAAGGGCGCCTTTTACTTCTGAAGCCGTTTGAAGGTTGTTTTTTTTAGCGATGGCTCTCGTTTTTTTAATCAGCTGTTGCGTTGCGCTGACTCCGACGTCACTTGTGAGTAACACGGTTTCAAGCTGTTCAAATAAATCGTCGTCAACCAATGTATTAGTCGAAAAAATTTCGGCAATTCTTTTCCCTAATTTGGAGCGAGTCAAGGAAAGACTGTCGGTCCAGCTTTTTCGTGACATTGAATCTGACGCAGTTTGTACCGCTTCTTCCGAATTATCCGAGACTTTTGAAACTTTACGGGGCTTTAGAAAACTAAACATACTGTGTTGCGCTTTATCTTTCTATCTAATTCGATCATTGGGAATACTTAAGAGCCTTTATTGTAAACTCTGAACACGAAAGTAGCGCGCGTTATTTATTGGTGTTGCTTTTTTTGATCCATTCAAGACTTCAGGCGGTGAGTTGTATGAAAATAGACGTATTACGACATTTTTTTGTGATTAACATAGTGATCTCGCTCCTTTTTGCAGTTGGGGTCGAAGCCGCTACGGGCCCGGGGAAACCACCCATATTTCAACATACGCTTGCAAATGGCTTAGAAATCATCGTCAAGCCTGATCATCGTTCACCTGTCGCTGCCGTAATGGTTTGGTACCGTGCTGGAAGTATCGATGAGGTAAATGGGCGCACAGGGATTGCTCACTTGCTCGAGCACATGATGTTTCAAGGCACGGAAACAGTCGCTCCAGGAGATCACGCAAGGAAAATCTCTGCGACGGGTGGCCGGTCAAATGCGTTTACATCCACCGACTACACTGGATATCTGCAAGAGCTTCATAGTTCGGAGCTTGAGTTGGCTATGCAACTCGAAGCAGACCGTATGCAAAATTTGTTGTTGCGTGACAAGGAATTCAATAATGAGTTGCGGGTAGTGATGGAGGAGAGACGGCAAAGAGTCGACGACAATCCTCGCGGATTACTCATGGAGCAGCTCGCTGCTGCAATGTACGTGGCACATCCCTACAGAACTCCTATAGTTGGATGGATGAATGACCTCGAACATTTAACGATCGAGGATGCTGCAGATTGGCATCGTCGGTGGTACGTGCCTAATAATGCTGCTTTGGTCATTGCGGGAGATGCGGAGCCGGAGAATGTCGTCCTGCTCGCGGAAAAGTATTTTGGAAACATAGAGTCGAAGTTATTACCGCAAAGAAAACCACAAGAAGAGCCAGCGCGCCTTGGTAGTCGCAGAGTCACGGTACAGGCAAACACTACTCTACAATCTCAAATCATTGCTTACTCAGCGCCAAAACTGTCAGACGTTGAGATGGACTGGGAGCCTTACGCATTATATTTGTTGGCGGGAGTGCTCGATGGGCATTCTGCGGCTCGATTGCATAAACGGCTAGTGTCGGAGGAAAAAATCGCACATTCAGTTAGCGTGAGTTACGATGGTTTGAGACGAGGCCCAGGGGCATTTTATGTTTCATTCTCGCCTGTTGAGGGTCGTACCTTGATGGAGCTGGAAGCCGGATGGAATGATGAGATTATTAAACTTATTAACGGTGAGGTAAGCGACGCCGAATTGAATCGTGTTAAGGCCCAAGTCATTGCTGGTCAGGTTTTTTCGGGTGACTCAGTTCTTGGGCAAGCCAGTCGAATGGGTCGGATGTGGGCGATAGGGTTTGCACCAGATGCTCCTGATGCAATTAACGAAAAATTAAGAGCTGTCACGCCTCTACAGGTTCAAGAGGTCGCGAGAAAATACTTGGTTGGAAAACACACCACTACAGCGATTCTTGAGCCAAAGATTTCTAATTAGTTCGTATCCGGGGAGTATTGTTATGTTGAATGTCATGAAAGGCCTGAGTAATTTAACGGGTTTATATCCTCGAATCTTATTCATTTTCGTCTGGTGCTATTCGTCCGTTACTCACGGTCAAGTAAGAGAACAGTGGGATACGGATTCTGGTTCTCAGGTTATCTTCATCCAATCTTCGGGATTGCCCATGGTGGACGTATCAGTCGATTTTTTTGCTGGAGCAGCGTTTGATCCGGCCGATAAACAGGGGCTAGCTCGACTAACAATGCAGTTGCTCGACAAAGGAACACAACAGTATGATGAGTTCGCTATCGCGGAGAGACTCGCAACCACCGGATCCCAAATGGGCGGTAACTTTGATTTGGATCGGTCGGGCGTGTCGTTAAGAAGCTTGTCTTATGACGAACCGCTGGCGGACTCGATCTCGCTTCTAGCTGAAATACTATCGAATCCAGTATTTCCGGCAGAGATATTGGATAGAGAAAAAGAAGCAACCATCGTTTCTTTGCGTGAACGAAACACTCGACCCAGTGCAATTGCGGCAAAATTGATGTCGAAGTCTTTGTTCGGCGAACATCCATATCGTTTTACAGGAATTGGCACAGAGCAGACAATTGGATCTCTGACGAGAAGCGATCTCGCGGGGTTTCACCAGAGGTTTTACCGCGCGAGTAATGCTGTGATAACAATCGTAGGCGACTTGAACGAAGACCGGGCAAAAGAAATCGCTGAGAGCATATCGGATGGTTTGCCTAAAGGGGCAAAAGAGCGCGAACAATTGATAAGTGTCAAGGCAAAAACCAAGGTCGAGGAATTGATTATTCCTCATGACTCGGCGCAAGCCCATATTCGTATTGGTATGGTCGGGTTTAAAAGGGGAGACCCTGATCATTTGCCACTGGCATTAGCGAACCAAATACTAGGTGGTGGCGGAATGACCTCGATCCTTTACGATGAGCTGCGAGAGCGCAGAGGGATGACTTATGGTGTCGGAAGTTATTTCAACCCACTTAGAGATCCTGGGCCGTTTGTGATTGCATTTCAAACAAGAAAAGATCAAGCCTGGGACGCCCTAAATGTTACGTTAAATATCCTTAATGACTTCATTGAAAATGGCCCAGATGCTGAACAGGTTGAACGTGCAAAAAAATATTTTGTTGGAGCATTTGCTCTGAATGTGGATAGTAACGGTGAATTACTCGACTATTATTCAATCATCAATTTTTATGATTTGCCTCTAAATTATATTGACAGCTTCTCAAGTCGTGTGGAGGCTGTGACGCTCCAGCAAATCAGAGATGCAATCAGTCGTCGGATGAGTTTGGATAAAACCGTACGCATTATTGTCGGGCCCGAAAGATCTTTAACTGAACCCAATGGCTAATGCAGTTCGAATTATTGGCGGTGATTTAAGAGGCAGGATCTTACATTTCCCAGACCTTAAGGGGCTTAGGCCAACGCCGGACCGAGTGAGGGAAACTTTGTTTAATTGGCTCGGCCAGAGGTTAGACGACTTAGTTTGTCTAGATTTGTTCGCCGGTAGCGCAGCCTTAGCATTTGAGGCAGTCTCGCGAGGTGCCACTCGTGTTGATGCTGTTGATCTCAATACAAAAGTATGTGCTTCTGCCGAAGAGAATTGTCGTAAGACAGGGATTGAGAATATGACTGTTACGTGTTCTGAAGCAACTCATTTTCTAAGGCAGAATAAACAAAGTTACGATGTGGTATTTCTAGATCCGCCCTTTGCCGAGAATTCTCTAATGGAAGATGTATTAGAAATTTTACCGAGGCATCTCTCTAATGGATGTAGAATCTACTTAGAGTCGGCTCAGTCACTCGAGGTCCCGAAAGATTTTAAGTCGTTAAGGATCGCAAAAGCCGGTCGTGTTCACTTCGCGCTATGGGAGTTTCAAAGATAAGATGCAGAACGAAATAAAAAGAGTAGTTTATCCCGGGACCTTTGACCCATTGACTGCGGGGCACGAGGACCTTGTGCGTCGAGCCTCACATGTTTTTGATGAGGTTATTGTGGCTGTTGCTGATAGCCGGACCAAAAAACCGTTATTTACCCTTGAGGAACGTGTGGAGATCACTAAAGAGGTACTTCAGCCCTTTGATAATGTTTCGGTGATGGGCTTTGAAGGATTGTTGATGGATTTTATCCAAAGGCAGGGTGCACAAATTGTTTTGAGAGGATTAAGGGCTGTTTCTGATTTTGAATATGAATTTCAGCTCGCAGGTATGAATCGCAACCTTTACCCAGATGTGGAAACTCTGTTTTTGACCCCTGCAGAGCAGTACACCTTCATATCCGCGACGATGGTACGAGAAATTGCTTTGTTTGGCGGTGATGTTTCAGCATTTGTTAATCCCATCGTACTTAAATACATTAAACAGAAAATGAGCGAGTCTGGGAGTCAGTAATGTCTTTGATGATAACGGACGACTGTATCAATTGTGACGTTTGTGAGCCTGAATGTCCTAACGAGGCTATTTACCAAGGCGAGGACATATACGAGATAGATCCCGAAAAATGCACCGAGTGCGTCGGACATTTTGAAAATCCACAATGTCAGGAGGTGTGTCCTGTGGACTGCATCCCAGTTAACCCTGATCGCATTGAGAGCAAGGAACTATTGCAAATGAGATATGAGCACTTGATGAAGGTTGTATTGAACGGTGGTTAGGCTACTTTTGACACTTTGGACAGTAAAAAGATGATCTTTGCCCTAACGTGATTGATTTAATGGTCGTTTCGCATTTGTGACAAGATTCCCCTTCACGACCGTACACCATATATTCTTGTTGAAAGTAGCCTGTAGATCCATCGGTCAAGTAAAAGTCTTGAAGGCTGCTTCCTCCTGCTTGAATGGCTCTCTTAAGGGTTTTCTTGATCGCCGCAATCAAACGCTCTAGTTTTGGACGACTTACTTCATTGGCACGGCGGGTCGGACGAATACCGGCATGAAATAATGATTCGTTCGCGTATATGTTTCCGACTCCGGTAACAACCTGGTTATTCATTATTTGTAGTTTGATAGATGAAGATTTAGTGCGCAGTTTTTGATATAAAAAATCTCGATTAAATTCGTCATCTAATGGCTCCGGTCCCAGGTGACTAATCAAGCGGTGATTATTGGGGTTAATGGTAGTCCATATAAGCGCACCAAATTTTCTTGGGTCTCGATAACGAATGATCGTGTTGTCCGATACGTGAAGATCGTAATGATCGTGCTTAGCCGGGGCTTCATTTGAGGAACTTAAGACTCGCAGGCTGCCGGACATCCCGAGGTGAATGATCAGCCAACCTGTCGAGCAGTCAATCAGAATATATTTCGCTCTGCGTGCAATGGAGGCGATTTTTAGGCCTGGCAATATCGTACGAAGTTTACGTGGAATTGGCCATCTAAGCTGCAGATTACGAAGAACAATTTTCTCTATTGTCTGTCCCGTTAGAAAAGGCTCTATACCTTGCTTAGTAATTTCAACTTCTGGTAACTCGGGCATTAAATTAAGCCCTTATTTAAAGGGTGCGGGCGACCTCATAAGGATCTATTAACCGCAGGCCTGCGTCACTTCCAACCTTGTAGATAATATCCTCGTCAGATCGATGTAAAAGATAGCCCTTTTCTATTTCCTCGATCGATACACTTATTTGACGTCCATTTTCGAATGAGACCTTAATTGAATTGGTCATGGAATCGGTTGGTCGCTCTGTAATAGTTGTCTGTGTTGCGGTGGTGTAGGGCCAACCCATCGCCCAAATTTTTATTTTGGCAGAAGTGATCATCGGTAAGTTTCCAGTTTTAGAGGTCATCGCCCATATTCCATTGGCCCCACGCTCTGCACGCCAGGTCTTTGTTTCAAATTTTACAGGGACCTCTTCCGCGCCTAACAATTTTCTGTCAACGACCTTAATAGGATCATAGGGTAAGTTATATCCGTGATGCGTTTTTGTCAGAAATACCCGGTCGTTCACTTTCAAATACTGTTCGTTAGTTACGTCATTAATATTGCCAAACTTAATGATCTCTTGGTCTAGAATCACGGTGTATTGCGGTGGATTAAATCCGAATTTCTCAGAGGATTTGTTCACCTCATTAATGATTGGCGCCTCTGCAAGATCAAGAACGAGTTTTATAACTTCAGAGTTTGCGCGCGCCCGAAACGGTTTTGTAATTGTCCACGTGATTCCGTTTTTTTTGAAGTCCATCTCGAAACTGTTTTCTCTCACGATCGTAATCCGATCAATCTCATTCTTATCTAGGTCTACGAGTTGATCAGATTTGACAATCTCAGGCTCTTGATTCAAAAATAGATACGCGCCTAGTAGTGCGAGGACTCCAATTAGCAGTAGATTAAGTAATAGTCGAGATTTCATGCCCTGCGTCGCAACCACCAAATAAGGGTCCCGGAGATTAACAAGCCAATTGGTCCGGCAAATAAAAACCCTGAAACAATTAATGAAATCGCTAGAGGCGGTAGATTTAACGACATATCAACTCTGGATTTGGGCGCAATTGAGATGAGGGCATCATCTCCTGAAATCCAGTTGATAACATTAGTGATCAGATCAGAATTCCCTAATGAAGCTAAAAATTCATTAGAAAATGCTTTTCCCGAACCGACGATAACTATTCTTTGGCGTTTGTCATCAACGTTTCGTTCCATTGCTGCTGCAATGGTGATCGGGCCTTTGATATCTTCATCTTCTTGGTAGGTGGCATTCTTGAGGCCGCGTGTTTCAATCCAACCTTGAGGCGCGACCGTAATTAACGACGTAAAACTGTATCCCGTATTGCCCGCCTCAAAGATTCCCCTCGCATAGGGGAAAACTGTATTGACATTCATTAGTTCAGTCACAGGGTGATCAGCGTATTGCTGTGCGAGCGAAAATGCTATTGAACCATTTTGTGATCGAGCGCTAGGATCAATCACGACGCCAGTAGGTAGTGCGATACCAAGTGTGTCAGCTATTGGATCTAATCCCGCAGTCGTTTCATCGTCAATCATCCAAAGCAAATTACCTCCACCCTGCAGATATCTCTTGATTCGATTTACTTCTCCCGGAAGCAGCGAAACTGTAGGCGCGCCGATGACTAAAACGGCTTCATCGGGGCTTAGGTCTTGTCCTGAAGCAAAATTTAAAATATCTAAGCTAAACCCGCGCGAAGATAGCTTTTTCCCAAGGTCACTCAGATCTTTACTCCCTTGTCTGGAGAAATCGCCCTCACCGTGTCCCACTAAGGCGGTAATGACTTGTTGTTCCGTTCTCATTAAGCGGATAAGTAGGTTGGTTAGGTCTTGCTCGTTTAATGTTTTGAGTTTTTCTGTACGACCGTCAAGTTCAATGACTAATTCTCCATTAACCGTAACTCCAGCTTTTTTTGCGGCAAATGGATCTTCTCTTGGGTTAACAAAACTAACTTGAAGATTGTTTTTTTCAAGCTGATAGGGTGTGAGAAAATTGACGATAGGCTGGCGTAAATCCCCTTCAGCATCAGTGGTAACAAACGCCGTGATACTAATTGGTGCTTCGATTTTCTTGAGTATTTCAACGGTCGCTGGAGAGAGCGTATTTCGCTGGCTGTGCGTCAGGTCCCAACGAACATTTGATTCTTCGGCCAAGAAAATAACTGCGCCGGCGATACCAAGCAAAAGACCTACAAACAAGCCATTTTGAATGAGGAGCTGGAATCTAAATTTAGCGTTAATCTTCATGCGCTCAGCCGTTCCGAATCAAGTTTACGAATTGATAAAAAGATAAAGAGGGTAATCACAACCAAGAAAAAAGTGACATCAGGTAGCGAGACATATCCATCCAAGAATCCTTCAAATCTCTTTGAGATTGATACCCAGTTAAGCCAACTACCCGGGTCTGATGCGGCGAGCCCGATTACCCAAAAGCCCATAAAAACAGCTAACGTCATGACGGCTGCCACGACCGGATGCATGGTCAAACATGATATAAAAATTCCAATTGAGGAGAACGCCATGCCTAAGAGTAAGAGTCCCAGCAGATTGGCGGCGATTAGACCTAAATCAATTGCGCCACCAGCGAGTAATGAGAATGACATCGCCGCTATGAGCGCGAGGATTAAGCACAGGAATGCCACCATTGCAGTAAATTTACCGACAATGATTTGTGTCATAGATATGGGCGCAGATACAAGTAGCGCCATGGTTTGGTTACGCTTCTCCTCCGATATCAGCCTCATTGTTAAGAGCGGGATAGACATCAACAAAACCATTTGAGCAGCACCGAACATTGGCACAACAGCAAGTTCAGTGAGTCCAGGTGCATTAGGTGTTCTCGCAAGTTGCGCTTGGATGATCATGAATGTGTCTACTTGTTTTAGGAAGACATTGGCAAGAAAACCTTGAACAAACGCCAAGACGACCCAGGCCAAGGGAGAGGCAAACATTGACCGGAGCTCTTTTAATGCGATAACAAAAATCATTTTATATTCTTCAATATTTCAAGTGGTACAAGGATGTGGATCATATTGCTGTTTCATCTTGCGTAGTAAGTTCTACAAATACCTCTTCGACACTTGCTTGAGCGCCAACGAGTTCGAATAACCCCCATTGTTCATGAACACTAAGTTGAACAAGAACATCCGTCGGATCGTCCTCTAATTCAAGTCCAGAAATGCGATATACGCCCTCGCGCACTTGGGAAACTTTTACGTTCGTTAATTTTTTTTCGAGTATTTCCTGAGTAGGGGGAGTGCGGAAAGAAGCTTGAATGGACTTTCCAGATCTGAATTTTCTCAGACCTCCAATCTCATCATCAAAGACAACTTTGCCCTTGTGTAATATCTGAACGCTATCGCAAATCGCTTCGACTTCAGGAAGGATATGAGTAGAGAGAATGACGCTGTGGTGCTCTCCCAACTCTTTAATAAGTGATCGAATTTCTATAATTTGGTTTGGATCTAATCCCACCGTCGGCTCGTCTAAAATGACCACTTCAGGCTCATGAATAATCGCCTGAGCGATACCGACTCGCTGCTGAAAACCCTTGGAAAGAGAGCCAATTAGGCGTTCACTCATTTCCGTCAACCCCGTTCTTTCTTTGGCGTTATCTACGGCTGATGACACTCGTTTGGAACTGACCTTATGAAGTTTTGCAACTAATTTTAGATACTCATTGACTCGGAGTTCTTTGTATACGGGTGGAATTTCAGGTAAGTAACCGATTTTTGTTTTCGCGATAATCGGGTCGTCTATTAAGTCTATACCGCACACTTTAATAGAGCCCTCGGTAGGTGCCAGGTTACCGGTGATCATTTTCATTGTTGTAGATTTTCCGGCACCGTTAGGCCCCAATAGCCCGATAATTTCTCCTTTTTTCAACGCCAAAGACACGTCACTCACGGCAACGTTGTTGCCGTACTTCCTTGTCAACCCGGATGCTGACAATGTTAAGG
Organism: uncultured Burkholderiales Genera incertae sedis bacterium; assembly: GCA_905478365.1. Taxonomy (GTDB): domain Bacteria; phylum Pseudomonadota; class Gammaproteobacteria; order Burkholderiales; family Eutrophovitaceae; genus Eutrophovita. Next base: position 9,496 of record CAJQIK010000089.1, read on the forward strand.
AGTTATCTGTATCGACCATGTTTTTCTAATTAAAGTTTGATGTAAACGGATATTAATGACTTGATTCGAGATGCTGACTTTACTGATGACTACGGTATAGACGATTACGAATGTTGTCAGATTAAGTGAGGTAATATACCAAAGTTAGTCGTTCTTTGAAGGTTGTGCGCATTATTGGATGATAGACAATGTGAATTTTTTGCATTAATCCGGATCATAAGACATTAACTAAAACTCTCTTGTGAGCGAATTATGAAAATACTGTTATCGCTGTTCATCAGCTCTTTTATTTATACCGGCCTCCTCGGGGCAGCTACAACGCATGACAGCGAGGGTGTTTGTGGCGAATGTTCGTTTTATTCCCAACGAGACAGCTATGTTGCTCAAGCGTCTCAACGTGGTGACGACTTCAATCCCTCGCAAGACGTACGTCGAAGAGATGTAAGCGCCGGCGCTTTTCGTTCGGACTTGATGTACAAATTCTTGATTGCCGAATTTGCAAAACATAACAAACTTTACGATCTCGCGGCGGAAACGTTGGTCGACATTCTCAGAAGCGAAGAGAGGGCAGATATCGCGGAAATGGCTGCCGATGCCGCCAACGCTGCGCGTCGGCTGGATCTGGCTTTAGAAGCTGCTGAGGTTTGGTTTCGATTGGATCCTGATTCAATTAAGGCGCGCTTTGTTTACTTAACGGTTATTCTGAGTAATAACGAATTCGCAACTGCAAAGCCGCTGGTAGACGATTTTTTGAGTAATAACGAAAGTGAACTGGACAAAAAGTTGCAATATGTTTCTGAATTGGTGGCAAGAGCTCAAGATCGTGTTGGCGGCTATCGCTTCCTTTCAGAAGCGACTCAAGGTATTCCTAATTCTTTCTTAAAATCATTGTTGCTTGGTCAATCCGCTTGGAGAGCAGGACTTGCTCAAGACGCTACTGCGCTTGCTGGTGAGGCGTTGACTTACCAGCCCACTTCTGAGGATGCGGCTTTACTCAAAGCCTCCGCGTTGCGTCAGATTGATGGTGATCGTTCGCTTGAATTCTTATCAGAATTTTTAGAATCTCATCCTAACGCGAACGGTGTTCGAACAAGCGTTGTTGGAGACTTAATTCGGGAGGAGCGTTATGAGGATGCGATTCCGCACCTTCAACATTTAGCTCGAGAAGATGCGAGTAACGCCAATATCCGATTTACGCTGGCTTTAGTGTTGTTTGAAATTGGCGAATTTGAGGAATCTAAAGCGAGAGTTCACCGGGCGCTTGCGCTTGGCTATGAGGATCGAGCCTCTGCCTACTTTCAATTAGGACTTATTGATGAAAAATTAGGTGCGCTCCCAGCCGCAGCGAATTGGTTCTCGAGCGTGCCAAAGGGGGCTCGTTTTATAGAAGCCCAATCACACCT
>CAJQIK010000090.1 GCA_905478365.1 uncultured Burkholderiales Genera incertae sedis bacterium
TAGGAGAAGGGGGATCAGGCGGTGCGTTGGCAATCGCCGTCGGAGATATAGTCCAGAGCCTACAATATTCTATTTACTCTGTAATCTCGCCAGAAGGATGCGCTTCTATTTTGTGGAAAAGTGCAGAAAAAGCCTCGGTAGCGGCAGAGGCCTTAGGCATTACGGCGAGCCGCCTGAAAACGTTAGGTTTAATTGATAAGATTGTGTCTGAGCCTTTGGGTGGGGCGCATCGCGATCAAGCTGCGATGTGCCAGACCTTGAAAAAAAGCTTGGAAGATTCACTGGCTAGCATCATTGATCTTTCGCCAGATAAGCTTGTCGAAAAAAGGCTAGCTCGAATCATGAGTTATGGAAAGTTCGTTGAAGCTGAGTAAAAGTTAGTTGGTCCCATTTTTGTCTTCGAAAGATTTATCGCTACTTATCGTGCGTAATCGTGACTGACTTAGAAAAGAAAGTTAAGAAACAGTTTGAGCTCCAGAAACTCAAAGGGCAGAGTGTTGTTGTTGCCTTGAGTGGAGGAGTGGATTCTGTAGTTTTACTGGATGTCTTGTCCCGTTTAGTTACCTCGTTGGGGCTCAAGGTTGAAGCAGCCCATGTGAATCACCATATGCACTCAAAATCTGCAGAATGGGCCGATTTCTGTTCTAAGATATGTACATCCTATGCGATTCCTCTAAAGATTTTTGATATTCGAGTGCCGAGGCAATCTCCTTTGGGGGTCGAGGGCGCTGCACGTCAAGCGCGATACGAGGCCCTGTTGAATCACGATTTACCGTGTATATTGCTCGCCCACCACAGGGACGATCAAATAGAGACTTTTTTCTTGCAGGCCCTCCGGGGTTCTGGTGCGGATGGTCTTTCGGGTATGTTAGCGATCCGAAATGACTACAGTACAAATAAAAAAATCTTTCGGCCCATGCTTGAAGTTCAACGTGAAGAAATCATCAAGTATGCGAGGCAACGAGGTCTACAATGGGTTGAAGATCCATCTAACGATGAGAGTATTTTCTCAAGAAATTACCTCAGGCATGAAATCCTTCCTCAATTGAGAAGCAGGTTTCCTGCGTACGCGGAGTCCATACTTAATGTCATTAAAAATTTGGAAGATGCCAGCGACTTATTAAGAGAGTTGGCGACTCAGGATATTGATCTTCTAAGTTCTCCATGTGGTGGTGTTGATGTTGATGATTTGAATAATTTGTCCGAAGCTCGTGCGATCAATATGTTAAGAGAGCTATTTCGCCGCCGCGGTGTCGCTGCGCCTGGACGCACCTGGATGATGGAGGTCTTACGTCAATGTAAGCATGCGCAAGTAAGCGCTACTGTTTCCGTGGATAAGAAAAATATTAGCGTCAAGCGATACCGCAAACGTGCGTACCTTGTTGATAGAAGTGATTTGGTGACGATAGGATGGTCAAGCGTTTGGAGCGGTGAGCCGCTGATCGATTTACCAGGGAATTTAGGACATCTTCAGTTTGAAGAGGTGATAGGGCGAGGTATTTCGAAAAAATATATTGCGGGTGAATTGCTAAGTATCCAACTGGGTTCGGGTAATAAACGTTTTTCTTTAGCGGCAAATCGGCCAAGAAGAGAGCTTCGAAAAATATGGCAGACAGAGGGGATCCCCCCGTGGTTAAGGTCGAACGTTCCGGTGGTTTTTTTGGGCTCAGAGGCGCTTTTTGTGGGTAACCTAGGTGTATCGGGACACTGTGACGCTCAAAAAAATGAACCAGGGATAAGTATTACGTGGTGTCCAACTTGTTGAGTTGGCTTATACGTTCTATCAGCGACGCTTTAATGGGCAGCACGCGTGGTAACATACCGACGTTTTATTAACTTACACAATCTGATGGAGAAACAATGGCAATAGAGAGAACGCTGTCGATTATTAAGCCTGATGCGGTGAAAAAGAATGTAATTGGCAAAATACTGTCCCGCTTTGAGGATGCTGGATTAAATATATCGGCTATGAGATTCGCACTGTTATCTAAAGACGATGCGGCAGGCTTTTATGCTGTTCACAAAACTCGGCCTTTTTTTAACGACTTGGTAGAGTTTATGACTTCTGGACCTGTATGTATTCAGGTGCTTGAGGGGGAGGACGCAATCAAGAAAAATAGAGAGTTAATGGGAGCGACTGATCCAAAGCAAGCTGACACAGGAACTATTCGGGCTGATTTTGCTGAAAGTATAGACGCCAATGCAGTCCACGGATCAGATTCTGCTGAAAATGCAGCAATCGAAATTGCTTATTTTTTCCCCAGCATGAACGTGTATTCGAAATAGTCTGATGAGTGCTAAAACCAATCTCCTTGATTTCGATCGAGCTCAACTCGCTGAGTTTTTCAAGGGGATCGGAGAAAATGCGTTTCGGGCTCAGCAGTTGTTTAAGTGGATTCATCAGCGCGGGATCATGGATTTTGATTTGATGACTGATCTTTCTCGGTCTTTGAGGTCGAAACTGCGTGAATTAGCGGCGATTAACGTGCCAGAGTTTGAAAGTCAGAGCCGGTCTGATGACGGAACTCTGAAGTGGTTATTTCCAATTGATAACGCGAACTCTGTGGAGTCAGTGTTTATTCCTGAAAAGGGCAGGGGAACCTTATGTGTCTCGTCACAAGCAGGGTGTGCATTAGAGTGTGTATTTTGTGCGACTGGACGGGAAGGTTTTAATCGTAACCTCAAGGTTTCAGAAATTATTGGACAGTTATGGTTGGCGCAGAATCGATTTCCAGAAGCTGATCTAGCAGGCGCGAGACTAGATGGTTCCGCCCCATCTCGAACGGTATCGAATGTTGTGTTGATGGGAATGGGGGAGCCGTTAACTAACTACGACAACGTAGTTCGCGCGGTTCGTATTATGCTCGATGATTTTGCTTACGGGTTGTCGCGTCGGCGCGTAACAGTCTCGACCTCTGGTATTGTTCCCAACATCGATCGATTGAGAGAGGATTGCCCCGTTTCACTTGCGGTTTCTCTCCATGCTCCGAATGATGAATTAAGGAGCGAGATCGTTCCAATTAACAAAAAATACCCGATCGCAGAATTAATGGAGGCATGCAAACGTTACACGGATAGTTCACAAGGTAATGCTGTTTCGGGTGAAAAATGGCAGCGTCGTGGTTCTCCTCGCGATTTCGTGACATTCGAATATATTATGCTCTCCGGTATTAATGATCAGTTGGAGCACGCGCGAGAACTAATACACACCACGCGCGGAGTTCCTTGTAAATTTAATCTTATACCGTTCAATCCATTCAAGGAGTCTGGGTTTGATCGTAGTTCTGACAAAACAGTTGAGCAGTTTCAGAAAATACTCATTGATGCTGGTTTGGTCACTACGGTGCGAAAGACGCGTGGTGATGACATAGCCGGTG
>CAJQIK010000091.1 GCA_905478365.1 uncultured Burkholderiales Genera incertae sedis bacterium
ACCAGCGATACATCGAACGTAAATTTCGATAGTTGACTGCCAGAACTATGTTCATGAAAATACTTCAGCGGCAGAACAAGAATCTTCTCAAACATCTCCTCGCGTAAATCCATAACCATCTTGTTGCCAACCCACGCACTGGCGTATTGAGCAATGAACCCGCCCACCCCTCGGACTAAAAAAATCAATATCAAGGCAATGGGTGCCCATGTCATTAAGGACGGATCTTTGTCAATGAATGTTCCGTCCAAGAAAGGCTTAATCACAACAGGAAGTGCAACCTCTGTGGCCGCAGCTAGGATCATGCCAAAGATTGAAATCGAGAATACGAGCGAGTAAGGCCGCAGATACCCCAACAAACGAATGTAAAGCTTTGCGCTTTTTTCTGGTTTCATCGATGGCAATTTAACAGACCCCAGCAAAAACGACCAGCGTTGCCGGGGGGCTGCTCACAATCATCTATACCTTAACTATGAAACATCACTGGCCAAAGGCGTAATCTACAGTAAGAAATAATGATCGTTCAGGCAAGGGGTAAAAGTTAAAAGCATCATTACCAACTGTGGTGCTGTTCACCGCAAACGTAAAGTACTCTTTGTTTAACGCATTGTTAACTTTAAACGCGAGCGTCCAAGCACCAATATGTTTTCTCACATTGAGATCTAAAATTGAGTAGCTCGGTATTTTGCGCCCAAAAGCATTGATCTCATCGTTAGTCATGAATTGATCGCTCGTGTAATTAAGCTTAGCGCCTAAGTTATAGTTGTGCCCTAACTGCACATCAGCTGAGACCCCTATTTTATTTCTCGGCACTAAAGGGATATCTTTGCCAGCTAACGGGACTCCAGCTCTTTCACCGTTTAAAAACTTGGGCTGAATATATGAAAAGTTTCCCCTCAAAAGCCAACGCTCGTCTTGCCAAGTTGTTTGAAGCTCAACTCCCCGTCTCTGCGTGACGGAGTAATTTGTGTTTGCAAATGCGACCGGATCTAATCGGATTTCATTTCGGGTATCCGTTTGAAATAAGCTCGCGCTTACATAAGTTTTTTTATGGGCCCAACTTATGCCGATTTCATGCGTGTAACTGACTTGTGGTTCTAAAAAATTAAACGTTCGATCAATCTGAAACGTACCATTATTAAAGGCGTTAATAAAAACTTCATCGGAGTTGGCAACGCGAAAAGCTCGGCTAGTACTGGCCTCGATATCAATCCCGCCGGCCAGGGAATAAACCACACCTAAGTCATAGGCGTTGTTTTTGAGCGTTTGTGACTTTGACGTGGCAGCATTGTTGGTGGTACCAAATGGCGTCGGAGCTGATGAGTCCACTGAATCTATCGCCTCTCCTTCCTGTTGTTCATGTCGAAAACCCAAAGCCAAAGTGAAATCATCTGTTAGTCCCAAGGTTCCGCGACCGTAAACGCCAATGTTAGTCTGATCCAGATCAGCGACACCGAATGGTTGAGTCTCGATTGTTTCGGGAGTGGTTGCCCGCGTGTGGGTGCGGTCCCATTTAAAGTAATCTAATCCGAATATAAACTCACTTCCCATCAACAGCTCGAGAGCGTCATATTTAACGCGTGGTGATATTTGCCATACTTTTGTTTCGATATTGGAAAACTCTTGGTTACCTGATGAAAATAAGGAGGAATCACTGTCCCGAAACGATACCTCCTCAATTATGGTCCAACGACCCATATTCTGTGTTGCCGAAAGGGTTGCGCTATTGCCGTCGAGCGTTAAAAAGTCTTGATCAGAATCGGTTGATTTTCGGTCAATAGAACTAATCGGAGCAATCACGCCGGGAAAGCCAAGGCCATCTGGGTTAACAAACAGATCTCCCGGTGTTCTTAAATCTAACCGATCAGCACCAGCGGTGAATGTCAGGACGCTCTGTTCGCCATACCACTGGTAATCAATTTTTGCGACCGAACGTCTCTCCTCGTTATTTTCACGATAATTATCCGAGTTATAACGCTGACCGAACACCCAAAGCCCTGCATTGTCGCCGGAGGTTGTGCCTGAAAGATCCAATGAGCGTGTTCCATATGAGCCTAGGTCTGTCCTCACTTTCATGCTCTTCTCGTTTGGCTGTTGGCGTTTTGTTATAACGTTTATATAGCCCGCCGTGGCGCCTGAGCCATAAAGTACGCCACCAGACCCTTTCACAATTTCAATACGGTCAATACTGTCCAACGGTATTGAGGACCAGTTCACCGAACTTAAGTCATTGTTTTTTATTCGTATACCATTTAATAAAATAAGGGTATTTTCATCTCCTACCGCACCAAAACCTCGGATGTCAACTGCTGCAGACTGAGTACCGTTGCCGAAAAAGTTATTCACGAGGGAGAGCCCACTATTGGCGGAGAGAAACTCCGGCAAACTTTGTTGGCTTGCATTTTCAATTTGTTCAGAAGTGATCACTTCAAACCCCGGCGATAGGCGCCCTTGTTTAGCCTCGAATCGATCCACAGTGAGTAATATGGGGTCAATAGTTATATCTTCTTGAGCGCTTCCGATAGTGACTATTGAAGAAAGGACTAACCCGACCATGACCATAGGCCGTAAATGGAGAGAACTACGCATTAAATACCTCATTTAGTAAGCTTGCACCCGCCGTGCAAATTTAAAATATGTCTCAAATAATCAAGACTCCGTCGTACCAAATGGCCGGTATCCGGACTCACAAGTAATAACTTCACGCCTTCCCTAAAGTGATAGTAAGTACTAACATTTTAGGTGGCTTCGTAGCTTTGAGGGGCTACTGATGTAAAGCTCACACTCATTCACCGTTGCGGGGGCAGTACAGGGATTGTTCCTAAAAACTCACCTGTTTCCCGATTATCCCACGCACTTCAGAAGAAGGGCGCAGGCACCATTTAGACACATTGTACACGGTATACAATAAAAATTGTGTTTTTAAGCCGTGTTGACTTTTTATTCGCGTCCCCTATAGTTTCGGGATGCATGCGCAACTGAAGTCTCTAGAACAACAATTAGATGAGTTAATAAGCCTCGCACGAAATTTAAGGGGTGAGAATCTCACGCTTCGACAAAAGCTATTATTAGCTGAAAATGAGAAGCAAAAACTCGAAAAAAAAATAAATCTGGCAACTTCAAAGTTAGAGAACATGCTGCATCGTCACGATGAAAAGGAACAATCTTGAGCGACCCCACGATGCTTGAAGTTGAAATTCTTGGTAAGCCATTGCGATTAGCATGCAAAGCGGAAGAAAAAGAAGACTTACTAAACGCGGTTTCATTATTAGATGAACAGATTCAAGAGATAAGAGAAGGCGGAAAAGTTGTTGGCTCGGAGCGAGTGGCCATTATGGCGGCACTCAACATTGCTCACAAACTACTTACTGTTCAAACCCGCGGTATCAATCTAAACGAATTACGAAGTACAATCACATCGATGGGTAAGAAAATAGATACCGTTTTAAATGATCAAGAAAAATTATTTTAATTTTTGTTTACTAAGGAAGAGCTGCTCGATTAATTTTCTGAACCAATAAATTTGTTTAGGTCGCCAACTCAAGTAATGCTTTTGCGCGCGTTCCAGGAGGACGTACCTGCGGCATTCGGAAGGTGACCGCCTTGAACCTTATGGTTCAGGATGAGCCGAGCAGCTCTCCCTTAGTAAACAGTAGCTAACCAATTCTTAACTGATGTCAAAATCGACCACGATTCGCTACTGGCTCATGAAGTCAGAGCCCAATGTCTTCAGTATTGATGACCTTAAAAAGTGTCCTCGTAAAACCGAGCCTTGGAATGGTGTGCGTAATTACCAAGCGCGAAATTTCATGAGGGATGATATGTCCGTCGGGGACGGCGTGCTGTTCTATCATTCCAACTGTTCACCCCCGGGTATAGCGGGGTACGCCGAAGTAGTTCGGGAGGCATATCCGGATGAAACACAATTTGATGAAGTAAGTGATTACTTCGATAAAAAATCAACTCGTGAAAAGCCTCGATGGGTTAATGTAGACGTTAAATTCGTCCGTAAAACCACACTATTGTCGCTACATGAAATGAAGGAGCACAAAAAACTCGAAACCATGAAAGTCCTTCAAAAAGGGTCTCGTCTATCCATTACACCTGTAACGCCCGAAGAGTGGCGCTACATTCAAACCCTCATTTGATGATGGACTTGATGATCCAATGGTGGATCGCTTATCTAGCGGTGGGAGTTTTCGTAGGCTTTTTCGCGGGTCTTCTGGGAATTGGTGGTGGGACTCTTCTCGTCCCCCTGATGGTTTTTCTATTTACAGCGCAAGAATTTGCAATAGAGCGAACGCTGCATCTCGCCATTGGTACTTCTCTTGCCTCAATTGTCTTCACGTCTCTATCGAGTATCCGTGCTCATCATGCGCGCGAAGCCATTTTATGGCCGACTGTCAAACAATCGGCCGGCTATCTTGTTATTGGAACCTTCTTTGGTAGCTTTTTTGCCGAATCATTAAACCCTGCCGTTTTAGCTGGTTTATTCGTTATTTTTGCTGGATATGCCTCAATTGACCTATTTCTTAACCTCAAACCAAAGCCCTCGCGGAGCTTACCGAAAAGTATCGGCATGGGAATAGGCTCTGGGTGTGTCGGGATAATTTCAAGTCTTGTAGGTATCGGCGGCGGCGTTGTTACTATTCCCCTAATGGTTATGCACAATATTCCTATGCGAAACGCTATAGGAACATCAGCAGCTTTAGGGTTTCCAATAGCGGTAGCGGGCGCCCTAGGATACATTTGGAATGGTTGGGGCAACATATACCTGCCAGAATACAGCATTGGTTACGTATATTTACCAGCACTTGTAGGAATTGTTGTTGGGACCTTTATCACGGTTCCATTCGGCGCTAAGGTCGCACATTCGATACCTGTCACAGCGCTTAAAAGGATCTTTGCTTTAATTTTGATGTTTCTAGCGATCGATATGTTCGTGAAAATATTTATTAAGGCTTAAACTAATCATTTACTCGACTAAGGTCGCTCCAAAAACCAACCCGTAAGACTATGACGATCTCGATTACAGGTTAGGACCTCATGCGCGAAGAGTTCACTCAAGAACACTACAAGCGTACCGAATCGTGGAACGATATCAATGAATTGCTCAAGACCGGAGTTCAAATATAATCTTAAATTCCCGCCGTCATTGCTTGACCAGCCCTTATTTAAATACAGTGTCACTGTTAATTTTCGACGCTTGCTGGCCAATGGTCGATCATAATGGCGCTCATATGCTGAGCCAGATTTATACTGTGCTAGATGACACTCAAAATCAAAAAGGCCAAGGTAGAGGCTTTGATTAAGGTCATCTTTAAGCCGATCAAATTGTAAAAATACCTTTTCAATAACAGATCCCTCTTCTCGATCGAGCCACCATATTTGATCACCTCGGATACGTTCCTGAATTTGATACTGAGAGCCCGAACCAATACCCGCACTCTTATATTTACCTCTACCCACACCTGACTCGGCATATATCCTGAGTGTATCTAGTACGCTCTCGCTAAATAAGCCGTGAGTAATCGAATACCCATCACGCTCAATATCATTGCTAATTTGATTGGCGATTGAAATCATCAGAGCCTGAATTTAACAAAATCGATCTAATTTCAATCGCTAGAGTATGCTTCTCTTAATAGCGATTTTTGAACTTTACCCATTGCATTTCTGGGTAATTGATTCACAACGTGGATCGCTTTAGGTACTTTATAAGTTGCGAGTTGTACTTTTAAATTCTCAATTAATAAAGCGGTGTCGGCATTAGAGTTTGCATTAAGGACGATCGCCGCCGTTACTGCCTCACCGAAGTCAGAATCCTTAATACCAAATACAGCAGACTCAAAAATGCTTGGCTCAGCATCTAAAATTAACTCTATTTCTTTTGGGTAAACGTTGTATCCCCCCGTTATGATCAAATCTTTGGATCTACCAACTATCGTGAGATAACGCTCTTCGTCGAAGACCCCTAAATCTCCCGTTCGAAACCACCCATCCGGAGTAAACTCTTCTTTGGTTTTTTCTGGCATATTTCGGTAACCTTTGAAGACATTTGGCCCTTTGATCTGTATGTGTCCAGTATCCCCCTGAGAAACACTCACATCAACATCATCTACGATACGAACGCTAACCCCGGGTAACGCCCGGCCGACCGATCCAACTTTACGTACCCCATGATAAGGGTTACTCGTAATCATTCCCGCTTCAGACATGCCGTAACGCTCTAAAATTTGATGGCCCGTTCTTTGCTCGAATAATTCGTGAGTCTCGCTTAGCAAGGGAGCTGATCCAGAAATGAACAACCGGATCGCACGGCAAAGACTCTTAGTCAAACTGGCGCTACTTAATAGTCGCGTGTAGAACGTTGGCACCCCCATCATCACGGTTGATTTTGGTATTGCCTCAGCAACCTCTTCAACATTAAACCTATTGAGCCAAAGCATCTTCGCTCCAACCGTCAACGCACAATGGTTAGCGATAAATAATCCATGCACGTGAAAGACCGGCAGCGCATGAAGCAAAACATCATTCTCAGAAAAATCCCAAAGTTTAGTGAGCGCATTTACGTTCGAGATCAGATTATCATGTGTCACCATCGCGCCCTTACTTCGACCGGTAGTGCCCGAGGTATAAATAATGACCGCAACCTCGCTCGGGCTTGACGCTCGAGTCGGTGCGAATTCGGATTGCCTTGCCGAAAGGCTACTCAAGTCTTGATTATCTCCACCACTCAACACTACCGCCGAACAAGTCTTTATATCTGCCACCAAAGCCGAAACCTCATCCAATCGCTCAATGGTAGTAATGAAAAGTGTGGGTTTCGCATCCGCAATAAAATGAGTCAGTTCGGATGCCTTGTATGCGGTATTTAGTGGCACGAAAATGTAACCGCCTTTTATACAGGCCAAGTAGAGCAGTAAACTGGGCAAGCTTTTTTCTACTTGCACAACAATACGATCACCGCCCCGTGCACCTAATGCACTCAAGGCATTTAAATAACGTGATACTTCGCTGCCAAGCTGGCTGTACGAGATGTTGCGCTCATTGCCAATTTTTATTGCTATGTTTGCTGGCTTTAATTGGACAACATTTTCAATAAGTGAATAAAAATTCATGACCTGACTTGTAAGATTGGTTGCTTGATAACCTTAATCAATATCCAGTTGAGCCCTAAATTTCACACCAATCTGAAATAATATCTTTGTACATATCAACAGACGCCTCTACACGATCTAAGACGCAATATTCGTCTGTCTGGTGTGCCATACTTGCCTCTCCAGGCCCTAGAATCAAAGTTGGTGGCGACCCGTAAGCAGGAGTAAGCGCCGCTGCATCTGTAAAATAAGTAGCTACTTTAGCCTCTGGGCGATATCCCAAATAAGGCTGGACGAGATCAAAGACAGTCTGGATCCATGGAGTGTCGGGCTCCGAATAAATACTTTCTAAATCGATGAAGGTCTCCAGTTCTACGTCATGTCCCATACATTTTTGTAATTGATCTCTCACGTCTTTGTGCTTTGACGTAGGGACACTTCTAATGTCAATCGAAATAGCCGCCTCATCAGGTACCGAATTGATATTTAACCCGCCATGTACCATGCCAACATTAAGAGTGGCTTGCCCCATCATCTCATGTGGCGGGTTCGAAAACTTAAAATTTTCTAATGCTGTTATTGCTTTTGCAGCTCTGTAAACCGCATTTTCTCCAAGGTTAGGCATCGAACCATGAGCTGTCACACCACTGGTCTTCGCGGTTAACCAGTAAGCCCCCTTATGTCCAACAAACGGAAAGTTGGAAGTGGGCTCACCAACTAAAACTGCGCCAGCTCGACCAAGCGCTCCCTGTTGACGCACTAAATCGAAAGCTCCTTGACAACCGACCTCTTCGCCCGCTGTGATAACCAACTCTAAGCCAGGAGTTCCGCTCAAACGGTCTGACAACTCGATTGCGGCGGTGACAAACGCGGCAACACCACACTTCATGTCACTTGTTCCACGGCCGAATAATCGGCCTGCATCGGTTTCACCTGAGAAGGGGTCTTTCGTCCAAGCGGTTGCGCCCAAGGGCACCGTGTCAATGTGGCCGGTAATGCACAATGGTTTCTTGGTGCTGTTCCCACCTATCCGAGCTACGAGGCTCGCTCGTTTCTCGCCGAAGGGATGCAGCGACACAGAAAACTTAGCTTTCTCTAAAATATTACCTAAAAATCGAGCACACGCCTCTTCATCCCCCGGAGGGTTTATAGTGTTCATCTGGACTAAATGCTTAGTCAATTCTATAACTGATCCCAATGCCATCTCCTTAACACTAAGCGCTTCCGAAATAGGCCGCGCGCAACTCGGAATTATTCTTCAACGAATCCACTGACCCACTTGCTACAATTTTTCCTTGCGATAAAACATAGCCAAAATGAGCAATTTCTAATGTTTGTCGAACATTTTGTTCGACCAGTAACACAGTCATACCTTTTTCATTGATATCTTTAATAATACGAAAATTCTCTTTAACAAATAACGGTGACAAACCAAGAGATGGCTCATCAAATATCATAAGAGAGGGATTACTCATCAAGCTTCTACCAATCGTCAGCATGGCTTGCTCACCACCCGACATCGTTCCCGCTAACTGATCTGATCTCTCTTCCAGTTTCGGAAAAAAATCATATACCTGTTTTAAACGCTGCATCACAACGCTTGCGTTTCTCTCTAAAAAAGCACCTGCCTGTAAGTTTTCAAGAACAGTCATCTTTCCAAAGACTCGTCTGCCCTCTGGCACACACGTGACGCCCTCACTCGCTATATCGTGTGTTGCCCATGAAGAAATGTCTTTATCGCTGAATGTCACTAAGCCCGCACGAATATTATTTAGGCCCAAAATGGCTCTAATCAATGTGGTTTTTCCGGCACCATTCGCACCTAGCAAACAAGTGATTTTCCCCTCAATGACGTTAAGCGACACGTTACTAACCACATCTGCCTCATCATACCCAGCCGTTAAATTATCCACGGTAAGCATCGACACCATTTCAATCTTCTCCTAAATACGCTGCGCGCACGCTGGGATTGTTCGACACGTCAGAGTATCTCCCTTCGGCGATTTTTTCACCGTAATTAAGCACAACACAGGTATCTGAAACCTTATTAATGAGTTCCATCTCATGCTCGATTAATATGGTCGATAGTGTGGGGTGCTGAGCTCTCCAGCCCTGGAGTTCATCCATTAATGCTCTAGTCTCATCAGGCGTCATCCCAGCTGAAGGCTCGTCAAGCAACAAAATTTTAGGTTCGCTGATCAAAGCACGACATACTTCCACACGACGTCGATCGATCATAGAAAGTGAGGATATCGGCTTCAAAAGCAGTGCAGCCAAATCTGGACTAAACCGACGCAACAAGTCTTCAGCTATCTCGGTTTGTTCTTTTAGTTGGGACTTAAAGTACTTACGATCAAATATGTTTTGCCAAATACCAAAGTTCAGATTACGCTGATTGCCAATAATAAGGTTGTCAAGTACGGATAGAGAGGTCGCCAACCTCAAACGCTGAAAAGTGCGCGTTATCCCATAACCGTAGACCTTGTTTGGAGAGGCCCCTGTAATATCCTTACCGTGCAAAAAGACATTTCCAGATGCGGGCCGATAAATACCTGTAAGCGCATTAAAGAAAGTTGTTTTCCCTGATCCATTGGGGCCGATAAGCCCCAAGAACTGGCCTTCACATAATTCAAAATCTAGACCGTTCAGCGCCTTAAGACCGCCAAACTTCACGGTTAGATCTTCCGTTTTTAATACGGCCGGCCTCACGCGGAGTTACCTGTAAAATATTGCCGAAGACCTCGAGGCATCAAGCCACTAGGCCTAAACCGAAGTATTAAAATCACTACAATCCCAAATAGTAGTAATCGATACTCTTGGATTACTTGAAATTTTTCCGGCAAAACAACAATTAACAGCGCCGCTGGTATCACTGCCACCGCATTCCCGATGCCGCCCAAAAGTACTATGGACACAAGAAGTAAAGAATCCGCAAAATTAAAACTCGCTGGTGCTATGAAACCGGACATCGCAGCATATACTGCTCCCGCTAGACCAGCGAAAAAGTTTCCCGCCATAAACGCTGTTATTTTCCAACGCGGGGCATTAATACCAAACGAAGCGGAAGCAACCTCGTCTAAACGAACTGAATCCATATTCAAACCAAACCAAGAAGCCTCAATCAAACGAGTCAACAAGTAAGCAGCGGCGGCCAACAAAAGCGCAGCTATCGCATACGCCATATAAAATGATCCACCACCTAATACAGAGGGAAAACTATCAGCAAAATCCCACCCAAGTATCTCTAAGCCATCTACCTTTAAACCCTGTGGTCCTCCAAAAACGTCGTTCACCTCTAAAAAAGTACGTAAAAGTATGCCGAATGCTATTGTAATCAGGGCTGCATAGTGGCCTCTAGTTCTAAGTATCGGCAAGATTAATAACGCACCTAACAGCGCAGAGGTAAGTCCACTAAACAGAATAATTAACAAATCTGGTACTGCGTGAAAATAGTGGTTTAGTACCGCCATCGAATACGCCCCGATACCAAAAAACGCGATAGCGGCAAAATTAACCAAGCCTGCAAATCCAAATTGAATTGTTAAACCAAGACTAACGGTTACGTAGAGCAAGACCGTCGTTAGCATTAACAATGCAAAATGTTCATGACGTAACAGCAAAATCAAAACTAAAACACCAAGAACAAAACTAACTAACGTAAACCTTGGCATCAGTCGGGCGGCTTTTTGGTAATAAATCAACATATTCGCTCGTTTTAAAAGCAAAATTACCACGGGTAACGCAACCAACAACAACCCAATTTCCCACTCGTGCTCTAAATAAAGAAATCCATACAGAGCGATAACGCTGAGACTAATACCTATTAGGATTACTAATTGAGTTTTGAGTTGCGACATCGGAATTAAACTCTCTCCGCTGACCGGTCAGCCAACAAGCCTGTTGGCCGCCATGCCATAAGCATAATTATGACCGTAAACGCAAACACATCCTTATATGCCGGGACGCTAAACCATATCGCGCCTAACGTTTGCAAAAACGCAAAAAGTAATCCGCCAACAATTGCTCCATAAATACTTCCCAGCCCCCCAACGACGGCAGCACTAAACCCAATAACCCCCAACATAAGTCCCATGCTGAAATTAATCTCTTGATAGTAAAGGCCCGTGCTAATACCAGATAGCGCTGCAAGACCTGAGCCCAATGCGAAAGTCATCAATACCGTTTTATTAAAATTAATACCCATAAGTCGAGCCGTTTCCTCATCTTGGGCAACTGCTCTTATAGCCAGGCCCATTCGGGTTTTTTGAATAAATAAATGAGTTAAAACGATCGCCATTGCCCCAGTAAAAATAAGGATGACACTATCTAATCGTAAATTAAGATTCCCCCAATTGATCGAGGTCTCGGGCAATAAAGCCGGGAAAGGTTTTGGGTTAGACCCGTTCGGAAAAAATAACCGAACGCCCTCTCGAATAACCGAACCAAACATAAGAGTAATAAGCAGTGTATTCAATGGTGGCGATTCCTTAAGAGGCAGAACCAAAAACTTACAAAGTAGAGCGCCAAGTAACGCCATAGCTATCACACCTAAACACAACATAATAGTTAAAGATAACCATGCAGGGGTAGAGAGTTGATCTAAGCCTAAAAATAGTGCGAGCGCAGTAAACGCACCCAGCATTAAAACGTCTCCGTGAGAAAACTTAATAACGTCGAGCACACCAAAAAACAACGTAAAACCGACGGCGACTAATGCGTAAGTTATTCCCTGAACAAGCCCGTTTATTAAGTATTGTGCAAAAAATCCGGGATCCATTTATGTCGACCGACTCTCGTTACTTCAACGAGCGATTGCCCGATGCGTACTCACTATCTTCCCAAAGTACCCAGCTCCCATCTTGAATCACATATTTAGTAATTAATGCAATGGTATTTTGGCCGTGGCTATCGAAAGTAATAGGCCCAACAATTGACTCGTGTTCCCGAATAACATTCAGTTCTTCTCGTATTAGCTTTCGGTCTGGGCCAACTTTTTCGATTACGTCGATGATTAGATCGGTCGCTGCAAATGCAAACGCGCCATAGGCTTCCGCGGGCTCGTTAAAATCACGCGCTTCATAGGCTTGCATAAACATTTTTCCGCCAGGCAACTTCTCCGTTGGTGCGCCCTCCCGAAAAGCGAGGACCCCCTCAGCCAACTCGCCCACACCATCTATGAAAGCATCCGATACAATTCCTGATGTCCCCTGGAATACCTGATCCATGCCAAGCTTATCCATTTGAGCGCGAATCCGAACGCCTGTTGGCGCGAGGCCACCAAAATAAATCACCTCCGGATTCAGCGCCTTAATTTTTGTCAGTTCAGCAGTGAAATCTTGCTGATCAGGGTTTACCCCGAATGTGCCTAAAATCGTTCCACTTCGTTCGGTTAAAGCTTTTTCAAAATATTTAAAATGTCCCTTACCGTAATCGGTTGTGTCATGAATAACTGCCCATTTCGAGAAGCCTTGTTCAATCATAAACTCTGCCGCGACCATATTTTGATTTATCATCGTGCCGTTAACACGGTGGATCTCCGGGTGATCATTCCCATAAGTAATATCCGGCAAGACAGCACCCCAGACAATGACGGGCAATCCAAACTTGTGATACACGTCGACCGTACCCATAGCAACAGCTGAACAATAATGAGTTACGCCCGCAACTATATTTTTATCTGCCGCCGCTTTTGTTGCGACCTGAACACCGATGTTGGGCTTACATTCGTCGTCTAATGAAACCAGTTCATACTTGTAGTTACTATCCGGTGATTCGTTACGCAAACTTATGGCCAAATCAGCGGAGTTGCGCCCACCTAGGCCACCCGCTGATACCCCACCTGTCAATGGGCCTATGAAAGTTATCTTTATAGTCTCGGGTTGATCACTACAGCCAATCAAAAAAACACAACAAATAAGGACGATAAAAACATTTGGCAGTTTTAATTTGTCTGACATAACTTGAATTCGATTTTCATAAATTAGTTAACTTAATCATCTTAACAGACATAAAAAAAGGCAGCACCGGCTGCCTTTAGTGTCACTCATTCTCACCTTAAACTTTAATGTTTACGCAACTTTCTGATTTCAGCGAGCTGTGCCCCGAGCATTGCCAACTCAGCTTCGACGGTAGCGATTTCTTGCTTGTCGGTAGACGCGTTGAGCGCTTCTTCTGCTCGTTTTTTAGCTTCTAGCGCCCGCGCTTCATCCAAATCATCGCTTCGAATCGCAGTATCAGCCATAACCGTCACCGACCCGGGTTGCACCTCCAAGATTCCGCCAGCAACAAATATCGCCATCTCCTCTTTCGATTCTAGCGTCTGTATTCGCACCGACCCGGCTTTAATCCTTGTGATAAGGGGCGTATGTTTGGGATAGATACCTAAATCACCAAGCTCTCCTGGTACGACAATGAAAGACGCCTCTCCAGAAAAGACTGATTCTTCTGCGCTAACCACTTCTACCTGAATGGTGCTTGCCATAATGTCCCTAACGAACTCCGATTAACCTTAATTAATATATAAAACGCTTAACTATTTTTCTATTGTAAGGTCTTTGCCTTTTCAAAAGCCTCTTCGATTCCGCCGACCATATAAAATGCCTGTTCTGGCAGCTCATCACACTCACCACTAACAATCATCTTGAATCCACGAATAGTGTCTTTCAAGGACACGAACTTACCGGGAGAGCCTGTAAAGACCTCCGCCACGTGAAATGGTTGTGATAGGAAACGCTGAATTTTTCGCGCTCGTGATACTGCTAGCTTATCTTCTGGCGCCAACTCGTCCATTCCGAGAATCGCAATAATATCCCTTAACTCTTTATAGCGTTGCAAAGTAACCTGCACTGCACGTGTAGTTTCGTAATGTTCCTCACCAATCACGTTAGGGTCTACCTGTCTCGAAGTCGAGTCAAGCGGATCCACTGCAGGGTAAATACCTAGAGAAGCGATATCTCTACTCAATACAACTGTGGCATCCAAGTGCCCAAAAGTCGTTGCCGGAGAAGGATCGGTCAAGTCGTCAGCAGGCACGTAAACCGCCTGAATTGATGTAATCGATCCCACTTTGGTTGACACAATACGCTCCTGAAGCTTTCCCATTTCATCAGCCAATGTAGGCTGATAACCAACCGCGGATGGCATACGTCCAAGCAGGGCTGACACTTCAGTTCCGGCCAATGTGTAACGATAAATGTTGTCAACAAAGAACAAAATATCCTTGCCTTCATCTCGGAATTTTTCAGCCATCGTCAGGCCTGTCAACGCAACACGCAGTCGGTTTCCTGGAGGCTCATTCATCTGCCCGAATACCATACCAACTTTATCAAGGACATTAGATTCTTTCATTTCGTGGTAGAAATCGTTCCCCTCTCGGGTTCTTTCTCCGACCCCTGCAAAAACAGATAACCCTTCGTGTGCCTTGGCGATGTTATTGATTAACTCCATCATATTCACGGTCTTACCAACACCCGCGCCACCAAATAAACCAACTTTTCCGCCCTTTGCGAATGGACAGATCAAATCAATAACCTTAATGCCCGTCTCGAGAAGATCAACAGAAGGTGACAATTCAGCAAACTTTGGCGCTGCTGCATGAATTGGTCGTAGCTCTTCAGATTCAACAGGGCCTGCTTCATCGATAGGCCGACCTAACACATCCATGATCCGGCCGAGTGTTCCTGGCCCGACAGGGACAGAAATCGGCGCGCCGGTTCCATCTACTTTCATTCCGCGACGCAACCCATCCGTCGATCCCAAGGCGATACAACGAACTACTCCGTCGCCCAGCTGTTGCTCCACCTCAAGGGTAAGGCCGTCTTCCACTAAGCCGCCTGACGCTTCTTCTGATAACTTCAATGCGTCGTATACGTTAGGCATCGCCTCTCGTGGAAATTCAATATCGACTACGGCTCCGATACACTGCACAATTCTTCCGGTTGCTTGTGACATGGCTTTCTCTATCCGTTAAAAAAAATTCTATTAAAAATTAAACTGCTGACGCACCGCTAACAATTTCAGATAGCTCTTGCGTAATAGCGGCTTGGCGCGATTTGTTATAAACAAGGGTCAACTCATCTATGAGCGTGGCAGCATTGTCTGACGCAGATTTCATCGCCACCATTCTCGCTGATTGTTCGGACGACATATTTTCAGCTACCGATTGGTAAACCACCGCCTCGATATAACGGTTCAAAACTTGATCTAGTACCTCTTTTGCATCGGGTTCATAGATGTAGTCCCAAGCACCAGTTGGTACACCAAGGCTCTCGCCCTTTACCGGCAATAGCTGTTCCATCGTCGGCTCTTGCTTCATGGTATTGATGAACTTATTATAAAACAGCACAACTTGATCAAACTTGTCTTCGTTATATCCGTCAAGCACAACTTTAATTGCTCCTAATATGGTTTCCATCTTAGGAGCATCACCCAATCCACTGACTTCAGCGACGACGTTAGCACCAAGCCGCTGCATGAATCCTACGCCTTTGCTACCAATACAACACACATCGACTTCTTCGCCATCTGCTTGCCACTCTTTATACTGAGCTAACGCCATCCTTAAAACGTTGGTATTTAATGCGCCGCATAACCCCTTATCGGTGGTCACGACAATCATTGCTGCCCGCTTTACGGTGTCTCTTTCTGTTAAATAAGGATGTCTATACTCAGGGTTCGCATGTGAAATATTAGCCGCGACCGCTCGTATTTTATCCCCAAACGGTCTCGCGGCACGCATTCGTTCCTGAGCTTTTCTCATTTTAGATGCTGCCACCATTTCCATAGCTTTGGTGATCTTACTCGTGTTTTGCACGCTTTTGATTTTGTTTCTGATTTCCTTCGTGCCTGCCATCCTAGAATCTTTCTATCATCATTATTTTGATGTGGTTATTTTTTCCTAAAACTTAGTAGGTCCCGCTAACCTTCCACTCTTGAATTGCAGTTTTAAGCGCATCTTCGTCTTCTTTAGTGAGGTTATTAGTTTCATCAATACGTGCAATTAAATCTGCGTTTTTACTCTTGAGAAAATCCCTCATTGACTTCTCAGCTGCCAACGCTTTATTTACTTCCATGCCATCGAATACATCATTATTGAGCGCGAATAATGTAACCGCCATTTCCCAAACTTCCATTGGTTGGTATTGAGGTTGTTTCATTAGCTCGGTAGCCATTTGGCCACGCTCTAATTGGCGACGAGTGGCCTCATCAAGGTCGGAGGCGAACTGAGCGAAGGCAGCAAGCTCTCGATACTGCGCCAAGGCTAAACGAACGCCGCCACCAGTGTCCTTTCGTTTCATGATTTTCGTTTGGGCTGCGCCACCCACCCGAGACACAGACACTCCTGCATTAATAGCTGGTCTTACTCCAGCGTTAAACAGGTCGGTTTCCAAAAAGATCTGTCCATCGGTAATCGAGATCACGTTAGTCGGGACAAAAGCAGAAACATCACCAGCCTGGGTCTCAATAATTGGTAGTGCAGTCAACGATCCAGTTTTATCCTTCACTGCTCCGTTTGTATGTCGCTCCACCCACGCCGTTGACACTCGCGCCGCTCGCTCTAGCAAGCGTGAGTGTAAGTAGAAAACGTCACCTGGATAAGCCTCTCGGCCTGGAGGTCGTCTCAACAATAATGATATCTGTCTATATGCCCACGCTTGTTTCGTTAGGTCATCATAAATAATCAGAGCGTCTTCGCCGCGATCTCGGAAATACTCGCCCATCGTGCACCCTGAATAAGCCGCAATATACTGCATGGCTGCGGACTCTGATGCCGTCGCGGCAACGACTATCGTGTATTCCATTGCCCCATGTTCTTCGAGTTTTCGAACCACGTTAGCTACTGTTGATGCCTTTTGTCCAATCGCTACGTATACACAGAACAGGTTTTTACCTTTCTGGTTAATGATAGTATCGACAGCCACAGCAGTTTTGCCTGTTTGACGGTCACCAATAATCAACTCTCGTTGACCTCTACCCACAGGAACCATGGCATCAATCGCTTTTAATCCTGTTTGCACAGGCTCGTCTACAGACTGTCTCCAAATTACGCCCGGAGCCACTTTCTCAATTACGTCCGTCTCTTTCGCATTTATAGGGCCCTTGCCATCAATAGGCTGACCCAGCGCATCCACGACGCGTCCCAACAGCTCAGGACCGACCGGGACTTCGAGAATCTTACCTGTACACTTTACTGTATCGCCCTCTGTGATATGGGTATATTCCCCTAGAACCACGGCGCCAACCGAATCACGCTCTAGGTTTAAGGCTAAACCAAAGGTGTTGCCTGGGAACTCAAGCATCTCGCCTTGCATAACGTCTGAGAGGCCGTGTACCCGACATATTCCGTCAGTCACGGAGACAACCGTACCTTGTGTTTTTGCTTCGGTTGCTGACGCAAGATTTTGGATCTTGCCCTTAATCAGCTCACTAATCTCTGATGGATTCAACTGCATGGATCAATGCTCCTAATAATTAATTTGTTAAAGTGACCGCCATATGTTGGAGACGACCTCTAACAGACGCGTCCCACACCTTATCACCAACATGAACTTTGACGCCCCCAATTAAATTGGGGTCTGTGGTAACAGATGGACTTATTTTTTTGTTGAGCTTCTTAGACAAAATATCGGCGATAGCCGTTATCTGCGCTTCATCTAAATCGAATGCCGACTGGATAACCGCGTTCACCATGCCTTCGTCCTCAGCCTTAAGCGATTCATATTGCCTCGCCACGTCGTCAAGAACCGAAAGTCGACCGTTTCTTACAAGTAACTGAATAAAATTTCTAACTTCCATCGATACTCGATCGGAACAAATTGATAGAAATAAATCCTCAACGTCCGTTAACTGGATGTCAGGCGCACTGACGGTTTCCTGAAAGGCTGCGTCATCGGCAACGCTTTTCAAAAACTCTAAAGATTCGGACCAGACATCCAGAGTATCAGTCTCTTTAGCCAATGAATAAAGTGCCTGGGCGTATGGTCGAGCCAATGTAATAACTTCAGCCATGCGCTACCCTAGCTCTGATTCAAGTCGCTTAAGCATATCTGCATGCGCATTTGCATCGATTTCTTTTTGCAGAATTTGCTCCGCGCCAGCAAGCGCTAAAGAAGCTACTTGCACCCGAAGTTGCTCTTTTGCTCGGTTTACTTCTTGTTCAATTTCCGCTTTCGCCGCAGAAACAATCCGCTCGCCTTCGACCTTCGCGTGGTTTTTTGCTTCCTCAATAAGCTCCCCAGAGCGCTTTTCGGCCTGTGAAATAATCTCCATTGCCTGCTCTTTTGTCTTCTGAAGCTCTTGATTAACCTTTTCCGCTGCTTCAGCTAACTCTTGTCTACCTTTTTCGCCGGCCGCTAACCCGTCTGCAATCTCTTTTTGACGATCCTGCATCGCTTTTTGAAGCGGCGGCCAAACATATTTCATGGTCAGCCAAATGAACAAAGCAAACCAGAGCGCTTGGCCTAAAAGTGTTGCGTTAATATTCACGCTTGCCTCCTGCGCCTTAAGTCTTGATTGATGTTACTCATTAACCAGCAACGATCGCAATGAATGGATTCGCAAACAGTAAGTAGAGCGCGATACCAACTCCAATCATAGTAACCGCGTCTAGAAGACCAGCCACGATGAACATCTTAACTTGAAGCGTTGGGATCATCTCTGGTTGCCGTGCCGCGCCCTCTAAGAAGCGTCCGCCAAGAATACCAAAACCAATGGCGGTCCCTAAGGCCCCCATACCAATTAGCAATGCTACCGCTACTGCTGTCATACCTAGTACGGATGCGAGTTCCATATATATCTCCTAATACAAAATTAAGTTGTTAAAAATTAAATCTAATTACGTTAATGATTTTCTGCCGCCATGCTCATGTAAACGACCGTAAGCATCATGAATACAAAAGCTTGAAGCGTAATAATAAGTATATGGAACAGAGCCCAACCGAGACTCAGCACCGCACCGGCGGGAACCCACCAGTAAGACGCTCCCATCCATACGGCAAGGAGAATAAAGACCATCTCCCCAGCGTACATGTTTCCAAATAATCGTAACGCCAAGGATATCGGCTTTGCTAGGTCCTCAATAATTCTAAAAAGAAGGTTAACCGGAAACAGATACTTTCCAAACGGCACTGTGAGCGCTTCTTTCAAAAGGCCACGCACTCCTTTAAATTTCAAATTCATCGCGATCATGATAAAAAAGACCGCTATCGACATTCCAAAAGTTAAGTTTGGATCTGTCGTCGGTACAACTTTAAGATACTCAACACCCGCAGACGACGCAGCAAGTGGCAAAAAGTCAACCGGTATTAAGTCCATCGCGTTCATTAAAAACACCCAGACAAAAATTGTGATTGCTAGGGGGGTGACTAAATCGCTTTTCGCATGAAAAGTGTCCTTCACTTGATCATTAACTACGGAAACAATCATCTCAACGCAGTTCTGCGCCCCGGTTGGAATGCCGCTACTCGCTTTTCGAGCTAGAAGCATCATGCCGCCAAATGCTATAAGCCCGAGGAGTCCCGAGACTATAAGGGTGTCTAAGTGAAGGCTCCAAAAACCCTCGCCCACATGCAAGTTCTGCAAGTGGTGGGAAATATATTCACCTGATGTTTGTGATCCTGCTGTAGCCATTCGTCACTCTATAAAAAATATCATTAATTTTTCAGCAAAAGCGCGACCCAGTAACTGGCCAAAGTCGCTACGTAAGTAGCAAACAACGGTAATGCCGCGATTGGCCCTAACTGCGTAAATACCAAACCGAAGGCTACGACCGTTATGGCCATTTTCCCCGACTCAGCCCTGTAATGAGCCTTAACTAAACTTCGCGGATCTTGAGTTCTTCCTCTAGAAGACCTCCATACATAAAAGCATGAAGGAAGCAGTGCGGTCAGCCCACCAATCAACGCCGACTTGCTGTCTACCGAAAAACCATGAACCCCCAAGAACCCAATCGTACATGTCGACATCACCAACGCTTGCAATGCTAGAACACGTAATGATCCAGTTATCACGACCTTACTCATAAATAAGAAAGCAAACCTGGAGACTCGTAAGTTGTTCCAACCCACGAAAAGCTCGCTATTTTAAGGACTCGTCTAATTTGTGTCAATGCGAACCACTCTATTTAACATACACTCTCAAGCTCTTAACTTGGCCAGAAGAACCTCGAGCTCATCCAAGTCTGAGAATGACAGGGCAATCTTTCCCGAACCCCTCTTGGATTGAGTGATCCTAACTGGCAAACCCAGATGCTGAGCCAGCTGTTCTTGTAAGTTAACAGTGTCTCGGTCAATATTTTGTCGGCCTTGTTGGCTTTTTCCTTTGCCACCCAGCCGAGTGCTCACAGCGCCCACCAGGCTCTCCACCTCTCGAACTGTCAAATCTAATGCGACGATTCGTTTTGCTAAGTCAACCTGGCGTGACGCTTCCAAACCCAACAAGGAGCGGGCGTGTCCCATTTCTATTTTTTGGTCACGAAGCATTTGTTGAACTGGTTCGGCTAATGACAACAAGCGTTGCAGGTTAGTAACGGTACTTCGCGATTTTCCTAATATGCGCGCCACCGCCTCATGGGTCATTTCAAATTCTTCAATAAGCCTCTTAATGCCGATAGCCTCATCGATTGAAGTGAGGTCTTCTCTTTGAATATTCTCAATCAATGCCATAGCCATGGCAGATTTATCATCCGACTTTTTTATTACCACGGGTACCAGCTTCAGGCCTGCTTTTTGAGCGGCGCGCCACCTCCGTTCCCCGGCTATGATCTCGTGTTTTCCGCTGGATATAGGTCTTACAATTAACGGCTGGATAACGCCTTGAGAGCGTATGGATTCGCTCAGCTCGGCTATCGCGTCGTCATCCATTTTAGTACGCGGTTGGAATTTGCCAGGCTGCAACCCCTCAACAGGTAGAGTCGACATAGGCCCTGGTTCATCATCATTAACTGTTTTTCCGCTTGAAAAGAGCGCGTCCAAGCCTTTGCCTAATCCTTTAGCTCTAACCATAATATATGTACGTCCTCGATAATTAGGTAAATCTTCCTAGAAATTCTGCAGAAAGTGATTGGTAAGCAATCGCCCCTTTTGACATTTTGTCGTATATCAATACGGGAAGACCGTGACTTGGCGCTTCCGCGACCCGGACATTCCTTGGGATTACGGTTTCAAACAGCTTATCTCCGAAGTGCCTATCAAGCTGATCGGATACTTGCTGAGATAAAGAGTTGCGACCATCAAACATAGTCCTTACCAAACCACCAATTTCGAGATTAGGATTCAAATATGATTTGATCCGCTTAATTGTGTCTACAAGATCACTCAGCCCTTCTAAGGCGTAATATTCACATTGCATCGGAATAATCACGTATTTCGCCGCGGTTAAGCCATTTAACGTGAGCAAGCTGAGCGCGGGTGGGCAGTCAATTAAAATGAAATCGTAATCGTCGGTTACTGACTCTAAGGCTCTCTTGAGGATGGTTTCGCGGCTATCGACGCCAACTAACTCGACTTCAGCCCCTGCCAAATGCTGATTCGCCGCCAGTACGTCATACCCCACGGTAGAGCTTTCAAGTTTAACGGCTCCGACTGTTGTCGATTCCGTTAAAACATCATAGATACCTGCCTCCACCTTTGATTTATCAATGCCACTTCCAGTGGTCGCGTTACCTTGCGGGTCTAGATCGATCAAGAGCACTCGCTTTCCCTGGGCGGCGATGCCAGCGCCAAGATTTATCGCCGTGGTGGTTTTTGCAACACCTCCTTTTTGGTTTGCGATGGCTACAATACGACTCACTTCATTTACCTTTTCTATATTTTAATTTCTGGTACAAGCTCGACGACGTGACGCTCGGCGTTTAGCTCAGGCACATTAAGCTTTTTTACTTGCCTCACTTTCCCTGCGGGTATTTCCGCTAGCTCTGCAGCCGGGTATTTACCTTTCATGGCAAACAACGCTCCACCCGAATCACAAAATTGCGATGCACTTCGCAGAAAAATTTTTAACTCACTAAACGCCCGGGAAACAATAACATCGAATTGTTTTAACCGGCCATAGCTTTCGATTCTTGAAGTCTCAATAACAACATTTTTAAGTCCAAGCTCAATAACGACTTGCTTTAAAAAAGTCGTTTTTTTTTCACTTCGATCCAAGAGAACTACATCTCTTTCTGGCTGTGCGATAGCGATTGGCAGGCCTGGAAAACCGCCTCCTGTGCCTATGTCAAGCAAAAATCCTGATGGCAGTGTGCTTATTATAGAACACGAATCGTATAAGTGAGTGCTTACCCACATACTTTTTGGGGTGACAGATGTGATGTTGTAAACTTGATTCCACTTATCCAACAAAACCAAATATTGCCGAAACATTCCAAGCTGTTTGCTTGTTACCACAACACCCATCTCTTGCAAAATGGACCCTGATAGCTCGCTAAAATCTTGCGGCATTACACGGTCACTCTGGCTTGATCGCCACGCACATTAAATGATTGATTTAACCTTTTGATGTAGACCGACAAAATCCCAACCGCAGCGGGTGTAATGCCTGATATTCGGCTCGCGTGCCCCAAAGTGGTCGGACGCGTGAAGGTCAATTTTTGTTTCGCCTCAGCGGATAACCCTGGGATAACTGTGTAGTCTATGGTCTCGGGGATACTAACTCCCTCGAGACTAACCATCTTCGTTACCTCCTCTTTCTGACGATTGATGTAGCCTTGATATTTGGATTGAATTTCTACTTGCTCCGCCGCCGACTTATCCTCAACTCCCGGCCCCACACCCGACAAAGTCATTAAAGCCTCATAATTTACTTCTGGCCGCCTCAAGAGCTGTATCGCCGAGTACTCATGGTCCAAAACTTTACCGACCACCTGTTTTATCTTCGCTTGGTCGTCACAGCTTGGGCTTATAAACAAGTTATTAAGGCGCGCTGTTTCATTCTCGATAACGACTCGTTTCCGCTCAAACCTCTCCCATCGATAGTCGTTAATAAGGCCTAATTTGCGACCAATGGGGGTCAGCCGAAGGTCTGCATTGTCCTCCCTGAGGCTTAGCCGATATTCCGCCCGACTAGTAAACATGCGATATGGCTCTGTTACCCCACGAGTTATTAAATCATCAACCAGAACTCCCAAATATGCCTCATCTCTCCGGGGATACCAGCCATCTTTACCCAACGCTTTACGCGACGCGTTCAATCCGGCTAACAGCCCTTGCGCGGCAGCCTCCTCATATCCTGTTGTGCCGTTAATCTGTCCAGCAAAAAACAACTTTTCCAATCCCTTTGTCTCTAGTGTCGGTTTAAGTGCACGTGGGTCAAAATAATCATATTCGATCGCATATCCAGGCCTAAGAATATAGGCGTCTTCAAGACCCTTAATAGACCTCACGATCTGTGTCTGTACGTCGAACGGGAGACTAGTAGAAATACCGTTCGGATAGTACTCATTGGTAAGTAGGCCCTCGGGCTCAAGGAAAATTTGATGGTGGTCCCGATCAGAAAACCGGACTACCTTGTCTTCGATGGATGGGCAGTAGCGGGGACCGACTCCTGCGATTAGTCCTGTATATAACGGCGATCGATCCAACCCCGCACGAATGAATTCATGTGTTTTTTCGTTGGTATGTGTAATCCAACAAGGAACCTGTCGCGGATGTTGAGTGCGCGAGCCTACAAAAGAGAAAACGGGCCTCTCAATATCTCCGTCTTGTCTCTCCAAAGCAGAAAAATCAATGGTACGGCCATCGATTCGCGGGGGCGTACCGGTCTTAAGTCGCCCCACCGGTAGTTTTAACTCGCGCAGCCGGGCTGCCAGGGCATTCGACGGCGCATCACCAGCCCTGCCAGCCTCGTGATTTTCAAGTCCTACATGAATTTTCCCGGCTAAAAACGTTCCTGCCGTTAATACTATCGCCTTAGCGCTAATTGTCAGCCCTATATCTGTTGTAACCCCCGTAACCGAATCTCCGGATACAACGATATCTGTAGCCGCACCCTGAAATATGTCTAACCGATCTTGAGCCTCAAGCTTCGCCCTTATTGCCTGCCGATACAACGATCGATCTGCCTGCGCGCGCGTGGCCCGAACGGCAGGCCCCTTACTTGAATTAAGGCGACGAAAATGTATTCCAGCCTCATCGGCCGCAGCCGCCATCGCCCCACCCAGCGCATCAATCTCCTTCACCAAATGGCCTTTGCCAATACCCCCAATTGACGGATTACATGACATTTGTCCAAGCGTTTCAATGCTGTGCGTAAGCAATAACGTTTGAGACCCGGAGCGCGCCGAAGCTAATGCGGCCTCAGTACCCGCGTGCCCCCCACCAATAACCACTACATCGTATTTTTTTGAGAAAAACATAACTTTGTTTAATCAATTAATAATTATATTTGTACATAAAAGACTACTTAAGCGCCGACTATGTTTCACGTGAAACATATTAGAATTTATCATTTCCCAACACAAAAACTGGAAAATATTTGTCCCAGTAGGTCGTCTGCCACAAACTCTCCTGTAATTTCAGATATTGCATCTTGGGCCGCCCTTAGTTCCTCTGCACAAAATTCAATTATTGCAATATTTGCCAGAGCCGCGCTTAAATGTCGAACAGCCCGATCTAACGCATTGAGGTGTCGTTCCCGTGCCATAAACGGGACTTCTTCACTTAATCTGGCCCCCACCTTCTCCAGAAGGTTTTTCTTCAATATTTCTAAGCCAGCTCCAGTTTTCGCTGATAAATAAATGACCGGTACTCCGCTTTGATCATCAAGCCCTTCCTCCCGGCCCATCAAGTCAATTTTATTCAATACTATGACGCTTTTAGCCTCTTCAAAATCTGATATCAAACTTTGTCGGTCAGCATCATTGCCGGCCTCTTGCATGTAAACTATAACATCCGCATCTTTTAGATGATCTAGCGTCCGTTGTATGCCGATACTCTCGATAGGGTCGTCTGACTTTCTGAGACCGGCCGTATCAACGACGGTCATGGGGATACCACCAACTATAATTTGGCGCTGTATGGAATCTCTTGTTGTGCCGGCGTATTCCGTAACAATCGATGTTTCTTCTTCAGACAAAAGATTCATTAAGGTTGATTTACCTACATTGGGTTCGCCGGCCAAGACAACTTTAGCGCCCTCTCTTAGAAGATTGCCCTGAGTGGCTGAGTCTCTTAACTCGCCAAGACTTTGGAGTATTGACGAAAGTCGGTCTTTGACCGATTCATCTTTTAAAAAGTCGATCTCCTCCTCAGCGAAATCTATCGCCGCTTCTACGAAAACGCGTGTCTCGATTAATTCGCGCCTTATATCCTCTGTTCGGTCAGAAAATTCACCACTCAAAGAGCGATGCGCGCTTAAAACTGCGGCCTCAGAAGAGGCGCCAATCAAGTCGGCCACGCTTTCCGCCTGAGCTAAATCTAGCTTATTGTTAAGATATGCTCTCTGTGTAAACTCTCCGGGCTGGGCAAGTCGCGCGCCTGCTTCAATACAAGCCCGCAAAATCAAACGAAGCACGCCTGGACCACCATGGCCTTGTAACTCCAGCACATCCTCACCCGTATACGAATCGGGTCCTTCAAAATATAGCGTTAAACCAGAGTCTAGCGAGTCTCCGGCTGCGTTTGTAAACGTTCGCATTCCTGCCATTCTTTTTGGCGCCAATTCACCGATGATGCGCCCAGCGATTTCTTTTGTTTTTTTACCTGAAACCCTAACGACCCCTATCCCACCTGTACCAGGCGCTGTCGCTATAGCCGCTATCGTGTCATTGTTTAGCATTATTGGGCTTTTTGCCCTCGATAGCCCGCGTAATTGTCCATTGTTGTGCGATAGACAACACGTTGTTTACAAGCCAATACAAAACCAAACCGGAGGCAAAGAAAAAGAAAAACACGCTAAAAACTACCGGCATAATTTTCATTACTTTGGCCTGTATTGGGTCTGGCGGTGTCGGGCTAAGCCAAGATTGAGCCACCATACTTAAGGCCATAAGAATCGGTAGAACGTAAAAAGGATCTTTAGCGGAAAGATCAGTTATCCAAAAAATAAACGGCGCATCCCGTAATTCTACGCTGGCAAGTAAAACCCAGTAAAGAGCAATAAAGAAGGGGATTTGAATCAATATAGGTAAGCACCCCCCCAGAGGGTTAATTTTTTCTTTTTTGTATAAATCCATCATGGCTTGTTGAAACTTCTGCTTATCATCACCATAAGTTTCTTTTAAAGTTTTCAAACGAGGCGCCATAACTCGCATTTTCGCCATAGATTTATATCCGGCCGCTGATAGAGGAAAAAACACCAACTTTATAATTACAGTAAGAAACACTATTGCCCATCCCCAATTGCCCACCAAACCCTGAAGCGCCGAGAGCAACCAGAATAAAGGTGAGGCGATGATAGTCAGCCAACCATAGTCCACAACCAAATCTAACCCGGGCGCTAACTTCTTAAGGACATTTTGTTCTTGCGGTCCTGCATATAAACGAGCTCCCAAAGTGCCTTGGCTGTTCTCGGATATCTCTGTCACGCCCTCAACAAATCCCATGGCATATAAATTATTGCCAAGCGACTTCATAAAATTTTCTCGGCTTTTGCCTTCCTCAGGAAGCCATGCTGCGACGAAATAATGTTGTACGAAACCGACCCATCCGTCGCTTACGACTTTAGGATAATTGGACTTAGCCCGATCCATATCTTTGAAGTCAACCTTATTAAATTTCGCCTCTTCAGAATAAACGGCGCCCCCTGTATAAGTCGGCTGTAACTTGGTATCTCCTTCGGCTCCGCCGCCGTCTCTTAGTAATTGAAAATAAGCATTTGGCGAAATTGGCGCACTAGTTTTGTTTGTTATTTTATAGTCTACGTCTATAGCGTATGACCCCCTATAGAACGTATATGTTTTTTCTACAAAAGCGCTCTCAGAATCAGAAAAAAGAGTTATGTTTAACGATTCTTCTCCCGATAATAGTGAGTACTCGCTATCGTCAGTATTAAATATACTATTATGATTTGGTAGTCCCTCTCCAATTAACCCGGACTCGGCCACATACGTACGCCCCCCCTTAATTTCCAAAAGTCTCAGCGCCTCGGTCTTACTGTCTTTGCTGTGATGTTGGGTCAGTATCAACTCTTTGATGCCGCCGCCCAAGCGATCAATCTTGGCTGAAAATACGTCTGTGGTTACCTGGATATAATCCCCCGTCGCTCGGGCCAAATTGTTGATTGGCTCCACAACATCTTTTCTATTTGCGGCGTCGTTTATCGTTGCTTTAGGGATCGTCGCGATGCCCTCTTGCGACTCTGTCGATAGTGATTCATTTACTAGTTGTTGATCCTTCTTTAGCCAGGCATCGCCCAATAAAATAATAGACCCCACAAAGATTACTGTAGCAATGATGCGTGCGCTATCCATTATGAACTTCCCTTTTTCCTTGAGGTATTTGTGGGGAGGGGTCGACCCCTCCTGGATGGAACGGATGACATTTACTAAGCCTTTTTAGGCCCAGCCACAGCCCTCGAAATGCCCCGTGATTTGTAATGCTCTCCTTCGTGTACTCGGAACATGTGGGGTAAAACCGACATCTAGAGCCGAGCAGAGGCGACACCACTTGCTGATAATAATGAATTAACCGTAGAAGAATATGCTTCATTTTTTTCGCTGCGACCAAAGCTGCGTTAGCTCTAATTTAATCGCCACTAAATCAGCTTTCATAATTTTTTTTGTAGCTCTTATAACAAGATCTTCCGACCGCGCTAAGCAGTCGCTCGTTCTAAAGAGCTCTTTTACCTGACGTCGGACTCGATTTCTGACAACGGCCAGAGGAATGTGTTTTTTTGATAAAGAAACGCCAATTCGACCAATGGACGCACTATTCTCTCTGGAAAGCAAAATAAAATGTCCGCTTCTGATCTTCGCAGCGAACCGCCCCGTGTAATTTGCAGCGCCGCATAAAC
Source organism: uncultured Burkholderiales Genera incertae sedis bacterium (assembly GCA_905478365.1). Taxonomy (GTDB): domain Bacteria; phylum Pseudomonadota; class Gammaproteobacteria; order Burkholderiales; family Eutrophovitaceae; genus Eutrophovita. The sequence continues at coordinate 28,047 of CAJQIK010000091.1, forward strand.
GAGACTCCCGAGGTAGTTTGCTCGAAATCACACGCTTAAGCGCGCCCTCCCTTTGGCCCGACGCGCATTAATAACTGACCGACCGCCGCGGGTTTTCATTCTCACTAGAAACCCATGCGTTCTTTGTCGCCGAGTTTTGGACGGCTGATATGTTCGTTTCATCCAAGTTCTCCATGTAACTTATGATCAAAAAAGCCTGCCATTACAACGGTTTTTATACTCTTTGTCAAATTATCCTATTTCATCATAGGCTGTGGATAACTTATAAAAGATCAGATACAATCTTACTTAAATAACAGATGTGCAAATCCATAACTGAGTCCAACGACCCTATCTCGCATCAGATAGGGTTTTTTATCTAAAAATCCGTAAATTTTAATGAATTCTTTCTGGGATAGCTGCCTTGAGTATTTTAAAACTGTGCTTTCATCACAACAGTATAAAACTTGGGTGCACCCTTTAGACGGGGCCATAATAAACGGAGAAATTGTCATAGTAGCTCCCAACAGGTTCTTGCTTGTATGGGCGAGAGACAACTACTCCAAAGATCTAAAACGCCTCGCAAAAGACTCGAGTGGATCTCAGTTACCAATACGATTTACTTTAAAAACCCCTCCGCCCGCCGACCAAAACGTCAGTGAACCCGAAGCAACCGAACTACCAACGAATACTTCAGAGCCTGTTGATTCAAAAGTAGCTAAGAAGAATAATCGCTTACCTCAACTCAACCCTGCCTTCACGTTTGATAGTTTCGTCACCGGTCGTGGCAATCAATTGGCCAGGGCAGCCGCTCTACAAGTTTGCGACAACCCGGCTAAAGCCTACAACCCCTTATTTATATATGGTGGCGTCGGTTTAGGAAAGACGCACTTGGTTCAAGCTATTGGTAATGTAACGGCGGAAAAAACTCCAGGTGCGAAAATACTTTATATACATGCGGAAAAATATGTTTCCGATGTCGTAAGCGCATACCAACACAAGTCATTCGAACAATTTAAACGCTTTTACCATTCCCTGGATCTCCTATTAATTGACGACATTCAGTTTTTTGCCAAAAAAGCCCGAACCCAAGAAGAGTTTTTCTATTTATTTAATGCTCTTATGCAATCTAAAAAACAAGTAGTAATGACTTGTGACACATTTCCAAAAGAAATATCAGGAATGGAAGACCGTCTTGTATCTAGATTTGGTTCTGGTCTGACGGTTGCTATAGAGCCACCCGAACTCGAACTTCGAGTAGCTATATTGCTAAAAAAAGCGGAAGAGGATGATTTAAACCTGTCCGAAGAGGTGGCGTTTTTTGTCGCAACCCACATCCAATCTAATGTTCGAGAATTAGAGGGGGCTTTAAAAAGAATAACGGCCTACGCAAACTTCACTAAAGAACCAGTTTCTGTCTCTCTCGCCAAAGAGGCTCTAAAAGATCTACTCGCTAGCAACTCCAAATTAATTACTATTGATTCGGTTCAAAAATGCGTTGCTGATTATTACAAACTTAAAGTATCGGATATGTTCTCAAAGAAGAGAACACGATCTGTTGCTAGACCCAGACAAATGGCTATGGCCTTATCTAAAGAGTTAACCAGTTACAGCCTGCCGGATATAGGTGATGCTTACGGCGGTCGAGATCATACGACCGTACTTCATGCTTGTCGAAAAATTGCTGAATTACGAACAACAGATACAAATACCGCGAGAGATTTCAACGCGCTTATACAAATTCTGAGAGGCTAGTATTTTATTTATAACTCTGTGGATAACTCGTTTAATTTATCTTAATAACACCAATATATTGCATAAACAGAATATTTATACACAAAAACTCCCTATACTAAACATAGATTAAACAGGTAAAACAACAGCCGTAAAAGATCGTAACTTCATACACTTAAATTACTTGTACACATTGAGAGCGCTAACTATCACTATTACTAAGGTTTAATATGAAATTATTAAATATCGATAAAGATGTATTACTAAAACCACTACAGATGGTTTCTGGTATTGTCGAACGACGCCACACATTACCTATTTTATCGAATGTATTCCTAAAAGCGGATGGACATACGCTCGAAGTTGTAGCCACAGATTTAGAAATACAAATCGCCACAAACGCTAAATTGGAAAAGTCGTATCAGGGCGATACGCTAACTATTTCTGCTCGTAAAACTCTAGATATCTTACGAGCGTTACCTGACAAAACAAAAATTAGTTTAGAGGCTTCCGAAAATAGAGCCATATTAAAAAGTGGTAAAAGTAAATTTAATCTTCAGACACTACCAGCAACTGATTTTCCATTAATAGCAGCAAAAGACAATGCAAAGCTCGATACGGTAAAAATCGAGCAAAAAGTATTAAAAGATATGCTCCAAAAAGTGCAATTTTCAATGGCGCAACAAGATATACGTTATTACTTAAATGGACTTTTATTGGTATTAGATGGGGATACGATGAGATTGATCGCTACAGACGGTCATAGGCTATCCCACACATCAACTAAACTAAAAGAATCTGCGGGCAACAGGGAAACAATCTTACCCCGCAAAACAGTCTTAGAATTATTGAAATTATTAGATGGAGATGAATCTACAGTAGAAATAAAAATTACAGATACACAAATAACAATACAGTTTTCTGACGTCACGTTGGTGTCAAAGCTAGTAGATGGAAAATTTCCAGACTATAAGCGCGTAATACCCACCGATTTAAATAATGAATTGATTATAGGTAGAGATAGTTTACAAGGAGCATTACAGCGGGCATCAATTTTATCGAACGAAAAATTTCGAGGAGTACGATGGGTGCTAACAAAAAATCTCTTAAAAATAATTTGCTCTAATAGCGAACAAGAAGAGGCGGAAGAAGAGTTAGAAGTAAGCTATCAAGGCGAGCCGCTAGATATTGGTTTTAATGTTAATTATTTGTTGGACTGTTTGAGTAATGTAGGGACGCAAGATATCAATTGCGCGCTAGGTGACTCTAATAGCAGCATGCTTATGACGATAAAAGAAGACAGCACATTTCAGTACGTTGTCATGCCAATGAGAATTTGAGGATAAAAATGGAAGAACAAGAAGAATATTCCGCTGGCAGTATTAAAGTTTTAAAAGGTCTTGAGGCCGTTCGCAAACGGCCTGGTATGTACATCGGAGACACCAGCGATGGTACCGGATTACATCACATGGTTTTTGAAGTCGTTGATAACTCTATTGACGAAGCTTTAGCAGGTCATTGCGACACTATAAACATCACCATTCATACGGATGGCGGTGTATCGATATCCGATAATGGTCGGGGGATTCCTACCGACATCCATCCAGAGGATGAGGAGAGCCGATCCACGCCAGAAATCGTTATGACAGTGCTGCACGCAGGAGGTAAATTTGATAGTAACTCTTATAAGATATCAGGAGGCCTACACGGAGTAGGCGTCTCAGTAGTAAACGCGCTATCGTCAAAATTAAAACTAACAATATATAGAGATGGTTTTGAGCACGAAATGACTTTTTCGGACGGAGCGCCAGATCATCCTCTAAAAAAAATCGGGGAAAGCACTAAAACAGGAACCGAGATTTCCTTTTGGGCCAGTCAAGAAGTGTTCGGGGCGATTGAATTCCATTATGAAATTTTAGCGAAACGACTGCGCGAATTATCGTTTTTAAATAACGGAGTGAACATCAAATTAAATGATGAGAAAACAGGAAGGTCAGAAACCTTTAGTTATGAAGGCGGTGTAAGCGGTTTTGTCGAATACATCAACAAAAACAAAACGGTTTTACATAAAAATATTTTTCATACAAGTTTTGAGGCCGACGGAATAACCGCTGAGGCCTCGATCCAATGGAACGACTCTTATCAAGAACAAGTTTTATGCTACACAAACAACATTCCCCAGAGAGATGGTGGAACACATTTAGCTGCGTTACGCACATCGATGACGCGTACCTTAAATCAATATATTCAAGCAAATGATCTGGCAAAAAAAGCGAAAGTAGAAACAACAGGGGAAGATATGCGAGAGGGCATAACTTGCGTTCTGTCAGTGAAGGTGCCAGACCCGAAATTCTCATCTCAAACTAAAGATAAACTTGTTTCACCAGAATGCAAACCCGTCGTAGAAAAAGCAGTTTCTCAAGGCCTAGCAGATTGGTTGCTAGAAAACCCAGCAGATGCAAAAACGGTAATTAGTAAAATAATAGACTCTGCCCGTGCGCGGGAGGCCGCGAGAAAAGCGCGAGAGATGACGCGAAGAAAAGGCGTGCTTGATGGGCTTGGTTTGCCAGGCAAACTCGCTGATTGTCAGGAAAAAGATCCGGCTCTGTCAGAAATTTACCTGGTGGAGGGTGATTCTGCTGGAGGATCCGCAAAGCAAGGCAGAGATCGCAAATTTCAGGCGATTTTGCCTTTAAAAGGCAAAATTTTAAATGTGGAAAAGGCCCGGTTTGAAAAACTAATCTCTTCGACAGAAATTACATCCTTGATTACAGCTCTAGGCACAGGTATAGGCAAAGAAGATTACGACCCGGGTAAATTGCGATATCACAGAATTATTATTATGACTGATGCCGATGTAGATGGATCGCACATCAGAACGTTATTGCTTACATTTTTTTATCGTCAAATGCCAGAGCTGGTCGAGGGCGGGCACATTTATATTGCGCAACCGCCATTATTTAAAGTTAAGCTGGGTAGGGATGAGCGTTATTTAAAAGATGAACAATCTTTGAAAGATTACACTTTGTCAGTAGCGTTAAAAGATGCTGAAGTCATTGATAAACAGGGTAAAAGTATATCAATCGAGGCAATAGAAGAAATTGCTCGTGCGTACATTGCTGCTGAAGCCATCGTCGATCGCTTAAGTTACAGATATGATCGTACGGTATTAAATGCAGTTTTGAATGGACTAGAAATTCATCTAGGTAACGCCGAGGAAGCCCAACAAACTATATCTAAAATATCTGAATCGCTTCAAGGCCAGAGAATAGAGTTGGTGGCTGGCACAGTTGATGGCGGTGATTTGCCAACTTATGCGATAAAAATTATTCGTCTGACTCACGGAAATGAATATGAAACACTAATAGATGACGCATTTATCTCTAGCGGTGAATATAGACAATTAATTGAGGTATCAAAATTAACGGGCGATTTGTTCGCAGACGGTACAGTTGTCAGGCGAAAGGATAGGGAACAAACGGCGAATAGTTTTAAAGAGGTTTTAGATTGGCTATTAGATGATGCAAAAAGAATAATAGGAGTTCAGCGATACAAGGGGTTGGGAGAAATGAATCCGGATCAACTTTGGGAAACAACTATGGATCCTAAAGTTCGGATACTGTTAAAAGCTCGAGTGGAAGATGCAATCGCGGCGGATGGTATTTTTACAACGCTAATGGGCGATATGGTAGAGCCAAGAAGAGCTTTTATAGAAACAAACGCACTTCGCGCTAGAAATTTAGACGTGTGAGCATATTTATTATGCTGCTGATTTTTTAGCTGCTGGTTTCTTGGCTTTTGGTTTCTTGGCTTTTGGTTTCTTGGCTTTTGGTTTCTTGGCTTTTGGTTTCTTAGTCGCCGGTTTTTGTGGAGATTTCGCGACTTTTTGATTGATTAATTCGATTGCGTCTTCAAGACTAATGGTTTCTGGATCTAGGTCTTTTGGAATTGTAGCGTTTGTGGAACCGCATTTTACGTAAGGCCCATAGCGACCGCTTCTTACCGAGATAGGTTTTTTATCCTCAGGGTGTTCTCCTAAAGCGCGGCCACTAGCAGCATTTTTCTGGGCCAATAATTCTACGGCTCGATCGAGCTCAACATCATAAACGCTGTCAGTTTTCGGTATTGATTTGAATCCGCCATCATGTTTTAGGTAAGGCCCAAACCGACCAATGTTGGCTTCTATCGGTTTGTTGGTGTCAGGATGGATGCCGACGCTACGCGGTAGGCTTAAAGCTTTGAGCGCTGTCGCAAATGCTTCTTCATTGGACTCAAAAGGTAGCGGGGTATCTTTAGGCCAAGCCCCTCTTTTGGGTTTCTTTTCTTTTGATCCTTGAGGCGGCGTCTCTCCAATCTGAACATATGGCCCATAAGGACCGCTTAAAAGAAAGATTGGTTTTGAAGATTCCGGGTCATTTCCGAGTAGTAAGGGCTCTTTTTGAACTGGGCCCGAACCAAATGGTTCAGTGAAGTCGCACTTCGGGTAGCTGCTGCACCCAACAAAAAGGCCCCTAGAGCTATTTTGAAGCAGAACAGGACTAGAGCACTTGGGACAGGCTTCAGGCTTCTCTTTATCTGCCCATTCCGGCGATATAATTTGCCTAGAGAAGTCTTTCCATGTTCGCACAGGCTCAGCTGAGTCTGGTAGTGGGACGCCTCGGTTGGCGCTTGTCTTGTTCTCAACCTGGCCAGAGAAGGATTGCCAAAACTTACCGATCACTTTGGTCCAATCGAGCGTACCGTTCGAAATTTCATCTAATTCCGCCTCTAGATCAGCTGTGAAGCTATAGTCGAGGTAGGAATCAAAATGAGTGGTTAAAAAGTTGTTCACAATTCGTCCCACATCCGTGGGATTGAATCGTTTTTTATCTAGATTTGCGTATCCGCGCTCAACAAGCGTGGAAATTATGTTTGCATAAGTAGACGGTCGGCCAATACCATATTCCTCTAATGTTTTGACTAAGCTGGCTTCAGAGTAACGAGGCGGTGGCTGAGTGAAGTGTTGTTCGCCAAAAATATCGTCAATCGACAATAAATCATTTTCTGAAAGGTCTGGGAGTTTTGATTCGTTATCGGAGGTTGAGTCATCAGCCCCCTCAAGGTAAACCGACATAAATCCAGGAAATACTAAGATCTGTCCGTTTGCTCTGAAAATAGTACCCGCGGGTTTTGTTTCTAGATCAACGCTTGTCGTATCAAATTTGGCTGCAGACATCTGCGAGGCGACAGTTCGTTTCCATATCATCTCATAAAGGACGGCTTGGTCTGGTCGAAGAAATGCCTTTAAAGATTCCGGTGTTCGATGGATAGAAGTAGGGCGGATCGCTTCGTGCGCTTCCTGTGCATTTTTAGACTTTGTCTTATAAACAACCGGTTTGGCCGGCAAATAATCTGCCGAAAAATTTTTAGTTACATATGCCCTTACATCGGCAACTGCATCTTTAGACAGGGCTACCGAGTCCGTCCTCATGTATGTGATTAACCCTTCAATGGACCCACCAATTTCGATTCCCTCATACAGCTGCTGAGCAGCGCTCATGGTGGACCGTGCCGTTAATCCTAATTTACGAACCGCTTCCTGTTGCATTGTAGATGTCGTGAAGGGTGCAGCGGGAGATCGAGATCTCGGCTTGCGAGTGATTTTTGATACCACCACCTCCCCGTTTGACGCTGCTTTAATCGTGTTAACAGCGTCTATGTGTTCTTTTTCAGATCGAAATGTGAACTGTTCTACTTTTTCTTTATTGAAACTTGCGAGTTTTGCTTCAAAGGGCTGTTTCCCTTTGGAGGTTTTTAAATGGATTGACCAATATTCCTCATTATCAAACTGTTCTATTGCTTGTTCTCGCTCAACAATTAGCCTCAACGCAGGGCTTTGTACCCTCCCGGCTGACAGATTCCTCGCAATTTTCCGCCATAATATGGGAGATAAATTGAAACCCACCAAATGGTCTAGTGCTCTTCTGGCTTGTTGTGCATTAACGAGTGGCATTGAGATATCTCGAGGCTTGTTAATAGCCTCTTGAACTGCCGTCTCGGTTATTTCGTAAAAAACTACTCTTTTAAGCGCTTTATTTTTAAGGAGCTTCTTGTCCTCTAAGATTTCAGCTAAATGCCAGGCAATGGCTTCACCCTCTCGATCAGGGTCAGTTGCGAGATAAATGGTGTCTGCTTTTTTTACCGCTTTGGTGATCGCGTCAACATGCTTTTTGTTTCTAGCGACTAGTTCATAGTCAAGCGTAAAACTATTTTCCGTGTCTACCGCCCCTTCTTTTGCGCGCAGATCCCTGATGTGTCCATAAGACGCGAGAATGTCAAAGGTGTCGCCTAAATATTTCTTAAGCGTACTTGCTTTGGACGGAGATTCGACGATCAGAAGGTTTTGAGCCATGATTTACCGGAGAGGTTTTGGCAGGATCATACAAGACTTGGACGTTTACGCCAACTAAAGGTGTTTATTGCAAACTAGATTCGTCTCTGGCGGCTAAAAGTTCTAACATCATGCCGTCAATAGACTCTTGCTGATGCCACAAGGCTAACAGGACAATTAATTTGATTTCATCAACCCCTACTTGAGAGTCAGAAAGAGCGATTACCCGCTCAATTATGACCTCCCTTTGTGTAGAGGAAATTAGTTCCGAATCAACTAAAAATGTTAAAAACCCTCGTGCTTTGGTCGAAAGCCCATTGATCTCTTCGGGCGAGAACACTCTAAAACCAGTGCTATTCTCTAAATTGCCTCTGTAAGCGTTTGGGTCCTCTAACGAGTTAAATCCTCGCAACCACCCAAGAACTTCAGAGATATCTTCCTCTTCGAATCCAGCATCCGAAAGTTTTCGGGTGATGGTCTCGTTGTCTGGTAACGTGCCATGCGGGAAAAAATTCTCGACTAAATAAAAGAGTATGTCGAACATATAAGTCCTTGGTTGTTGGATCGCTTAACAAGTTCCCGCTTATCGGATTTAAGCGATTTTTTCAGCTACGTTGAAAGGATGTCTTATCGTAAACATGTAGTCAAGATTTAGAACAAAAAATAAGCATAGTTATCATTTTTCAGAAAAAATAGTTTTACAATAAGACATCAAGAACAACTTCTTTCGTTAACAGTTTATCAAATTAAAATGAGTATACCTTTCGAACACTCTAATACCGAAAAGAAGATATGAGCATTTTGAATATATTGCAGCACCCAGACGACAGGTTACATATTTCTGCAAAACCCATTAAAGAGCTGGATGCCGTTACTCACCAACTGGTTAAAGACATGGCGGAAACAATGTATTCGGCCTCTGGTATCGGCCTCGCCGCAACACAGGTGAATGTTCCGAAGCGCGTCATTGTAATTGACATTTCCGAAGCACGAGATGATTTATTGGTTCTAATTAACCCTGAAATTCAATCGAGGGAGGGGACTGTAGTTTTTGAAGAAGGCTGCTTGAGCGTCCCAGGCGTTTATGATCGAGTCGAACGATCGGAGCAAATTATGGTTCAGGCGTTAAGTGCCGAGGGTGATGAGTTCAAATTAGAAGCCACTGGGTTGCTTTCTGTTTGTATACAACATGAAATTGATCATCTGGACGGGAAGGTTTTTGTCGAATACTTGTCGCGCCTAAAACAAGATCGCATTATTAAAAAATTAAAGAAAAATCAAAAAGGCCTCGATCAACGAGGGTCTTCATGAACATTATTTTCGCCGGCACACCAGAGTTTTCTGCAGTTAGTTTGCAATCGCTTGTAGATGCCGGCTACCGCGTACCATTGGTAATAACACAACCAGACCGACGAGCGGGCCGGGGTATGTCAGTATCAAAGAGTGAGGTAAAAGAAATGGCAACCGATCTGGGCATCGAAACTTACCAGCCGCCCAGTTTAAAGTCGCCTGAAGTGCTTGAAAAGCTGAAGAGTGTGAATGCTGATTTAATGATAGTGGTGGCATTTGGACAAATCGTACCAAAATCAATTCTGGATGCTTTTCGTTTTGGATGTATTAATGTCCATGCTTCTCTACTACCCCGATGGCGAGGCGCCGCGCCAATTCAGCGCGCAATCATGGCGGGCGATACAGAGACGGGTGTCTGCATCATGCGGATGGCGGAAGGGCTTGACACCGGGCCGGTTTTCCTAGAACGACGACTACCGATCGATAACGTAGATACGTCAGGTACGCTACATAACAAGCTGGCTCACCTTGGTGCCGAGGCGTTGATTCAGTCGTTAACTATTTTGAGTGATGAGAACCTGCCGATCGCACAAGAAGACGTTCATGCAACGTATGCTCATAAAATAAGTACCAATGATGCGCGAATTGACTGGTCGGCGAACGCATCCGACATCAACCGTTTGGTACGTGCAATGAATCCTGTTCCTGGCGCGTATACTTTTTTTGGAGATACTCGCATCAAAATATGGGAAACCAGGGTCGTAAATTTTGATAATCAACAAGATTCACCCGGCACAGTGATTGAGCTGACCCAAGAAGGGTTTTTGGTTAGTTGTGGCAGCGGGACTTTAAAGATTATGTTTATTCAGAAGGCTGGAGGGCGGAAGGTCTCGGCATCAGAGTATGTACGCGCGTCTAATTTGGAATTAGGTTATGAATTTAAATAGCGTCAAACGATGATAGATATACAGCTTGTGTCTCAGGCATGCTTATCTAAGGTTAAATTGGGCCAAAGCCTTAAGACAGTTTTTCCTCAAGAATTAGAAAGATTAGCCTCTAGTGGTGATCAAGCGGTAGTCAAGAACACGGTTTATGGTGCCTTGCGTTATTTAGGGTACCTCGAGTTTTCCTTAGATAGCCTGGTCTCTAAGCGACCAAATGGGCTAGTAAATTTGTTGCTAGTTGGTATTTATCTAATCGAATATAGTCGTTCCGCTAATCATGCTGTAGTTGATGCGGCAGTATCCTCAGCTAAACAAATGGGATTTAGTAAATTGGCGGGTCTAGTAAATGCAGTGCTCCGTAATTATTTAAGAAACCGATCGGAAATTAAAAAAAGTGCGTGTGCACATGATGTGGCAACCCTGCAGCATCAGTCTTGGTGGATAAAAAAGTTGCGTCAAGATTACCCTAGCCAAGTAGATGAAATTTTTTCGGCTAGCCTGAAACATCCGAATTTGGCATTACGCGTTAACACGCGAGCGACATCGTTGGATCAGTATCTGAAGTTACTAACGAATCAACAAGTGTCCTGGAAAAGATTTGAGAATATTGAAGCTGATGCTTCAGTAATATTGACCCAACCAGTTTCTGTGTACCAAATTCCTGGTTTTTTTGATGGGCTAGTTTCTATTCAGGATGTTGGCGCCCAAACGACCGCAACGCGCTTGGATTTGCGACCAGGACAACGCGTCCTTGATGCTTGCGCTGCGCCAGGTGGGAAAACGTGTCACATACTTGAATTAGAGGATGTGTGCGTAACGGCAGCTGATAAAGACCCTGTAAGGCTTGCAAGGGTAGAAGAGAATCTAACTCGCCTAGGGTTGTCGGCTAGAACGCTTATGGCAGATATAAACAAGATAGAAAATTGGTGGGATGGAGCGTATTACGATCGCATTTTGCTCGATGTACCGTGTAGCGCATCTGGCGTTGTTCGACGACATCCGGACGTTAAATGGATAAGACGGGAAAAAGATATAGATAGTTTTGTGAAGCAACAGCGTTCTTTATTGAACGCGGCCTGGAAGGTTCTTGTGAAGGGTGGTAAATTGTTATACACAACATGCTCTATATTTCCTGAGGAAAACGAAAAACAAGTGAGATGGTTTTTAAAAGAGCAGGCAGACGCAAAAGTTGATTCTAGATACGCGATACATAATGGTCACTTGATCTTACCTAACGATAGTCACGATGGATTTTTTCACGCGCTTCTTGAAAAAAAATAAATTAATTGCCATTTCGCTGCAATTAATACTCCTATGCTCTCTTGTGAAATATGCAAATGCTGACGGAATCATCGTTCAGTCTGTAAAGTTAGAGCAAAATGAGGCGACTTTTTCGCTTAACGCAACATTTCATATTGACCTAAGCCCGATAATCCAAGAGGCGCTTCACAAAGGGGTGTCACTACCATTTGTCCTTGATTTCAATGTTATTCAACAAAGATGGAATATTTGGGATCAAACTGTAGTTGAAACATCTTTGCCCTACAGATTGTCTTTTAGTGCGTTAACTCGGCAGTATCAAATAAAAGATAAACTCAGGGGGCGTGATGCCAGCTTTGACACTCTTGAACAGGCATTAATTGCCGCAGGAGTTATAACCGACTTAGTCGTATTCAATGCTGAGCAGCTTAAACCAGAGGTGGAGTACGAGGCTCAAGTACGTCTGAGATTAGAGGCTGGAGGATTGCCTAGCGCGCTTCAGTTAGAGGCCCTAGAGTCGGATAAGTGGGAGGTGTCGTCTCCATGGTACCGCTGGGTTATGGAGCGATGAAGCTGAATCTAAATCAGAACATTAAAAAAACCATTCTTACCGCTATTGTTACGGTGTCGTTGAGTTTTGGTATTTACCTACTTTATTTATTGTCGACGCAGATTACAACAACTAGCGACGTGTTTAATGAGCTTCCGGTATTGTTGGGCGTCGGCGTTGCGTTAATTGTTGTGCTTATGATTTTGGTGGGCGCACAACTTTTGGTGACGGTCAGGCGCTATAGGGCTGGGGTTTTCGGTTCTAAACTGACCGTCCGTTTAATACTTGTTTTTGTCCTGGTTTCGCTCGTGCCTGGTGTTGTCATGTACGGAATATCAGTCCAGTTTTTGGCTGGGTCCATTGAGTCTTGGTTTGACATTCGTGTCGATAGCGCACTTGAAGGGGGATTAAATCTGGGTCGCGCAAACCTTGAAAACGGTTTAGGAGAACTTCAGAGTAAAGCGGACTCTATGGCGGTGAGTCTTTCTTACCAAAGTACGGCCACTCAAGTTGCCTCAATCGATAGTCTAAGAGATCAGGCTGCAATAAGCGAAGCCACTTTATTTACGACAAAAGGGGAGGTTGTGGCATCTTCCAATTCAGGGACTGATTCTTTTATACCGCTTGCCCCAACTCAAAGCATGTTACGTCAGGCGCAACTTCAAGAAAGTTACGCGGGAATAGAAGAGGATGAGGATTTTGGACTACTTTTGAGGGTAATTGTCCCGATCAATCACCTCGAAACAGAAATGCAAATTCTGCAAGTAACACAGTTAGTACCGCAAAGGTTGGCGCGTGACGCAGCGATGGTTCAGGAGGCATATCGAGATTATCAAGAGCTTTCACTTTCGAGATATGGGCTTCAACGACTCTACACATTAGCGCTCACCTTATCTTTGGGGTTGGCTTTGTTTTCGGTGGTGCTCTTGGCAGTTATGTTCAGTAATCGACTTTCTGCGCCTTTGGGGTTTTTGGCTGCTGGTACTCGAGCGGTGGCAAAAGGAGATTTTAGTCAGAGAGCTCCGATTAACAGGGGTGATGAGCTGGGCTTTTTAACCGAGTCTTTCAGCGTAATGACTGGTCAGCTTTCGGAGGCAAAAGATGCCGCTGAGAAGCACGAAAAAGCACTCACGCAGGCGAATGCGTATTTGTCGAGTATCCTTGAAACGCTATCCGCGGGCGTATTAACGTTCGATGAGCGGCTCAATTTGCGAGCTTATAATCCAAGTGCAGAGGAAATACTCGGTCAAACATTAGAGAACGCATTGCCTTCAGGCGACTCCAGTACTACGGGGTTAGATTCAATGAGACGTCTTATTAAGGATGGATTATCGGAATCACAGGAAATACAATCGGAGCGTCAGGTAGAAATAGTTGTAAACGACTCTAAAAAGGTACTTTTGGTTCGTATATCGACTCTTGGTGGTGGTGAGCTGCCTGGGTTTATCGTGGTCTTTGATGACGTTACCAATTTGCTTCAAGCTCAAAGATCTGCCCTTTGGGGGGAGGTTGCTCAGCGTCTCGCCCACGAAATAAAAAATCCATTAACGCCGATACAGTTGTCGGCCGAGCGATTAACGCATCGATTAGGGCCTAAATTGGATCATGATGATGCCGCGATGTTGAGCCGCTCTATAAAAACAATAGTCGACCAGGTCGCTGCCCTGAAAGGGATGGTTAATGCTTTCAATGAATATTCTAGGAATCCAGACCGTAAATCTGAATTGGTCGATGTTAACGAATTAGTCTTGGACGTGATCGAGTTATATAGAGCAACCTCTGTAGCAATTGAAACAAAACTGGAGAATAAAAATATTTTTCTTTGGGGCGATACAGGCAAGCTTCGTCAGGTACTGCACAATTTGATTCAGAATTCTGAGCAAGCATTGATGGGACATACTAATCCGGAAATTTTGATTGAAACCGTCGCGACACCAGATGCCACGCAGATTAGGATCCAGGACAATGGCCCAGGACTTTCCGATGAGGTAATGAGTCGAGCTTTTGACCCTTATTACACGACAAAAGCTAAAGGAACAGGTCTGGGTTTGGCGATAGTCAGAAAAATTGTTGAAGAGCATGATGGAGCCGTTTCGATACGGAATGGCGAAGTTGGGGCTGTTATTGAAATTACCTTGCCTTTGTCGCATACAATTGACAACGCTAAAATTTTGAACGAAACGGTTTAATGATGAGCAAAATTCTGGTAGTAGATGATGAAATAGGTATACGTGAATTACTTTCTGAGATTCTTAGAGAAGAGGGTCACCAGGTGGCTGTTTCGGAAGACGCAGCACAGGCTAGAGAGATGTTCATGAAAGACAGACCAGAGCTTGTCTTATTAGATATTTGGATGCCTGACATTGACGGCGTTAGTTTATTGAAAGAGTGGGCATCTTCTGGTCTCATGACAATGCCGGTGGTTATGATGTCGGGACACGGAACAATTGATACAGCCGTGGAAGCGACACGCATAGGGGCCTATTCATTCTTAGAAAAGCCAGTTGCGCTGCAGAAGCTTCTATCGACAGTATCTGCAGCTCTTAGGGACCAATCGAGAGATAGCACTCGTGAGCCTGTTTACGTTACTTTGGGAAAAACTGAAGCAGCTCTTAATTTGAAACGAAAATGTGAGGCTCTTACAAAAACCTCCGCACCAGTGCTTTTTTTGGAGGCACCTGGTTCTGGGGCAGATCAGTGCGCCAGTTTACTCAAAAAAGTAAATAAGCCGTGGGTTGTCATTTCCGGACCGCAGGAGTACGAAACCAAGGGCGAACAGTTGGTTGAGATGAGCAGAGACGGCGTAATATTTTTTCGCGACATCGGGACCCTCGAAAAACCGCAGCAATTAAATCTACTTGCAAGATGGGAAAATCTTAAAGAGGCCGGTGTCCGCGTAGTAGCGTCTTCAACGACTCGTCTAGGCGGATTAGTTTCGAAGGATCAATTCGAGATTAGGCTTTATGAATTAATGTCTGAAACAATCGTAAATGTACCACCATTGAAGGACAGGATAGATGATGTTATCGAAATTTCTAAATCCGTTCTTTTTGAAAAATATCCAGCGAAATCTTTTTCCGTGGCGGCGCTCAATACGCTGCGATCCTACGATTGGCCGGCCAACTTAAGCCAACTGAGCGCCGCCGTTCTATCAAGCGCCCAGTTTTCGGTGGGGGAGGAGATAGGCGTTAGTGATTTAACGCCAGTCCTAGAAAACGCTGCTCGGGAGATAAATCTTGAGGCTTCGTCTTGGGATTTCGATAAAGATTATCGGTCTGCTCGCGAAATGTTTGATAAACAATATTTGGAATACCACCTAGCCAAAGAGGGGGGGAATATGTCTCGGGTTGCCAACCAGGCTGGCATAGAACGAACTCATCTTTACCGAAAGCTGAAGCAGTTAGGCATTAAAACTTCTCGCAAAAATGAAGATTAAAATTAAGCCTGATTTTAATCGTATTTGCTATTCCACAAGACGCTATGCGGCCGTTACGATAAAATAACGCCCTCGTTAGATAGCAACCAAGAACCGCGGCTAAGTGCTGGTCGGATCTCCTTTAATCGATGCTCATAAAGTAATTAAAACGATGTCAAAAAATATAAAGTATGCAGATGCCATTCGCGCGCTGGCAATGGATGCAGTACAAAAAGCAAACTCAGGTCACCCTGGAATGCCTATGGGCATGGCAGACATTGCCACGGTTCTGTGGCAAAAACATTTAAGACATAACCCCGCCAATCCGAATTGGGTGAATCGCGATCGATTTGTGATATCTAATGGCCATGGTTCAATGCTTTTGTATTCCCTGCTGCACTTGTCGGGATACGACCTGAGTATCGAGGAACTTAAAAACTTCAGACAGCTACATTCAAAAACTCCTGGTCATCCTGAGTATGGTGTTACACCAGGAGTAGAGACTACGACGGGCCCGCTTGGCCAAGGGGTAGCTAATGCGGTGGGTATGGCGATCGCGGAAAAAGTTTTAGCTAGCGATTTTAACCGCCCTAATCATGAGGTTATTAATCATTTCACCTACGTTTTCCTTGGGGATGGTTGCCTGATGGAAGGAGTATCTCATGAGGTATGTTCCTTAGCGGGGACTCTGGGTTTGAATAAACTCGTACTTTTTTATGATGATAATGGCATTTCAATTGACTCAGAAAAAGGTGAAATGAGCAGCTGGTTCTCTGACGACACGCCAAAGAGGTTTGAGGCTTACGGATGGAACGTAATACGAGATATCGACGGTCATGACCCAGAACAAATAGATACCGCGATTATTCAGGCCAAGGCTAGCAGTAATAAGCCCACGATCATTTGTTGCAAGACGATCATCGGAAAGGGGTCACCAAAAAAACAAAACACCGGTTCTTCTCATGGAGCTCCGTTAGGGGAAGACGAAGTGATTGCTACTAGGGAGGCGTTGGGTTGGCCTCATGCACCTTTTGAAATTCCGGATGAGGTCTATTCTGTTTGGAATGCTCAAGCCAAAGGGCAAGCTCTGGAGAATGAGTGGGCGGAGCTTCAGAACAGCTATCAGAATAAATACCCAGGCTTGAATAAAGAGCTGCACAGACGCTTATCTGGAAAGTTACCCAGTGATTGGATAGAAAAACTCGATAGCGAGATTCAAATTTGGGACGCCAAGTCCGAGAAGTTGGCGACCCGAAAAGCATCACAAAATGCATTGGAGTTCATGGGACCAAATTTACCAGAATTGATCGGCGGGTCTGCGGATCTTGCGGCCTCTAATTTGACGATGTGGTCAGGATCAAATCCTATCGGTGCGGCACGTACTGGTAATTACTTGTTTTATGGTGTGCGAGAGTTTGGCATGGCTGCAATTATGAATGGACTTGCGTTGCATGGAGGGTTTATTCCCTATGGCGCGACATTCTTAGTTTTTTCAGATTATTGTCGAAATGCGTTACGAGTGGCTGCACTAATGAATTTGAGGTCGATTTTTGTGTTTACGCATGATTCAATCGGTTTAGGCGAGGACGGTCCCACGCACCAGCCGGTTGAGCATGCGGCGAGCTTACGGTTGATACCTAATTTAGACGTGTGGAGGCCTTGCGATGCGGTCGAGACTATGGTTGCTTGGGGCGCAATGATTAATCGGGTTGATGGCCCAAGCTGTTTGCTTGCAACTCGCCAGGGAGTGCCTCACCAAGAGAAAACAAGTGGTCAAATTAAAGATATCTCCAAAGGAGCCTATGTCTTGAGTGATGCGGATGACCCGCAAGCGATAATTGTGGCAACAGGGTCTGAGGTATCGCTAGCAATCGATGCTCAGAGGGTACTGGAGGCCGAAGGGGTTTTGACTCGGGTTGTGTCCATGCCATCAACAGATGTATTCGATCGCCAGGATTCTGATTATCGTGAGGCCGTTTTACCCAATGGACTTCCTAAAGTTGCGGTAGAAGCTGGAGTTACAGATTTTTGGCGTAAGTATGTTGGAATTGAAGGAGCAGTGGTAGGTGTGGATACGTTTGGTGAGTCTGCTCCAGCGGCAGCTTTATATGAACATTTTGGGGTTACCGTTCAGGCAGTTGTTAACGCCGTTCGGGCAATTAAAAATTAGTCGCTAACTTGAGGTTCGCGCTTTAAATTTACATATGATTATTGATAGAAGGAGCTACGTATGACGATTCGTGTCGCGATTAATGGTTATGGCCGCATTGGAAGAAATATTCTTAGAGCTCACTATGAGGAAGGGAAAAATCACGATATCGAGATCGTTGCTATCAATGATCTTGGGGATGCGGCGACTAATGCTCACTTAACCCAATATGATACTGCTCATGGCCGATTTCCTGGTGATGTTTCTATTGAGGGCGAAAATCTTGTTGTGAATGGAGATAAAATTAAGGTTATTGCTGAGCGAAATCCTAGTGAATTACCCTGGTCCCAATTAAAAGTGGACGTGGTTCTTGAGTGCACTGGATTTTTTGCATCGAAAGAAAAGGCTAGCGCTCATATTCAAGCTGGAGCAAAAAAAGTCGTTATATCTGCTCCCGGTGGTAAAGATGTTGATGCAACTATTGTTTATGGTGTTAATCATGAGTCGCTCACTGCAGAAGCTGAGGTGATATCGAATGCTTCATGCACTACTAATTGTTTGGCTCCGGTTGTGAAGGCGCTGAACGATTCTGTAGGGGTCGTTAATGGGTTAATGACTACGATACATGCATATACCAACGACCAGGTTTTAACGGACGTATATCACGAAGATTTGCGACGGGCACGATCCGCAACAATGTCGATGATTCCGACAAAAACGGGAGCTGCAGCGGCCGTTGGTTTAGTGCTTCCGGAGCTAAACGGAAAGCTAGATGGTTTTGCAATGCGCGTTCCAACTATTAATGTATCGGTTGTTGACTTATCGTTTGTATCAAAACGAGCCACCTCGGTAGAAGAGATCAATCAGACGATAAAAACCGCATCGCTAGGAAAGCTGAAGGGAATACTTGAGTACAGTGACGGTCCTCTAGTATCCGTAGATTTTAACCATAACCCAGCATCATCAATTTTTGATGCCACTCTAACAAAGGTTTCAGAGGGCACATTGGTCAAGGTGTGCTCCTGGTACGATAATGAGTGGGGTTTCTCTAATCGCATGTTGGATACAACTGTCGCCCTGATGACTGCGGCTTAGGCCTAGTATGGCTGCCAGAAAAGGGCTCGGAAAGAAACGTGCCGCGGCGCTTGCTTGATAGTCGAGAATAAAGATATGACGTTTAAAACATTGGATGACTTAACCCTTACCGGTAAGCGTGTTCTTATCCGCTCTGACCTAAATGTACCATTTAGCGATAATCATGAGATATCAGATGACACGCGAATAGCGGCCTCCTTACCTGCTATTCGGCGAGCCATGGCTTCTGGCGCAGCTGTAATGATTATGTCGCACTTAGGGCGGCCTAAGGCGGGTATATTTCAAGAAGAATTTTCCTTAGCGCCTATCGCGAAACGTTTGTCGAAGCTGTTGGATACCGCTGTGCCACTCATAAAGGATTGGGTATCGGGCGTTGATGTTGCTCCAGGTCAGGTAGTGCTACTTGAAAATTGTCGAATGAATCTAGGTGAGACGGAGAACGATGACGCACTTTCAAAAAAAATGGCCCTATTGTGTGATGTTTTTGTCAACGATGCGTTTGGCGCGGCCCATAGAGCCCATGCATCAACGCATGGCGTCGCACAATACGCCAGCGAGTGCTGTGCGGGACCTTTGGTGGTCGAAGAGGTAAGGGCGCTAACTCAAGCATTGGCATCGCCTAAAAAACCTTTAGTGGCAGTAGTGGGCGGCGCGAAGGTGTCAACAAAGCTTACAATACTGTTGGAATTAGCAAAAAAAGTGGATCATTTAGTAGTCGGTGGTGGCATTGCAAATACTTTTTTGCTAGCAAAAGGTAAAAATATAGGCGGGTCTTTAGCTGAGAAGGATTTGATTCATGAGGCGAGTGCTGTTATTGATCGCATTGAGTCACGAGGGGGCAAAATCCCGTTGCCACATGATGTCGTTTGTGCCAAGGTCTTTGGCCCAGACGCTGAACCAACAAAAAAGCATATAGATGAACTTAATGATGACGATTTGATCCTTGATTTTGGGTCTGAGACTATGGGTCAGATAGCTCACATACTTGAGCATGCTGGGACAATAGTGTGGAACGGTCCTGTAGGTGTGTTCGAGTTTGATCAGTTCTCCAATGGAACTCGTACATTGTCAAATTCGATTGCTCAATCGGCAGGGTTTTCTATTGCGGGCGGAGGGGATACGATCGCTGCGGTTACTAAATTTGGGGTGACTGATAAAATTAACTATATCTCTACTGCCGGTGGGGCTTTTTTGGAATTTTTAGAAGGAAAAGTATTGCCCGCTTTGGATATACTCGAAAAGCGAGCGATTAAGACTAAATAAAGTTTAGCGGCCTTAAAGGCTGATTGATTCTAATTTTGACACAGAGGATTTTAATATATGGCTTTAGTTTCCATGAGACAGTTGCTTGATCATGCGGCCGAGAATAATTATGGAGTGCCGGCTTTTAACGTAAATAATCTTGAACAGGTGCAAGCAATTATGGAGGCTGCCTCCGAGACAGCGAGCCCAGTTATTATGCAAGCATCTGCTGGCGCGCGAAAATATGCTGGCGAACCATTTCTTAGACATCTTATCTTGGCTGCCATCGAACAATACCCTGATATTCCTATCGTAATGCATCAAGACCATGGCGCATCGCCAGCTGTTTGTCAGCGTTCTATACGATCAGGTTTTTCAAGCGTAATGATGGATGGCTCACTAGAAGAGGACGCAAAAACGCCAGCTTCATACGAATACAATGTAAACGTTACGAAACACGTAGTAGACATGGCCCATTCTGTCGGCGTTTCTGTGGAAGGTGAGCTTGGATGCTTAGGGTCCTTGGAGACCATGGAGGCGGGTAAAGAAGATGGATCTGGTGCAGAGGGAACATTGACGATGGATATGTTGTTAACAGACCCAGAACAAGCTGCTGACTTTGTGGCAAAGACGGGTGTTGACGCTTTAGCTATTGCTATCGGGACGTCCCATGGCGCATATAAATTCACACGAAAACCGACTGGAGATATTTTAGCGATCGACCGTATTCGGGACATTCATAATAAAATTCCTAATACGCATCTCGTGATGCACGGTTCCTCAAGCGTCCCTCAAGAGTGGTTAAAAATAATCCGTGATCATGGCGGGGATATGAAGGAGACTTATGGGGTGCCTGTCGAGGAGATTCAGGAGGGAATTAAGCACGGTGTTCGAAAAATCAATATCGACACCGATATTCGTCTAGCTATGACTGGCGCTATCCGAAGAGCGTTTAATGCTGATAAGGGTGAGTTTGATCCAAGAAAGTACCTCAAGCCTGCCAAAGAGGCGGCGAAGTCGATTTGTAAAGATCGATTCGAGGCTTTTGGTACGGCAGGAAATGCTGGGAAAATAAAACCCATAGCCCTTGACGATATAGCAACTATTTATGAAAAGGCGTGACGTCAAAGATTTTTTAATAAGAAAAGATACATAGTGAATTGATGAGCAAAACCCGTAAAAATAGCAAGCCGATTGTTGGAATCATTATGGGTAGTGAGAGCGATTGGAATGTTATGAAACATTCATCCGATTGTTTAAATTCTTTCGGTATTTCCCATGAAACGCGCGTTGTTTCCGCGCATCGGACACCAGATGAGATGTTTCAGTATGCCGAGGAGGCGGAAGGTCGAGGCATTAAGATTATTATTGCTGGCGCCGGAGGATCTGCACATCTACCAGGAATGGTTGCGTCTAAAACAATGATTCCGGTTCTGGGGGTTCCCGTGACCACCAAATCAATGAGCGGACTTGACTCTCTTCTTTCAATAGTGCAAATGCCAAAGGGAATCCCGGTCGCAACTTTTGCGGTTGGTGAAGCTGGAGCCACTAATGCAGCGCTCTTTGCTGCGGCATCTTTGGCGTTAGGTGATGAAGGATTGAGCCGAAAGCTCAGTGCGTTTCGTAAGCGGCAGCGCGCGAAGGTCAGAGCAATGAAATTGCCAGTAAAATCTTCTAAGTAATGATTCAACCAGGATCTTGGCTAGGAATTCTCGGTGGAGGACAGCTTGGGAGAATGTTTACGCAGGCGGCCCAAAGTATGGGCTATCGAGTAGCAGTGCTCGACCCTGATCCATCCAGCCCCGGTGGGCGGATTTCAGATAGACATTTGATAAATCAGTACGACGACGTGGCGGGGTTGGAAGAGCTGGCTAAAATCTCGTCTGCGGTGACTACTGAGTTTGAAAATGTTCCTGCGGATAGCCTTCGCTTCCTCAGTGATTTATTACCGGTCAGCCCCCAGGCTGAAGCGGTAGAAGTGGCACAGGATCGTATTCGTGAAAAAACATTTCTAAATAAGAACGAATTTAGAGTGGCGCCTTATGCGGTTTTTAATGATGCAGATAGTATTAGTCATCCTACACAAGGCTTGGTCTTTCCGGGGCTCTTGAAAGTTAGTCGGTTCGGTTATGACGGGAAAGGTCAATTACTTGTTAATAATGTAGTTGAGCTCAAACGCGGTTTTGAGAAATTTGGCAGCGTACCTTGTGTATTCGAACAGTTTTTGCCGCTTGAGGCGGAGGTATCCGTAATCATTGCTCGAAATCAAAAGGGCGATACGGCTGTGTTCCCTGTTGCAGAGAACCAGCATCACAACGGGATACTAGACATAACGATTGCTCCAGCACGCGTTGCAAATAACATTGTTTCCGAGGCAAAACAAATGGCGCTATCACTTGCTGAGGTCCTTCAATACCAAGGCATATTGTGTGTGGAATTTTTTGTTTTAAGTGATGGTTCACTAGTGATCAATGAAATAGCTCCCCGGCCGCACAACAGCGGACACTACACAATGGAGGCTTGCAGCGTTTCACAATTTGAGCAACAAGTTCGTGTGACTAGCGGATTACCATTGATCGAACCGAGGCAGCACCTTCCAGCCATCATGATTAATCTTCTAGGGGACTTATGGGAAAACGGAGAGCCCGATTGGAATCGTATCTTAAAAGATGATCGCGTTCGGCTTCACCTGTATGGTAAGGATGAGGCACGCCCCGGTCGAAAAATGGGACACTTAACTATTGTTGATTTTGATTTGGATCAAGCCATTACTTTATCTGAGGAAATCAAGACCTTATTGGAACAGAAGTGAAGACGCGCGAATCGGACGTAATTTTCGAAACAAATATTACCTCTTTAGAATTTTTATATCGAGGTAAAGTGCGAGACATATACAAGATTGATGACGATCGTTTACTGGTGGTTCAAACAGATCGACTATCAGCGTTTGATGTCGTTTTGCCAAATCCAATTCCTGGTAAGGGGCGTTTACTTACAGAGCTCTCGGTATTTTGGTTTAAAAAACTATCGCACGTTATTCCCAATCATTGGTTGGATGAGTTGCCACAAGATTTTGTAACGGATAGAGAGCGAGGCCAAATTAATGGGCGCGCCATGGTTGTACGTAGGCTAGAGCCTCTGCCAGTTGAAGCGATTGTTCGAGGATATTTGGCGGGTTCAGGATGGAGAGAATATCAAAATACAGGGAAAATATGCGGCATACCGCTACCTCCGAACCTGAGAGAGGCCCAACAATTGCCTCGCACTATTTTCACTCCGTCGACAAAGGCTGATATCGGAGATCATGATGAAAATATTTCGTTCGAGCTGGTCGAAGAAAAAATAGGTAAGGATTACGCCGACAAGATTCGAGATGCTTCATGTAAACTATATGAGGAGGCGTCTGCTTATGCCTTAGCGCGCGAAATTATTATTGCCGATACTAAATTTGAGTTTGGCACTGATTCTAACGGCGCGCTTTATCTTATCGACGAGGCGTTGACCTCAGACTCTTCTAGATTTTGGCCGCAAAAACAATATTTCGTAGGTTCTAGTCCCCCATCTTTTGATAAACAATTCGTTCGTGACTGGCTTGAATCAATATCTTGGAATAAAAAACCGCCGGCGCCTGATGTCCCTGAAGCAATTGCGCAAAAAACCGCAGATAAGTATCGAGAAGCGTTAATTTTACTTACCCGATGAATCTTAGGGGGGATTTTGAGTAAGCGAATTACTACAGACATCTCGGAAGCTGCGCGATTATTAATCGACGGACAATTGGTCGCTTTTCCAACGGAAACCGTATATGGATTAGGCGCTGATGCACTAAACTTATCTGCAGTTAAGCGTGTGTACGAGGCAAAATCTCGACCTTTTGGCCACCCTCTGATTATTCACGTTGGTAATAGTGAACTAATCGACGAATTTGCGACAGATATTCCTGACAGCGCGAGATCTCTGGTTGCACGTTTTTGGCCCGGCCCACTGACCCTAGTGTTAAACGCTTCGGATAAAGTGCCCACTATTGTGACCGGTGGTCAAGAAACGGTAGCCATTAGATTTCCTGCGCATCCCATGGCTATTGCTTTACTGAGAGAATTTGGAGGTGGGATCGTTGGTCCATCAGCAAATAAGTTCGGACAACTATCTCCAACTAAAGCAGCCGACGTAGATAGAGATTTTGGTCCAGAGGTTAGCCTTATCTTAGACGGAGCGACTTGTACCGTAGGAATAGAGTCGACCATCATAGGGTTTGATGGAGAGTTCCCGGTGTTGTTGCGACCTGGAATGATAACCAAGAACGCAATATCGATGGAAATATCGAAAGAAGTTCTAGACGCTGGCCCGATGTCACCAAGGGTTTCTGGATCTTTACCGAGCCATTACGCACCCATTACGAATTTAATTTTGCTTGAGGCTATTGATATACCGAGGTATTTAAAAAGTAGTGCGGCATTACGCGATGTTGCCCTTCTTACGTTTGAGCCGATTTTAGAAGCACACCCCAGCATTAGCAAAATCATTATCGCGCCGAAAGAGCCTAACGATTATGCTAAAAATTTGTATCAAAGGCTACGAGAGCTTGATCGCGTTGGTGCTAATTTAATAATTGTTGAGACTATTCCTTCGGCGGATTCCTGGGATGGAATTCGAGATCGGTTGGATAGGGCCGCCCATTAGTTTTAGTTAGTATGAATTAGATGGTGGTTTTAGCGGGAATCACGAATACAACCTGGGGAATGTTGGGAGGGGCTAGACATTTGCAGCAAGGTCGATCAGGCGGATGATTGCCTATCTATTGGGTTCTATTGGTGATTAATGGATTTCGGGCTCGTCAATGGTTTCGTTACCGCTTAAAAAGTCGAAGTCGCACCCGTCATGAGCTTGTTGAACATGTTGCGAAAA
>CAJQIK010000092.1 GCA_905478365.1 uncultured Burkholderiales Genera incertae sedis bacterium
AACTCATTAATATAACCTGTTAAGTCTATAGCCGTGAAAGCGTTTCCAAAACCAACAATCATCAGCATGCTCACCCTAGTTTTTCTTACATGGCATGCCGCGTACGTTGTTGCAGACGATAAACAAGGCGGGCTATCAACGATAAGTCACGTAGGGTTTCTTGAAGAAAAAGCAAAATCGGGGGACATAAAAACACAGTTGCGACTTGGCACCATGTACCGGGACGGCCAAGGTGTTCCACGAAATAGTCAAAAATCTTTTTACTGGTTTCTACAAGCTGCCAACAAAGGTAATGTACCCGCTCAACTAAGAGTGGCAAAAATGCTCGAACGAGGAGTCGGAACTAACGAGAACAAAGCCGCGGCGTTTATATGGTTTAGCAAAGCAGCGAAGTCCGGTAATAATGACGCGCTAACTAACGTCGGAAAAATGCATCAATTCGGTATCGGCACACAAATCGATTTGCAAAAAGCTTTCCGCTCCTATCTACGTGCGGCTGAGCAAAATCAATCAGAAGCGCAGTTTCATGTCGCTCAAATGCTTTACAAAGGATTAGGAATAAATAAAGACATGGGTAACGCAATAATATGGTTCGAAAAGTCTGCCAACCAAGGTAATGTCGATGCAAAAAATCTCTTAGGCACCTTTTATCTTAAAGGTATCGGCGTCCCCAAGAGCACTGATCGAGGATTAGAACTGATTATTTCTGCTGCAACCGAGGGCCATCCCGCAGCATTTCATAACCTCGGCCTAGTCTATCAGCTTGGATTAGGCGTTCCAAGGAACGACATATACGCCTACCTTTGGTTTGCGGTCGCCACTAAATCTGGGCATCAAAGTGCAAAGAGATTTAGAGAGGGTGCGGCTTTATCAATGACCCCCGATGCGATTAACACCGCTAGAGCGCTCGCTTCCGCCTGTGAGCGAAAAAATTTCAAAATGTGTATCTCGTTTTAAAACATTGAAACGTTCGCTTCAATTCATATTCACAGCTTACTAAACTGATACAAATCATCTATATTTCAAGATCTTCTAGCTCAGAGGAAATGCGAAGCCACTCCTCCTCGGCATCATTAATCTCCTTCGAAACGACCGCTTGATCATGCAAGTAACCGAGCAACTCCTCTTTTGCCTCTTCCTCATATAAATGAGTTTCAGCCAACATATTCTCAATGCGTTCTTTCTCCACTTGAAGACGACTAAGCCGCTTCTCAATTACCCGTAACTCCGCCAAGATCGGTTTCTTTAAGGCGGACTGACGATTGCGCGTATCAGCCTCTTCGCGCCGTCGCTCTTTTCGTGAACCAAGTGGTTTGGATGCGCCAGAATCAGACCCAACCGATTTTGCCAAGAGTTGACTTGAATAGTCCTCCAAGTCACTGTCAAACTCTGTTAGCTTACCTTCATGAATCAAGTACAGCTGGTCACAAACAGTTGAAAGTAATGATCGATCATGCGACACGAGAACCATTGAACCTTCAAAGGTTTGCAACGCCCGAGTTAATGCGTACCGCATATCCATATCGAGATGATTAGTTGGCTCGTCGAGTAACAAAACATTCGGCTTCTGCCAGATTATGAGAGCCAAAGCCAATCGAGACCTTTCACCACCCGAAAACAACCCTACTTCCCGAAAAACATCATCACCATTAAATCCAAAACTACCCAAATAATTTCTTAGCTCTTGTTCCTTCGTATATCCATCTATTCTCACAAGATGCTGAAGTGGATGCTCTTGCTCCCTTAGCTGATCGAGGGAGTTTTGTTCAAAATACCCAATCGCCAAATCTTTACTTTTAGATACCTCTCCACTGATCGGACTAATTTGACCTGCTAAAAAACGAATGAGAGTAGATTTTCCTGCGCCATTTTTTCCGAGCAATCCGATCCGTGCCCCTGACCTTAATTCAAAACGTACATTTTCCAAAATTGGTTTAAGATCGTAACCAATTGAAACATCCGTGGCGACCATGGCTGGATCTGGTCTAGCTGCTGGCTCCTTAAATTCAAAACGAAAGGCTGTTTGGACGTGTGCGGGAGCGATCATCTCTAGCTTAGCTAATTGTTTCATCCTGCTTTGTGCTTGGCGGGCTTTTGTGGCTTTAGCACGAAAACGCTCAACGAACCGCTTCATATGCTCGACTTCTCGCTGCTGCTTCACGTAAGTCGCCTTCTCTTGAGCAAGATGAGATGCTCGCTGCACCTCGAACGCGGAATAATTTCCTTTATAAGTCTTGAGGGATCCCCCTTCAATACAACATATCGACTCAACAACATTATCTAAAAATGATCGGTCATGAGAAATCAACAGTAGAGTACCAGGGAAGTACTTCAACCACGACTCGAGCCAAATAACGGCGTCTAAATCTAAGTGATTCGTAGGCTCATCCAACAAGAGCAAATCTGACCGACACATCAAAGCCCGTGCTAAGTTGAGACGCATTCTCCAACCACCGGAGAAATAATCAACCGGATTTGTTACTTCACTGGAGCTAAAACCTAAGCCATTCAATAGTTGATTTGCTCGCGCGTCAGCGCCATATCCATTAATCGCATTTAAACGCTCATGTAAAATACCAATCTGGTCAGGGTCGTTATTATTCTCGGCATGCTCAAGTTTCAACTGCACATCGCGGAGCTCAGCGTCACCATCGATGACATAATCAATCGCGCGTCTGCTACCTGCCGGCAACTCTTGCGCAACGTGGGACATAACAAGTCCCGGTTGCAGACCTAGGCTACCAGAATCAGCTTGCATGTCGCCTAGCAGTAATGCAAATAAACTACTTTTCCCAGAGCCGTTACTTCCAGTTATTCCAATCTTGTTCCCCGCATAAAATGTAAAGCGAGCATTTTTAAATAGAACCTTGTCCCCGCGCCTAAGCGCTATACCATCAGCGGTAATCATGGATTAACGACAGGCTCGCATCCTATTGGGTTGATACGTCATCGAGTCATCCGTCAATGATGGTGATGTTGGGCACTATCCACCGCGGCTTTAACCGTAATTGGCACTGTCATTTTTCCTGCCCGCTCAAAATCTAACGTAACGGTATAGGTCTCACCCACCTGAAAAGACTTATTAAGATCAAAAAGCATTATATGAGAACCTCCCGGCTCCAAACGCACCAATTCATCAGGAGCTATCGCAATCCCAGAATCAAGTCGTCTCATCTTCATAACATTATCGACCATCAACATCTCATGAATTTCGCTGATTTGTGCAAGTTCAGTGGAAACACTTATCAAACGGTCGGGCACTTTGCGAGGATTATGTATGGAAAGATAAACAGCAGTCGCGTCTACTCCTGGTAGGGGCTCTTTCACCCAACCATTCATGACGTGCATACCATCTTCATGATGCCCAGCAAATGCCAAGAAAGACCATACGCAAAATGCAACACCCAGATAACGATACATCGACAACCTCCAAAAATTTTTATTCATTCGAACAACTATTAACTCACTGAACTATAAAAACACACGCTCCACAAACCAACCAAGCCCTAATATCCCCACGGATGCCGAGATCATTAAGGATATGCTTCTTTGTCTTGCTTCACCTTGTTCTGAACGGTCAAAATATGGTAACAACATTATCAAACGCCAAAATATAACCGCAGCCAAAACTATCAAGAGCTGCCCGATTTCAACACCTACGTTGAAAGATGCCAGCGCCCAAACTAATCCCTCTTGCGGTAAACCAAATTCTCTTAGTACGGAAGCAAAGCCAAACCCATGGACTAATCCGAAAACAAATGTCACCCAATAGCGTCTCGCGATATCTTTTACAAAAAAATTCTCGACTGAAACATAGACGATACTGAGGGCAATTAACGGCTCGATAATCTGAGAAGGAATCGAAAAAACATTCAATACCGCCAAAGTAAGCGTAATCGAATGGGCGATTGTAAAAGCTGTCACTACTTTAAATAATGGCCAAAAACTACGACCCAAAACGATAACAGCTAATAAAAATGCAATGTGGTCAAACCCAATTGCTATATGCTCAACGCCCGAGATAATGAACTTGTTAATAAGATCCCACAGGGAATTATCAACGCCCTCAAACGACACAAATTGATCCTCTGAACTCAAGAGCTTAACGAAATTCTGATCGCCTTCGATACTAACCACATGCCTTGATTGTGCATCGATTTCCTGGAAAAGACGCACTTGATAACGACTTGGCCGCGTATCTGCATCACAAACCCACTGCATGCCAAGAATGAGGTGCTCGCCATCGAAACGAAACCGCGTCAATGGTGTTGAATCCGCAATTTTTGTTGCGCAGAACAGTTGATTATTGGTCGCTACGTATTCAAAAATCTCCTCTGATAGATCTTCAATCGCTCTCTCATCAAGTTGAGAGTCGGCCGTGAAAAGATTCCCGTCAAGAGCAACCTCTAAATCTTTAACATTGAGCTCGATCTCAGCGCTGACAGTTACACCGTCAAGTTTTAATAGGCTGCTAGATAATTTCGTCTGGTGCGCCGCACTGTACCCACAACTGACGACCAAAAAACATGCCATCCAATAACGCATATCCCTCAATCTGTGCATCATATACTCCCAGCTACTCTAAAAAAATTAATACATGACGTCTAACAAAAAACGTTTACGTTAATTAATTTTATCGCAAGAAATAAACCTCAGTTTTCTATGGAAACATCTCAATAATTAAGCAGCTCTTTTAGAAGGTGACCACTTCTTTTTCTTATCGCGACGGAAAGGTACGACGTCTCCTCTAGATCCTGCATTCGATGTACGTTTTCGCGGAGACCTTTTCGGTTTGCTACCGCTTTTTGAACCTGGATTTAACAAGCGCTCAATTGCGTTCCACTTTGCTCTATCACCGGGGGTAATGAAACTCAATGCTGATCCAGTTGCACCGGCTCTAGCCGTACGACCTATGCGATGCACGTAGTCCTCAGCACACTGCGGCAGGTCATAGTTAATAACATGCTCAATATGAGGGATATCTAAACCACGTGCCGCTACGTCGGTAGCAACTAAAATTCGATACTTTTTGTTTCTGAATGACGCGATAACGCGGTCTCGCTTGTTCTGCTTCAAGTCACCATGAATCGCATCAGCACTATGCCCTTCTTTCGACAACCGTTTGGCCATTTTTTCTGTGCCATGTTTCGTTTTAACGAAAACGATAATAGAACCATCACGATCGTTGAGACTATCTAATAACGACGTGTATTTCGCACCATCACTCACACGCATCGTATCTTGTTTAATGTTCGGCGCTGGCGCTGAAGATGCACTAACCGAAATTCGGACGGGATCCTTTAAGTATCGCTCAGCAATACGGGCAATGTTAGGTGAAACAGTGGCTGAGAACAATAAAGTCTGCCTCTTCGGCGCTAGGAAACCCATTACTTTTTCAATTTGAACAGTGAAACCAGCATCGAGCATACGATCCGTTTCATCTAAAACCAAGAAATCTGCTTGCTTTAACTTTAATATCCCTCGATCTAAATGATCGTTAATTCGCCCTGGAGTCCCGACAATAATACGCGGTCGGTCCCTTATTTGACGAATCTGCTTTGACATTGAGTCGCCACCAATCAACAACGCAGTTTTTATATTTCTTGACTTCCCTAACATCAGCCTGAGCTGGCTCAATACTTGTGTCGCAAGCTCCCGC
This sequence comes from uncultured Burkholderiales Genera incertae sedis bacterium, assembly GCA_905478365.1. Classification (GTDB taxonomy): domain Bacteria; phylum Pseudomonadota; class Gammaproteobacteria; order Burkholderiales; family Eutrophovitaceae; genus Eutrophovita. Next base: position 5,660 of record CAJQIK010000092.1, read on the forward strand.
GTAGGTGTCATCACGAGCGCCAACCCTTGCGGATTGGCTAGCAGTCTCGCAATAAGCGGGATTCCAAATGCTGCCGTCTTACCAGTTCCAGTTTGCGCAGAGCCAAGAATATCCTTACCCTCCAACGCCGGTGGAATAGCCTCAACTTGAATCGGCGTTGGTTGACTGAATTTCATCGCATTGAGTGTTTCCAATACTTGCTGTGGTAGTTCCATTTCTTGAAAATTTTTCATATTGTTTTCCTAATTTTGGACGCAGTTGCTGGCGCGCTATTGCGCTTTCCGTTCACGGCCCTATTCATGTATGTAATGTGCATGCGCTTTCCATTGCACTTCTTAGTCAAAATGCAAGACGCGCTTATGATAAGGTCCTCTCGCCCAGAATTTGTCGCTGCATATTTATGATTTTGAGATGCCCACCTTGGGGGTATTTTCGTGAATTGCCAGTTGTCCTAGCAGACGCAACGAACCCTATCTCATCGACGGCATGACGCCATCGAGTGTTATGTACTTCCATAGTTATTTCTCTTTCCCGCCAACTTCAAATAGAGAGTTACTATCCGATGACAACCACACCATGTGGATCGCCGGTTTACTCTTATTCAAACACTTGGGATCTAGCAATAAGCACGATCTTGGAGGAACCCACAATCTACGTGGGACCACGAACTTTTTCTTTACATTCGTGATTTTTGGTCAAGAGCAACAGAAACTCGGTGCCGAACTCTACCACCCTGATAGATGCACCGCAAGCGATTAGAAAGGGTGGATTGACGAATGAGAGTCCCACGCAGCCCATTTCGGTGGCCATCAAAATATTCATACCTGGAGTCAACAACGAGGCGCCATAAGATAGGTGGAGACAAGTTATACAGATTTAAGGGGTGTCGCGTTAATGACACACACTAGGTTGACGCTAGATAAGAGTGTTGGAGTCTTATCCCCGTAATGAATCAAGCAATATGGATATCCGTTTGCAGTATGGATATGTTGTAACGTATCGTTATTTATGTTACAACATCACATATCGATAGTATCGATGCAGACAATATAATCGGGAGACACACTTTAATGACTAATACTAATTTTCGCTGCCTCGTTGCCGCACTCAGTTTCTT
>CAJQIK010000093.1 GCA_905478365.1 uncultured Burkholderiales Genera incertae sedis bacterium
ACCACGGCAAGAAAGATGGAGATGGGCACGATCACGACAAAGGCCATGCAGACGGTGAGCACCACGGCAAGAAAGATGGAGATGGGCACGATCACGACAAAGGCCATGCAGACGGTGAGCACCACGAGGGTCCGAGCAAGGGGCCGCATGGTGGCAAGCTGTTCAAGGAAGGGGACTTCGGCTTAGAGGCGCTGCTGGCCGAGGACGGAGGCGAACCACGCCTGCGGATCTGGCTGTTCAGCAAAGATAAGCCGCTTCCAAACAATGCAGCCAAAGTCAGCGCCACCATCACGCGCTTGACCGGAGAGACGCAGACCCTCAATTTTGCACCTGACAAGGACAGCCTGGTGAGCCGCGAGGTGGTGCCCGAGCCACACGCGTTCGAGATCAGCATCGTTGCCCAGACTGCCACCGAGCCCTTCATGTTTGTCCTGAACCAGGAGGAAGGGAAGGTCGAGCTTAGCGATGCACAAATCAAGGCCGCATCCATTGGCATCGACACGGCAGGTGCTGCGCGCATTAAGTCTGCTTTGCAACTGCCAGGCGAAATTCGTCTGAATGAAGACAGGACTTCGCACGTTGTTCCGCGTATTGCCGGTGTGGTCGAGAGTGTGCAGGCCAGCTTGGGGCAAGCGGTCAGACGGGGTCAAGTTCTGGCCGTCATCGCCAGCCCGGCGGCATCAGAGCAGCGCAGCGAGTTGCAGGTGGCACAAAAACGATTGACCTTGGCCAAGACCACGTATGAACGTGAGAAAAGGCTCTGGGAGCAGAAGGTCTCTGCTGAGCAGGATTATCTGCAAGCCGAACAAGCCTTACACGAAGCAGAGGTCGCCGTGGCCAACGCCCAGCAAAAGCTGTCCGCCTTGGGGTTGGCCTCAGGGTCTTTGGGGGGGCTGAATCGGTTCGAGCTGCGCGCGCCATTCGACGGCTTGGTGATCGAAAAACATCTCAGCCTCGGTGAGGCAGTCAAGGAAGACGCCGCCGTGTTCACAGTATCTGACCTGGGACAGGTCTGGGCCGAGATCAATGTGCCCGCGAAAGATCTGCCACTGGTCAGGGTTGGCGAAAAGGTCACCATCAAAGCGACGGCCTTCGATGCCAGCGCGACCGGAACCATTACTTTTGTGGGTTCATTGATCGGTGAGCAGACTCGCATGGCCAAGGCCCGCGTGGTCTTGGCTAACCCCAAGGGCGCTTGGCGTCCTGGTCTGTTTGTCAGTGTGGAGGTGACTGCATCGGAGGCGGAAGTACCCGTGACTGTGGCCAGTGACGCCATTCAGACCTTGGGCGACAAGCCCGTGGTGTTCCTGAAAGTGAACGGAGGCTTCATTGCCCAGCCCGTGCAGTTGGGCCGCAGTGATGGCAAGCGGGTCGAGGTGGTGCAAGGACTCAAGCCGGGGGCTCCCTATGCAGCGGCAGGCAGCTTTGTCGTGAAGTCTGAGCTCGGCAAAGCCTCTGCCGAACACACCCATTGATACCGGAGCCACGCACATGTTTGAAAAACTTATTCGAGCAGCCATCGAACATCGATGGTTGGTGTTGCTGGCAGTCATCGGTATGGCGGCCGTCGGCGTATTCAACTACCAGAAGCTCCCCATCGATGCCGTGCCGGACATCACCAACGTCCAGGTACAAATCAACACCCAAGCGCCGGGGTACTCGCCGCTGGAGACCGAGCAACGGGTGACTTACCCGATTGAGACCGTGATGGCGGGCCTTCCCAACCTGGAGGAAACCCGTTCCCTGTCCCGCTATGGACTGTCACAAGTGACTGTGATCTTCAAGGACGGCACAGACATCTACTTCGCACGCCAATTGGTCAACGAACGCATACAGGAGGCGCGCGACAAGTTGCCCTCCGGAATTACCCCGGCCATGGGTCCGATTTCGACCGGCTTGGGCGAAATCTATCTGTGGACGGTCGAAGCCAAGGATGGTGCGAAGAAGCCTGATGGCCAACCCTATACGGCCACCGATCTGCGCGAGATTCAGGACTGGATCATCAAGCCGCAGTTGCGTAACGTGCCTGGCGTCACAGAAATCAACTCGATTGGAGGCTTTGCCAAGGAATATCAGATCTCGCCGATACCCGAGCGACTTGCCTCGCTGGGCGTCACCTTGCAGGACATCGTGACGGCATTGGAGCGCAACAACGCCAACGTGGGTGCGGGTTATATCGAAAAGCGTGGCGAGCAATATTTGATCCGGGCCCCAGGGCAGGTCAAGACGCTGGACGACATCAGCAATGTGATTCTCAGCAGCGCCGGTGGTGTTCCCATCCGAGTGCGTGACGTAGCCGAGGTTGGCCTGGGACGTGAACTGCGCACGGGTGCCGCCACAGACAACGGGCGCGAAGTGGTGCTGGGCACGGTCTTCATGCTCATCGGCCAGAACAGTCGAACGGTCTCTCAAGCAGTCGACAAAAAAATGGTTGAAATCAACCGCAGCCTGCCTGAAGGCGTTCATGCGGTGACCGTTTACGACCGTACTGTCTTGGTGGACAAAGCCATCAGCACGGTGAAGAAGAACTTGTTGGAAGGCGCGATCCTGGTGATCGTGATCCTATTCCTGTTCCTGGGCAACATTCGCGCGGCCATCATTACGGCGACCGTGATCCCCTTGTCGATGCTGTTCACCTTTACGGGGATGGTGACCTACAAGGTAAGCGCCAATTTGATGAGTCTGGGGGCACTGGACTTCGGCATCATCATCGACGGGGCGGTTGTGATCGTCGAGAACTGTGTGCGACGTCTCGCCCATGCACAAGCTCAGTACGGCAGGCCTTTGACGCGCTCGGAGCGTTTTCACGAGGTATTTCTTGCCTCCAAGGAATCGCGCCGCCCTCTCTTGTTTGGTCAGCTCATCATCATGGTGGTGTACCTGCCCATCTTCGCCCTGACCGGCGTTGAAGGAAAGATGTTCCATCCCATGGCGTTCACCGTGGTTGCTGCGCTGGTTGGGGCAATGATTTTGTCAGTGACTTTCATCCCGGCTGCAGTCGCACTGTTCATCGGCAACCGCGTCAGCGAGAAGGAAAACTGGCTGATGATGCAAGCCAAGCGCTGGTACGCCCCATTGTTGGACCGTGTCATGGCGGCCAAGGCTGTCGTGTTGACCGCCGCCGCGGTGGCGGTGGTGCTGTGTGGCTTGATCGCGACCCGCATGGGCAGTGAGTTTATACCCAGCTTGAACGAAGGCGATTTCGCCATCCAAGCTCTGCGCATCCCTGGTACCAGTCTGACTCAGTCGGTAGCAATGCAACAGCAGCTGGAAGCGACGCTCAAAGCAAAGTTCCCTGAGATCGAACGCATTTTTGCGCGAACGGGAACGGCCGAGATCGCCTCTGACCCAATGCCGCCGAACATCTCCGACGGATACATCATGCTCAAGCCGCAGTCGCAGTGGCCTGAGCCACGCAAGTCACGTGATGAGTTGCTTGCTGCGGTGCAAGAGGTCGTGGGCAAGATCCCAGGCAACAACTACGAGTTCTCTCAGCCGATCCAATTGCGGTTCAACGAACTCATCTCAGGCGTCCGTAGTGACGTTGCGGTGAAGATCTTTGGCGACGACATGGCCGTCTTGAATAAGACGGCTGAAGAAGTATCGTCAATGCTGCAGAAGATCCAGGGTGCGTCCGAGGTCAAGGTGGAGCAGACCACTGGACTGCCGATGCTGACAGTGAACATTGATCGTCAGAAGGCCGCCCGCTATGGTCTGAACGTGGGTGACATCCAAGACACCGTGGCTACGGCCATCGGAGGGCGTGAGGCCGGGACGCTGTTTGAAGGCGACCGTCGATTCGACATCCTGGTTCGGTTGCCCGAATCCCTACGCAACGACCTGGAAGGCATGAAGCGCTTGCCTATTGCCTTGCCGCGCGCAACGGGTACGGGCGGTGCTGAAGGCCGAACCCACTTCATTCAACTGGCCGAAGTGGCAAGCTTCGAGCTGGCACCCGGCCCGAATCAGGTCAGCAGGGAAAATGGCAAACGCCGCATCGTTGTAAGTGCCAACGTCCGTGGCCGAGATGTGGGCTCGTTCGTCGCGGACGCAGAAGCTGCACTGGCACAGGTCAAGATCCCTCCTGGGTATTGGACGAGCTGGGGCGGCACCTTTGAGAACCTGCAGTCAGCGACACAACGTCTGCAGATCGTTGTTCCAGTCTCTCTGCTCCTGGTCTTCGTGTTGCTCTTTGCGATGTTCGGTAACGCCAAGGATGGTTTGCTGGTTTTTACCGGCATTCCGTTCGCGTTGACGGGTGGAATCCTGGCGCTTTGGCTGCGCGACATTCCCATGTCGATCTCGGCGGCCGTCGGCTTCATCGCACTATCAGGCGTCGCCGTGCTCAATGGCCTTGTGATGATTTCCTACATCCGCACCCTGCGAGAGGAGGGAATGCCTCTGGACACAGCGATTCGGGACGGCGCGCTGACCCGTTTGCGTCCCGTGCTGATGACGGCCTTGGTGGCGTCTTTGGGTTTCATCCCGATGGCGATTGCCACTGGAACCGGCGCAGAAGTTCAGCGGCCCCTGGCCACTGTGGTGATCGGCGGCATCTTGTCTTCGACGCTGCTGACGCTACTCGTACTCCCCATTCTTTATCGTCTGGCCCATCGACCAGACGAGCAAGAAGAGGATGTCACTGCTGAGCCAGTGCATCCGCAACATGCGACCACGTCGCACCAAACGTGATCCCTGCCATACAAGCATTGAGTTTTTAACCCGTACTTTGAAAGGAAATTTTATGAAACTGATCTCTACTGCCCTTGCTTTGACTCTGATGTTGTCGGGGGCCGTGTTCGCGGCCGACAAGCACGACCATGGCCATGAAGACAAACCCTTGCACGGGGGCTTGGTCACCGAGATCAAGGATGTGGATTACGAATTGGTGGCTAAACCCGATGTACTTCAGTTGTACGTGCGCGATCACGGAAAACCAGTCGACGTCAGCAAGGCGACGGCCAAGATTACCTTGCTCGCCGGTACCGACAAGCAAGAGGTCGAGTTGAAACCATCGGGGGATAAGCTTCAAGCCAAGGGCAGCTTCAAAGTCACAGCAGGCCTCAGGATCGTCGGTTAAAGCAGAGATATTTAAAGAAGGTTATGCTTTTTGTGAGGAGCAGGATTTAAATTTTCAACCAATCGGCTCATCTCATAAAGATGGAGTTTTCGGTAGTTCTTATGCAAATGCGGAAGTGCAATTTCGGTGCTTAAGAGACGGTGATCCTGAATTGAGTCGTCCGACTTTAGAACCGGTTCCGAATGTTCGGATAAACACCGACTAAGGGTCTGACGTTCGAGAATATTAAGAAAACTACATAGTCCCTTGTGAAAAAGTTAGAAACATATTTTTAACATCTTGATTAGTGACAAATAAGGCACCTCAGTGGTGTCTTTTTTGTATCTCCCAAGCTACCTATAGATAACGTAAGCCAGTGAAGTGCGGGTCCCAAGTCCTTCGGTGAGAGATAAACGACTTGTTGTACCTAAGTTTTTTGGATAGGATTTTGGATATCCTAATACGCTAATATTATTTAAAGTATATATAAAACATATGCTTATAACGATTAGTGGCGGAGAGTGAGGGATTCGAACCCTCGGTACGGGGTTACCGTACACACGCTTTCCAAGCGTGCACCATAAGCCTCTCGGTCAACTCTCCTGCTTACAGGAAGCCGCGCAGAATATATGAGCAGCTTCGCCATGTCAAAATTGTCTTACTAGGTAGCTTCTTTGAGTTGATCTAAAATTTGTGGATTCTCTAGTGTGGAGACATCTTGAGTAATTTCTTCACCGTTCGCCAATGAGCGGAGCAGACGACGCATGATTTTACCTGAGCGAGTCTTGGGTAAATTATCTCCGAAGCGTATTTCATCTGGTTTTGCAATCGGACCGATCTCTTTGCCCACCCAATCTCGGAGTAACTTAGCTACGTCTTTAGCCTTGTCTCCTGAAGGTCTTTCTCCGGTTAAGACAACGAATGCCACCACAGCCTCGCCTTTGACATCGTGCGGCTTTCCGACAACAGCGGCCTCAGCAACCAGTTCGTTGGCAACGAGTGCTGACTCGATTTCCATCGTGCCCAACCGGTGGCCTGATACATTTAAGACGTCATCTATTCGGCCCATAATCCAGAAATAACCATTTTCATCTCGGTTAGCACCGTCCCCAGCGAGATAGTATTTTCCTTTAAAATCAATAGGAAAATAGCTACTCTTAAAGCGTTCTGGATCTCCCCAGATATTTCTGATCATAGCTGGCCAAGGTTTCTTGATAACCAAGATTCCCCCGTTACCTTTTTCGACTGAGTTCCCTGTTTCATCAACAACATCCGCCATAATTCCAGGAAAAGGGAAAGTACAGGAGCCAGGTTTAAGTGGTGTTACCCCGGGAAGCGGTGTGATCATGTGTCCGCCCGTCTCAGTTTGCCACCATGTATCAACAATAGGGCAGTTACCACCGCCGACCGTGTTGTGATACCACATCCAGGCTTCTGGGTTAATGGGCTCTCCGACAGATCCGAGTAGTCTCAAGGAGGACAAGTCGTGCTTCTTCGGCAGATCAGGACCCAGCTTGATGAGTGAGCGAATTGCGGTAGGTGCAGTATAAAACGTTGTAACAGCATGATTTTCGATCATCTTCCAGAACCGATTGGCATCTGGATAAGTGGGTACGCCTTCAAAAATCACCTGCGTGGCGCCAACGCAAAGTGGGCCGTACGTAATGTAGGTGTGCCCTGTGATCCAACCTATATCTGCCGTACACCAAAAAACATCAGAACTCCGATGGTCGAAGGTCCATTTCATAGTCAGCATCGCATGCAATAAATAACCGGCCGAGCTGTGCTGCACACCCTTTGGTTTACCTGTAGAGCCTGAGGTATAAAGGATGAATAAGGGATGTTCTGCGTTAACCCATACAGGTTCGCAAACGTCAGGCTCATTCTTGGTAAGTTCATGTAACCACACGTCCCGGCTATCAACGAGATTGATTTTGTTGCCTGCACGTTTATAGACCACAACATTACTGATTTTTTCACATCCGCCCATTGCGATCGCTTCATCCACAATGGGTTTTAATGGAATTTCTTTACCACCACGAATCTGAGCGTCCGCCGTAATAACAGCAGTAGCGCCTACATCGATAATGCGTTCTTGCAAGCTTTTCGCAGAAAATCCTCCAAATACGACCGAGTGAGTCGCACCGATTCGAGCACAAGCCTGCATCGCAGCGACACCCTCTATCGACATGGGCATATAAATGACAACTCGGTCGCCAGGTCTGATTCCTAACGATTTGAGGCCATTCGCCATTTGACAAACGCGATGATAGAGTTGCTTGTATGTGACTTTGGTAACAGAACCGTCATCGGCTTCAAAAATAAGTGCCGTCTTGTTTGGGATGGTTTTGAGGTGGCGATCAAGACAGTTGTATGAGACGTTGAGTTCTCCGTCATGAAACCACTTGAAAAATGGCGGATTAGTATCATCCAGCACCTTAGTGAATGGCTTATGCCAAAGTAATTGCTCGTTAGCTAAATTCGCCCAAAAACCCTCGTAATCAGCCTCTGCTTGATGGCATAAAGTATCGTAAGCAGCTTGACCGGATAGGGTCGCTTGCTTTACGAAATCTTCATTTGGCTGAAATACTCTATTTTCCTTTAATACGGACTCAATATTGCTCATACATACCTTTCCTTATCATGCCGTGGCCCAACTGTCTGGTGTTTTGGTGAATTTCGCTGTTATACGCTTCATGACTCTGTGGGTCGATGTGAAGCAGTGGTATCAATTCAAATGACTATACTCAGAACAGCTGCGACCTAATGTACTTGATTATACCGTTTTAACCTATATAAGACGACGCGTCCAATCATGGACAGTATTTTTCCTGCAGAACGACAAATATGAAGTTCTGAGGCCTATATAGTTCCTGGTGATTTATAATACAAGCTTAAATTCAGTATCCAAAAGATGAGGAATTCACTAATGCCTGCAATCAAGCAGAATGACGTAATTGAAAGCGTTGCTGATGCCTTTCAATATATCTCGTACTACCACCCCAAGGATTACATTGACGCGCTTGCGCTAGCTTATGAGCGAGAGGAGTCACCTGCTGCACGCGATGCCATCGCACAAATCTTAACCAATTCAAAAATGAGCGCGCAAGGTCGTCGGCCCGTTTGTCAAGATACCGGTTTGGCCGTTGTATTTGTTAAGTTGGGTATGGACGTTGAGTGGGCGGGTGTGTCGATGCCCTTATCCGACATGATTCATGAAGGTGTACGTCGGGCGTATATGCATCCAGATAATACGCTTAGGGCATCGGTGGTTAAAGATCCAACAAACACGCGATTGAACAGTAAAGACAACACACCGGCGATCATTCACTACGATGTGGTGCCCGGGAACAGTATCGATATTACCGTCGCCGCTAAAGGCGGAGGATCAGAGAATAAAGCGAAGTTTACGACGCTTATGCCGTCAGATGGGCTAGCCGATTGGATTGTGGATGTGGTGCCTTCGATGGGAGCAGGCTGGTGCCCTCCCGGTATGTTAGGTATTGGTGTTGGCGGTACTGCTGAAAAAGCGATGATCTTGGCGAAAGAGTCTTTGATGGAGTCGATTGATATGCAAACTTTGAAGGTTAGAGGCCCTCAAAATAAGCTAGAAGAACTCCGAATTGAGATCTACGATCGGGTGAACGCGTTGGGTATCGGGGCCCAAGGATTGGGCGGCTTGACCACTGTTTTAGATGTCAAAATCAAAGATTATCCGACGCACGCTGCGTCGTTACCCGTTGCTGTTATTCCAAACTGTGCTGCGACAAGACATGCACATTTTGTGCTCAATGGTTCTGGGCCTGTTGCACTGACACCTCCATTACCAGAGGATTACCCACCGATTCAATGGCGTGCTTCAGATGATGCCCGACGAGTGGATCTAAATTCAGTAACTGCGGAAGACGTGACTACTTGGAAACCAGGTGAGACGTTGTTGCTTAATGGAAAATTACTTACGGGCCGAGATGCTGCGCACAAACGCATCAAGGACTTGTTAGAAAATGGAGAAGGCCTTCCCGATGGTGTTAATTTTGAAGGTCGGTTTATTTATTATGTTGGTCCCGTAGATCCCGTTGGCGATGAAGTTGTCGGTCCCGCTGGACCAACGACCTCAACCCGAATGGATAAATTCACGGACATGATGTTGTCGAAAACAGGTCTTCTTGGGATGGTCGGTAAGGCTGAGCGTGGACCTGTGGCAATAGAGGCGATTAAAAAACATAAGGCTGTTTACCTTATGGCTGTTGGTGGTGCTGCGTATTTGGTTTCCAAGGCCATTCAATCATCCCGAGTCGTTGCTTTTGAAGAGTTGGGGATGGAAGCTATCTATGAATTTGATGTACGTGATATGCCGGTAACTGTTGCAGTGGATAGCTGTGGTGAATCAGTACACCAAACAGGACCTAAATTATGGAAAAGCAAAATTGCTCAAATTCCTGTGGTGTCAGCATAATTTATTGAAGCCGAGTAGACTAACAATTAAATTAATCAGTCAAAAAAGTTTATGGCGGGCCACCCCGCATTGCAATGTAGTGAACCTGGTCAGGGCCGGAAGGAAGCAGCCACAGCTATGATTTGTAAGTGCCGGGGATTTGGCTCGCCGCCCAAATGTTATTTTTCAATTAGTCTTGATGTGATCGACAAATAAAACTGAAATGTCTTTAGCTTTAGCAAGAAAATGGCGACCTAAAACCTTCTCGGAGTTAGTGGGGCAAAGTCACGTGGTTACTGCGTTGACGAATGCCATCAGTCAAGGGCGAATGCACCATGCTTGGTTGTTCACCGGGACGAGAGGTGTTGGAAAAACGACCCTGGCGCGGATTATCGCAAAAGCATTAAATTGCGAAGCGCTGAGTAATGCAGATCCTTGTGGGCGTTGTGATTCCTGTTTATTAATTGACCAAAGTCGATTTGTGGACGTGATTGAACTGGATGCGGCCTCTAATACGCAAGTGGATAATATGCGGGATCTTCTGGAAACGGCTGCTTACAAGCCTACAGTCGGCGAATATAAAATTTTTATTATTGATGAAGTGCACATGCTCTCTCGCTCAGCGTTTAACGCTATGCTTAAAACATTAGAAGAGCCGCCTGAGCACGTTAAATTTATTCTGGCAACGACAGACCCGCAAAAAGTCCCTGTCACTGTGTTATCGCGTTGCTTGCAGTTCAATTTAAAGCCAATTCCTGCTCCGATCATCAAAGAACAGATGAGGAAGATCTTAGATGATGAAACCGTTGATTTTGATGATCGAGGCATCGAGTTATTAAGTCATTATGCTCGCGGTAGTTTGAGAGACGGCCTGTCTCTTCTCGACCAATCGATCGCGCAGGGAGATGGGCGTGTTCAGGAAGAGTCCGTCAAGTCAATGCTGGGAGTTGTTGATGACTCGCTTGTTAGAAGCTTATTGGAAATATCGCTTCAACAGGATGGTAATCTTTTGGTTCAAATGACCGATGACATTGAGCGTATGGGCGCCTCGTTTTCATATGTGTTGGATGAATTGGCGACACTTATACAGCGTCTTTCACTTTTTTCATTAACAGTTGAAGGTCTTGATGAGGAGTTAATCCCAGGTTATCAGGCTTTAGTGGATCAAACGGATGAGGAGCATTTGCAGCTCTTATACCAAATTGTAACGGTTGGTAAGCGAGATCTTCCTTTGGCGCCGAATGAAAAGGTTGGCTTCACAATGGTGATGCTCCGGATGATGGCGTTTTTGCCTGCTCCAGAGTTAGGTTCGTTACCTAAAGCACAGAAAAACAAAGGTCGTCAGCCTTCGATAGAAAAAACTAAGCCTGTTAAAAAGTTGTCCACCGAGAACACCAAAAAAGATCACATGTTCGGCGCACTCAATTCGAACGAGGAATGGAAAAGATTTGTCTCCGAAAAAGTCTCGTCAGGGATGGCAAAGATGCTCGCCGAAAATGCTCAGTTTCAAAGTTTTAGTGAAGGCACTTTAAAGTTATCCCTAGAGGATGAGCATAAGCATCTTCTGGAAGACCGTTATAAAAGCAAGCTACAAGAGTTAATTAGAGAGCACGTAGACGTTAAATGTCGCTTGGAAATTAAGGCTGGGGTTGCTGACGATACTTTGTTGGCGGACCAAATCGTTGAGAAAAAAAGTCGTCTGGATCAAACGACCAAGGATCTGGAGGATGACCCGTTTGTCAAAAGTTTGAAGAGCGATTTTGGTGGGACTTTAGTGTCCGAGAGTATCAGGCCTTCGAAGTAGTAATCAGCCATTAGTTTTTTTTGAAAACCGTATGAAATATTGGAGAGGTTATGTTTAAAGGACAGTTGGGTGGGCTTATGAAGCAAGCTCAAGAGGTGCAAGAGAAGCTCAAGAAAACACAGGAAGAAATAGCTGGGATGGAAGTTGAAGGTGAAGCGGGCGCCGGACTCGTTAAAGTAACCATGACGGGGCGCCATGATGTTAAACGGATTCAGATTGACCCGAGCCTTATGGATGATGACAAAGAGATGCTTGAGGATCTGATCGCCGCCGCTATGAACGATGCGACAAGAAAGGTTGAGGAGGTAACTCAGTCAAAGATGTCGGCAGTGGGCGGTGGACTTGGATTGCCACCTGGGATGAAGTTGCCATTTTGATCAAGTTATTGGAATCCAATGAAGACGCCGCAGGCACTTGAGTCAGTCATCGACGCACTAAAAAAGCTTCCAGGAGTTGGCCCAAAAGCCGCCCAAAGGATGGCTTTTCATTTGATGCAGCACGATAAGGGAGCAGCGCAGGATATTGCTGAAGCGTTAATTAATGCATTGAGCCGAGTGCGTCACTGTGAGCGCTGCAATAATTTTTCGGAGCAACCCGTATGTGACTTATGTCAATCCTCGAACCGGGATGAAAGCGTCATATGTGTTGTTGAAATGCCTTCAGACGTCCAATCGATAGAGCAGACGCAGTCTTTTAAAGGGCATTATTTTGTGCTCCTCGGGCGTCTCTCTCCCCTCGATGGCGTTGGTCCCAAGGAAATTGGTTTGGATCGACTAATAACGCGCGCAAGCGAGGATGTGGTTAAAGAGGTAATTGTCGCGACTAATTTTACAAATGAAGGAGAAGCAACGGCTCACTACATCAGTGAGAAGTTGATCCCGCTAGGCTTAAATGTGACCCGTCTCTCACGGGGTGTTCCTGCAGGGGGAGAGATAGAGTATGTCGATATCGGTACGCTCGCGCAGAGTATTATCGAGCGTAAATCGGCTGATTAGTCAAAAAACAATAAGGTAACTTATGACAAGATCTCGAAAACGAGAAATTTCAAGATCTGGTAAGGCTGCTGGATTGAGGCGGCCAAAGCCTAAACCGCAACCCCAATTATCTGACGAATTAAACTCGATAGCAGCCTCTGACTCAATCGTTGAGACTCAGAAGTTACAAAAGGTATTAGCGCAGGCTGGGATCGGTTCTCGTCGTAAGATGGAGGAATTCATTGAGCAAGGATTGGTTAAAGTCAATGGCCAAGTAGCTACGTTGGGTACGCGTGTGTCTAGTTCGGATCGGGTGGAATTTGGAGGGCGGAGAATAGATGTCAGCGGCACTCAGGTAACAAGAGTAATTTTGTATCATAAGCCCGAAGGTGAAATTGTATCCAGAGATGACCCTAAAGAGCGGCAAACAGTTTTTGCTAACCTCCCAAAGCCCAAAAATGCTAAATGGATTGCAATCGGCAGGCTTGATTTTAATACCAGTGGACTTTTAATCTTCACCACTTCGGGCGAATTGGCGAATAAAATGATGCACCCAAGCTTCGATACTGAGCGTGAATATAGTGCACGTATTTTTGGTGAGCTAACAAACGACCAGATATTGCTTTTGCTATCCGGTGTTGAATTGTCTGATGGTTTTGGCAAATTTGAGGAATGCGAAGCAATTGGTGGTGAAGGACGCAATCGTTGGTATCGAGTCATTGTAAAAGAGGGCAGGAATCGACTCGTTCGAAGAATGTTTGAATCCCTGGGTTATCAGGTGTCGCGTCTGATAAGGATTCGATTTGGCAGTATTGTGTTACCACCGCGCTTGACCCGCGGAAAATGGTTAGAGCTCAAAGATAATGAGGTCCATCAATTAGAGGCGCAATGCGGTGTTACATCCGAAGATAAAACGCACGGGTTCGGTAACCCTCAACACAAATCATCCCGAGGTGCTAAAACTAATAAAGCTCGCGACAACGATGAGTTGGGGCAGAGTGCGAAATCCAAACGCAGGTCGTCTCGTAGTGTGAAAAAAATAAACTCAACCTTTGAATCTGCTGCGCGTCAAACGTCTAGACCCAAGCAAAGGTCTTCGCGGGTTGCGAATAGCACAAAATCACGACCAGCTTGAGTTTCTATCCAGGTGAAGGGGATTTGAGGGAACTGTGTTTCAACGGCCTCACGATCTCGACCAACTTCCATGATTAATATTCCATTGGTATTGAGATGGCTTGGTGCCTCAAGGATTATTTTTTGGATCAGATCAATCCCTTTTTCGCCTCCGGCTAGAGCGATTTGAGGTTCTTTAACAAACTCTATCGGCAATCCATCCATTAGCTTCTGCTCTACGTAAGGTGGATTCGAAATAATTAAATCAAACTTCTCGTCGAGATCGGAAAATAAATCCGATTGCATAGGAATAACTCGGTTATTGAGATCGTATGCCTCTATATTTTTTGTACACACCGACAATGCGGCTTTTGAAATATCGCTTGCGTAGATAGTGGCCTCTTCAAACTGAAGGGCGGCTAAGATCGCCAAGCATCCCGATCCTGTACACAGGTCAAGCACCTTATTAATCGAGATCGGGCTGCTAATCCACACATCCATTT
>CAJQIK010000094.1 GCA_905478365.1 uncultured Burkholderiales Genera incertae sedis bacterium
CTCGTAGAACAGAGAACGTTGCTTGGCATGATGAGGATCGATTAGAGATTCACCCAAGCGATGCCGAACTGCGTGGTGTTAAGACAGATGACTGGGTCGGTATCAGGAGTCGGGCAGGAGAGACAGTACTCAGAGCTTACGTCACCGACCGTGTTCAGCCCGGAGTGGTTTACACAACGTTCCATTTCCCTGAGTCAGGAGCTAACGTTATTACAACGGATAACTCTGATTGGGCCACTAATTGCCCAGAGTTTAAAGTTACGGCGGTACAGGTGGAACCTGTTACCCAACCTACAGAATGGCAAAAACAATTCCAGCAATTCAACGAGCAGCAGCTGGATTTGCTTGCGCAAGCGACGGAATCTGAGCGCGTGTAGTCATCAAGATGGCTGTGTCCGCAATCACTGAGCGAGAGGCGCACAAGTGGACTGCTGAGGGCGGGCTTGAGAGGGAACGTAATTTTGTAGCAGAGGAGGTGCCGTTAGCATTGATTTATAACGGCGAGCCATTCTCCGTGATGATGGTAACTCCTGCGGATTTAGATGACTTTGTTCTGGGGTTTTCGCTTACAGAAAATATAATAAAAGTACGCCAAGATATTGATGCGGTGGAGTTCGACTTTAGTGACAAGGGGATTTCAGCTTATATCAGTGTTGACAAAAGTATTAGTGACGCGCTCACAAAGAGAAAAAAAAACCTAGTAGGCCGAACAGGCTGTGGAATTTGTGGGGAAGAGACACTAGAGGCTACGCTTAACAAATACAGAAAAGTAAGTGATACGTCGGAATTTGATAATAATGTGATTCAGCGTGGGATAACTTTACTAAGTTCAGTTCAAGAGATGAATCAGGGTGTCGGAACGTTTCATGGCGCAGCTTGGGCAAATGAAGTTGGGGACATAATTGCTGTGAGAGAGGATGTGGGTAGACACAATGCTCTTGATAAATTGATTGGTTCATTATCTACATGTGATTATCAAGAGAATCCGGGTTTTGTTTTGATTACGAGTAGAGCGAGCTTTGAAATGGTGTCTAAAGCTGCGACTGCTAATATAGGTCTACTTGTGGCGGTCTCTGGCCCAACGTCATTAGCAATTAATACGGCATTGGAATGCGGTATTACTTTGGTAGGATTTGCTAGAGATGGGCGACAGACAATTTATACGCACGAGCGGCGGGTAATAATATAAAGGGTAATGCGATGGATGGTGTTCAGCTAGTTAGAATGGTAAATGACATATCAAATTTTTTTAGTTTTGAAGAGGACCAAGAGGTTGCGGCTGCTGGGGTAGTAGGACACATTTCAAAGTTTTGGAATCCTCGCATGCGCACGCAGCTCGTTGCGCATGTTGAGGAGTCAGGGGTGGGTGATCTCAGCGATGTCGCGCAACTAGCTATTCGTAAGTTAGGTCAGTCTAGCTAAGCTTGGTACGTAATTAATCTTCAGGTATAAATTTAAGCGCAGTACCGTTATTGCAATAACGAAGCCCAGTCGGATTTGGGCCATCAGGGAATACGTGTCCATGATGTCCACCACAAGTAGCGCAGTGATATTCAGTGCGTGTCATGAAAAATTTCCGATCAGTTTTTTCCTCGAATGCTCCCTCTATACACTCGTAAAAACTGGGCCAACCGGTTCCGCTATCAAACTTCATGTCTGACGTAAATAGTGGTGTTGAACAGGCAACACAGGCAAAAATACCTTTGCGATATTCCTTGTTGTGGGGGTGACTGAAACTCGCTTCCGTACCTTCTTTCCGTAATATTTGATATTCCGTTGCACTTAATTCAGACTTCCATTGCGCGTCTGTCTTATCCATTTTTTTCATGAATCTACTAACCCTCTAATTAACTGGACGTCTACGAACTCTCCCGCTTTGACTTTTCCTATATCTGTGGGTAAAACGATGAAGCAGTGTGCTTGGCTCATTGAAGACAAAATACCGGATCCTTGATCTCCGGTTGGTTTTACCGTCCACTCGTTGTCTGCTGCTCTGCTGAGAATTCCACGCTGAAATTCGGTCCGTCCAGGCGCTTTTTTTAAAGGTTCCGTGCAACGCGCCTTGAACGTTGGCGACGGGAGGCGCGTTACTTGTCCCTGTAATGTCTTTAATGCTGACTGCACAAATTGATAGAAAGTCACCATTACAGCTACCGGATTTCCTGGCAGTCCAAAAAAATGAGAGCGTCCAACTTTCCCAAACGCTAGAGGACGTCCCGGTTTCATGGCAATTTTCCAAAACAAAACTTCACCTAGTTTATTCAAGATCGGTTTTACAAAGTCTGCTTCTCCAACAGATACGCCGCCGCTAGTAATCACGACATCAGAGATATTTGCCGACTCTATAAACGCATTTTCTACAGCGTCTGGCGTATCTTTAATAACGCCCATGTCGATAATTTCACATCCGAGTTCAGTGAGCATACCGAAAATTGTATATCGGTTGCTGTCGTAAATTTGCCCATCTCCTAGAGCCGTCCCAACGCCAACTAATTCGTCTCCAGTGGAGAAAAAAGCAACACGCAATTTCCTATAAACCTTTACCTCAGAAATTCCGAGTGAGGCAATTAACCCTAGGTCTGCAGGTCGGACTTTATGTCCGGTTTGTAGCGCTGCTGAGCCAAGTTTTAGGTCTTCACCGGCTTTTCGTGTGTTTGCTCCTGCCGGAAAAAAGTCAACGGATACAACATTTTCTGTTTTCTTTTCGGTGCGCTCTTGCATGATTACTGTGTCTGCGCCATCAGGTACTACTGCCCCGGTCATAATTCGTACTGATTCTCCGTTCCGCATTATTCCGTCAAAGGGCTGCCCCGCAAAAGCGGTGCCGATTACATTGAGGTCTGTTTTTTTACCCTCTGTTAGGTCTGCTCCTTTGACTGCATAGCCGTCCATTGCTGAGTTGTCATGTTGAGGAACATTAACCGGTGAAATGACGTCCTCAGATAGAACTCTGCCAAGAGCATCGCGAATGGATACGCATTCAGAGCTGCTGACTGGCTCAAGAAATCCTCCAATATAAGTACGGGCTTTTTCCACAGGCATGGAATTTGGATCGTAATCACTTTCTTGAGTA
This sequence comes from uncultured Burkholderiales Genera incertae sedis bacterium, assembly GCA_905478365.1. Lineage (GTDB taxonomy): Bacteria > Pseudomonadota > Gammaproteobacteria > Burkholderiales > Eutrophovitaceae > Eutrophovita. The sequence continues at coordinate 3,074 of CAJQIK010000094.1, forward strand.
ATGGTTCGGAGTATTATGTTTTTAGTCATTTTTTTTGTATTGAATTAATAATTTTTTAGCCACCTATATATGACATTTCAATCTTCCTCAGGGAGGCAGTCTCTGCCGTTCTGATTTCAGAATAGTTGTCCGCTCTTGCTTGCCATAGGTTTTCAATTACCTTTGAGATTGTTTCATCCGAAGCGCCAGTCCTTAGCAGCATACGTAAGTCTGTACCTTCTGTTGCGAATAGGCAGGTGTATATGGATCCTTCGGCTGAGAGCCTTGCACGGGTACAGGATGCGCAAAATGCTTGTGTAACTGATGAAATGAAACCAATTTCTCCCGACCCATCTAGATACTTCCAGCGTTCCGCGACCTCTCCAATGTAATTTGGTTCGACTGGTTCGATAGGAAAGACCTCATTGATCTGGCTCACTAACTGTTTCGAGGGTACAACATGACTCATTTGCCAACCGTTAGTAGACCCAACATCCATGAATTCGATAAACCGGACTATATGTCCAGTTCCTTTAAAATACTTTGCCATTTCTACGACATGTTGATCATTGACGCCTTGCTTCACGACCATATTAATTTTTATAGGTTTAAATCCGACTCGATCGGCCTCTTCGATTCCCTCGAGCACTTTTGACACTGGAACTTTCATATCATTCATGATCTGAAATGTATGATCGTCGAGTGAGTCGAGACTAACTGTGATTCTGTTTAGCCCTGCATCGAGCAAAGTGGAGGCTTTTTGTTTCAGTAGCGTAGCATTTGTTGTAAGTGTTAAGTCGAGTTTGTGTGAAACAGAAATCATTTCAAGAAGTTTTTCAAGTTGTTTACGTAAAAGAGGCTCTCCTCCCGTAATACGGACTTTTTCCACTCCATGATCCTTAAAGATACCTACGAGTCTGTTAATTTCATCAAAAGATAGAAGTTGTGCTCGTTCTAGAAACTTAAAATTTCGGTCGTATACGCTTTTAGGCATGCAATAGGTGCAACGAAAGTTACAACGATCCGTAACTGAAATCCTAAGGTCACGGAGGTGTCTTGTTCTCGTGTCTGTTACAGCAGTCTTGGTCTCTGATGATTCGTTTGAAGTCATATATTTTTAACTTTATTGATTTGTGTAATACTACAAAGCATTATATACGATAGAACACAACGGTCTGTTTTAACAATGTCACGTTCCGGTGGCTACGAAAACATTTCGTTCATAAATAGGTAAAATAATTGCGTCTAAATAGGCTGGTGCACATGAAAATTAAAGTATTATTTTTTGCGAAACTCCGTGAAGTATTTGAGACCAATCAGCTCGTTATTACGTTCACTGAATCTGATAATAAAGTCTCAGACGTTCTGACTGCTTTACGCCATAAAGAGGGCGTGTGGGCCGAGGAACTTAATGAGAATAAATCTTTCCGCATAGCAGTTAACCAAGAAATGGTTGCCGAAGACGTCGTGGTTAATGATGGCGACGAGGTGGCTTTATTTCCACCGGTTACAGGCGGTTAATATCATGAGCGTACGGGTACAGACGGAAGATTTCGATGTAAGCCAAGAAATGTTGGTGTTGCGGCAAAAAAATCCAAAAGTCGGTGCTGTCGCTAGTTTTGTGGGTGTAGTGCGTGACCTGAATGATGGTGATGAGGTATCCGCACTTACGCTTGAACACTATCCTGGGATGACGGAACGTTCATTGGAAGAGATTGTTAGCGAGGCGAAGAGTCGTTGGAATATTTATGACGCATTAATTATTCATCGCGTGGGTACCTTGCTTCCTTTGGATCAGATTGTTCTCGTATTGGTCACCAGTGCGCATCGCGGTGAATCATTCAAAGCTTGTGAGTTTTTAATGGACTACTTGAAAACGCGAGCACCTTTTTGGAAAAAAGAGCAGACTTCTTCGGGGGAGCGTTGGGTTGATGCGCGTACGACTGATTCTGTGGCTGCGATGCGTTGGGAAACCACTGATGACGAATAGAGCTTAGGAAATGTCCGATATCCTCCAGCCTCAACTGAAAGTTAGCTTCCGCAAATCGATTGCAATGGGTCCTGGTAAAGCAGCCTTGTTGGATTCTATCGCTAAAAAAGGTTCTATCTCGGCGGCCGCACGTGAGTTAGGTATGTCGTATAGAAGAGCCTGGATCCTCGTTGACACAATGAATAATTGCTTTGTGTCACCCCTAGTGGAGACGCTGACCGGAGGGAATCGAGGGGGTGGAGCGCAGGTGACGGAGTTTGGGCATGAGGTTCTCGTTCGGTATCGCGCTATGGAACGTAAAGCGACCGCTAGCGTACGCAATGAGATGAGTAAATTTTCTCGCTATATGCGGTAGGACCGGTATTTATTGACAAGAAGCGCTATATCTTGTTAAATATAACGAAATACGTGATAACGGTTGTTTCACGTCGACAAACCCCCTTTAGTAGCAACTAGACTTTGGCGCCTATATGGCGCCAAAGTTTTATTTAAAACAGATATTTATGAGTCTAAGCTAATATAGTTAACTAAGTCGTGTATTCATTTCCCGTAACCCTAGAGGCAGTTACAGTGCCGTTACTTTTGAGCTTGAAAGTAGCTGGTATCGCAACGTTTATTGCCTCAGTTATGGGTATCTCAGTCGCGTGGCTCGCCGCAAAACGAGACTTTTGGGGCAAAGAAGTACTTGACGCATTGTTGACCTTACCTGTAGTCCTGCCACCAACTGTGCTTGGCTATTACTTGCTTGTACTTCTTGGCCGTCGCGGGCCAATAGGTTCATGGTTGGAAACATATTTTGGCATTAACCTTATCTTTACTTGGCAAGGAGCTGTCATTGCAGCCTCGATCGTTGCATTCCCTTTAGTTTACAAATCCGCAAGATCTGCCTTTGAAGGCGTTTCCAGGAGGTATGAGGATGCTTCACGAGTATTAGGGAAAAATGAATTTCAAGTTTTTTCTCTCGTGACTTTTCCTCTCGCAATAAGAGGTATTCTTGCGGGATCTATGCTTGCATTTGCTCGTGCGCTTGGAGAGTTTGGCGCTACATTAATGGTCGCTGGAAGTTTGCCTGGTAAGACTCAAACTTTGTCAATTGCTGTGTATGAGGCGGTTCAAGCTGGTCATGATCAGGTCGCTAATTTCCTTGTAGTCGTTACATCAATTGTTTGTATCGTAGTTTTACTTGCTTCAAATTATTTTCTGAAACCAAAGTATCGAGAGGCGTAGGAAAAATGGGAGTTGAGGTAGACGTCCAGCAAACTTTTCGCTCAGGCGGACATGACTTTAGTTTGAACATTCAGTTTAGCTGTGATGAGAATATTACTGTCTTATTTGGTCAGTCGGGTGCAGGTAAAAGCCTGTTATTAAAAATTATTGCGGGCCTACAGGATACACAGACTGGAAAAATCGTTATTAACGGACGTGTGCTTTTTGATTCATCGGAAGGCATAAATATTCCTTCGCGATACCGTAGGATTGGTTTTTTATTCCAGGATTACGCATTATTTCCACACATGACAGTGGGTGAGAATATCGGTTTTTCCAAGCGATCAATATTCTCGAAAAGGCTAATAGAAAAAGATGCGGAGCGTGTTAGAGAGCTGCTCGAAATATTCCAAATTAAGGATTTCTCGAAAAAATATCCGTCCGAGATATCGGGAGGACAGCGCCAGCGTGTAGGCCTTGCTCGAGCCTTATTGCAAAAACCAGACATACTCTTACTGGATGAGCCCTTTTCGGCTTTAGATCCACTACTGAGGATACAGATGAGAGCGGAGCTTAAGAAAATCCAATCTATTTTTAATATTCCAATTTTATTCATTACTCATGATCCCCAAGATGTTGCGGAACTGGGCGAGCGATTGGTCCTAATTAAGCAAGGTTTGGTTTCAGGTTCAGTTGATTTGTCTAATCCGCCGTATAGGGATTCGCTCGGAAAACCCGTGAGGCCAGAGATAAGAAAAATATTGTTGAGTGCGGCGGGTGTGTCTAGTGCTTAATTTCAAAAAATCCATAACTGTCATTGCCTTAAGTTTTTTGATATGTCGGTCAGGCTTCACGGGAGAAACGGAGCTTTTGATTTCTGCCGCATCGAGTACTACGGATGTACTAAAAGCACTTATTGCACAATTTGAAGAATATAATCCTGATGTGCGTATAACAACAAATTTTGCTGGATCTGGAACTTTGTTGAGGCAAATAGAAAGGGGTGCGCCGGTAGACTTATTTTTTTCAGCAGATCAGTTGACTATGGCACAGGCTGTTCAGCAGGGGCTAGTTCAGCAAGAATCAGTATATAACGTCGCAGAGAATCAACTCATTGTCGTTGGGCGTACTGATTTATCCTATCCGCTAGCCGACTTAGAAGCCATTGCAGGATCGAACGTAAGGTTGATAGCTGTAGGTAATCCAGATAGTGTTCCTGCTGGCCGTTATGCTCGATTAGCCCTCGAAGAGGGAGGTTTGTGGAGCCGTGTATCGTCTAATTTAATTTTCACTCAAAACGTACGCCAGTGTATCGATTACGTGGCGCGTGGAGAGGTGGACCTTGCTTTTGTTTACGCCACCGATATTCGGGCGCCAAGGGAACATGTGAATCATTTGTTAACGATAAACTTATCGGAACCTATAGTTTATCCAATCGGGATTTTGAGTAGCTCTAAACATCCAGAGGAAAGTTCTCGATTTATAACTTTTCTTAGAGCTGAGAAAGCTCAGGAGATTATTGAAACCTACGGGTTTAGGAATTTCTTCGATCTTCCTCGTTAGGTTAATATGTATTTTATTGGCAGTGGTATGAACTTAGGAGTCGAGTTTGTTTATAAAACTTTTTGCGATTGGAGTAGGGGCGGCGGGTGGAGCCTGGATTAGGTGGGGTTTGGGCCTCATGTTTAATGCAACTCTGAAACACATTCCGTTAGGGACGTTTTTGGCGAATCTAGTCGGTGGTTTTTTGATTGGTATCGCTGTTGAGTTTTTTTCTCACAACATTCAATTGTCCCCCGAGTGGAAATTATTGATTATTACTGGGTTTTTGGGGGGATTGACTACTTTTTCAACTTTCTCAGTGGAGTCAGTGCAGTTGTTGCAAAGTGGTCGCTTAGGATGGGCTGCGATGTTGATCAGTATTCATGTGATTGGTTCGATTCTGATGACGTTTCTCGGGTTGAGCTTGTGCAGGAATTTGCTTAATTAGTATTAAATACCCGGCGTTGTAATTTGCTTCGTGATGTCGAAATTGTGTTTGCTATTATTTCCCCCAGTTTGCTCCGAGTCGTTTTTTGACGACAGCACGAATCCGGCGTAATTGTGTTTAACGACGTCATCGCATAAAGCTCTATACCGCACCATTCCACCTGCATACGGCATAAAGACTCGTGGCTTACCTTCAACGTTGGCTCCCAGGTACCAAGAATGAGGAACAGTGACCAAAAGCGTTGCGTTCGCAGCTTCATTAACATGAGCAACCCATTCATCAGCCGCCTCTTCACTGGCTTCACAGGTATCTATATCGTTTTTTCGCATGTGAGCAATGCAATCAGTAATCCATTCCACATGTTGCTCAATCGGCACTGGCATGTTACACAAAACGGATGGGCTTCCTGGTCCCGTGATACTAAAAAGATTAGGAAATCCAGGAGTTTGTAGTCCCAGATATGTTTTAGGCCCTTCTTTCCATGCCTCAGATAGCTTTAATTCATTTCTTCCTTGGATATCCATTTCCATAAATTTCCCCGTGATCGCATCAAATCCGGTGGCGAAAACAATGATGTCGAGTGGAATGTGGCGAGCCGAAGTCTGAATCCCATCCTCTGTTATCTTGATGATAGATTCTTGTTTTAGATCGACTAGCGATACATTATCTCTGTTAAAAGTTTCAAAATAATTAGTGTCAATCGGTGGGCGTTTACCAGCATATGGGTAATCAATATTAGCGAGTGAGTGTGCAGTTGTTTTATCGTGAACGATTGACTTAATTTTTTCTTTTAGAAAATTTGCCGCCGTATCATTCGCTGCTTTACTCGTAGTCAGGTCTTGATAAGTGGCTCTGAACTGTAATCCACCCTTTGACCATGCGTCCTCGTAAACCTTTTCCCTTTCATGTTTATTATGTTCAAACACCTTGGTTTCCGAAATCCTAAATGGATGGCCGTTAGGAGTTGATCGCACAGCCTTTTTTATTTCCTCATAATCGTCATGAAATTCTCTTTTAAAGGCATCGCTTAGAGGAGCATTTCGAGCGGGCACGCTGTAGTTTGGCGTTCTTTGAAACACATGGAGATGGCCGGCAGTTTTTGCTATTTCAGGCGCGGCTTGAATGCCGGTAGAGCCGGTACCGATTTGTCCGACTCTTTTATTTTCAAAAGAGACTTCCTCGTGGGGCCAGTTGCCCGTGTGGTACCACTTACCTTGAAAATCCTGTAAACCCGGTATGCTTGGAATATTGGCAGATGAGATACAACCGATCCCCGTGATTAAATAGGTCGCTCGATAGGTCTCTCCTCCCTCGGTCGTAAGCTCCCACTTGTTATCAGATTCTATGAATCGAGCCTTGGTAACGAGCGTATTAAATTTAATATCTCTTCTTAGGTTTAGCTCGTCTGCTACGAAGTTGAGATAACTCCGAATTTCTTCAGGGCCTGGGTAGCGCTCCGACCATTCCCATTTTTTGTAGATTTCCTCGGAGAACATGTAGCAGTATGAGTGACTCTCGGAGTCACATCGTGCTCCGGGATAACGATTCCAGAACCAGGTGCCACCCAAATCAGAGCCGGACTCAACCGTTAATGTGCTCAGTTTTAGTTGATCTCGAAGTGTATGGAGTTGATATAAACCGGAAAACCCAGCCCCTATGATAATGGCATCAAACGAATTATTTTGATCGGTCATAAATATTCCTTTGAATCTTCAATTTAAAGTCTATGTAAGTGAGGTGTGATTTTTACTTCGCAACCCATTAAACACTTTTCTTGCTCTTTCAATAGTTTCCGAAGCGGTCATTCCAATGGGGCCTAGACCGTTGTGCGCCAATTCATCGGCAGCTAACCCGTGCAAGTGTACCCCTGAGAGAACTGCTGCGTGTGTGTAAGCTCCTTGAGTAACCAATGCAGCAATGATGCCCGTAAGCACATCCCCCATTCCGGCACTAGCCATACCTGGATTTCCAGTCGTATTGATAAACCAGTTTCCTTCTGGGAACGCGCAAACACTGCCAACTCCTTTTAAGACAACTTCTGCATTAAATTTAATGGATATATCCAGTGCGGCTTGTACTCGATTAGTCTGAATTTCTTCTATTGAGCACCCAAGTAGTCTTGATGCTTCTCCGGGATGCGGCGTCATAATTGTTGGAATACTTCGTTTGTCTATTTGTCCCAAGAGTGTAGGTTGCTCTGCAATGATATTTAATGCATCCGCGTCTAGTAAAATTGGCACTGGCTGCACCAGGGCTTTCTCGAGTACTTTGTAAGCTTCATCACTGTTCCCAAGACCTGGGCCGATGGCGATACAAGTGATATTTCCCATTGATACTAAGCTCATTGCATCCCATAGCATAAGCTCGGGTTGTCCCCAATCTATTGTAGGTTTATCGGAGTTTGTCTCCAAGAATCCTATAAAAACACGTCCGGCTCCTAATTTGAGGGCTGCTCTGCCAGATAATAACGCGGCGCCAACCATCCCCTCGCTTCCTCCAATAATTGCAAGTTGTCCATACGTTCCCTTATGGGACGATTTCTCTCTGGGTGCGAGCACATTTTCAAGTACGTCTGATCCTATTAGGTAGCCATGGTTTTCGATCCGAGGATGATCGCTCATAGTTAGATCACTGAAGTGGACCGTTCCAGAATAGTCAGGGCCTTGTCCGGTATGTAAACCCACCTTATAGCCCAGAAAAGTGACCGTATGATCTGCTTTGATACAAGAGCCCATTATGTCGCCGGTACTGGCATTTAGGCCGGATGGTATGTCTATGGATATAACCTTAGATCTCTGGTTATTGATGCGCTGAATTAGTTTTGAGATTGCCCCAGATATTGCTCGTTTCAGTCCAATACCAAATAACCCATCAATTACAACGTCATATGATTGGTCATCGTTGATTATATTTTCTGTCGTACCTCCAATTTCTTTCCATTTTATGATTGCATTTTTTTTTTCGGGAGACCCTGAGTCCTGTTTGATTGGCTCGACAACCGTCACATTAAAGTTAGACTCTTTGAGATGCCTCGCAGCAACGTATGCGTCGCCCCCATTATTTCCGGGACCAGCAATCACTAAAATCGATCGAGTCTGATCTGTAGCGACCTTTACAGTTATGTCAGCGATAGTTTTTCCCGCTAACTCCATCAGCTGAGGCTGTGGCTCTAAGGAAAGTAGGTATTCCTCTATTTGCCTTATGTGCTCAGTATGATAGATCGGCGTTGTATTCATGGCTCAAGTATAAGTGATTTGGTTTTTGGTCGGATATTACTTAGTCCCTGGTCAGCTATAATCTTAATTTAAGATATTTAACTACAATTAGAGAGTCCATGCCGGAAGTCATTTTTCTAGAAGGGCGTCAAGCGCTTTCAAAATTTCGCCTCGATAAACTGTTGAATGAAGTACAAACAGTCGATTCAAAGATAAGTGATATCAAAGCCATATTTTGGCATTTCATCGAATTGAATAAGCCGCTCTCGTCCGATGATTCCAACAAGCTTGCTCAAATTCTTACGTACGGAGCGCAGGATCCTAAATCAGAGAATAAAAAGCCCGATTTTTTAGTTGTACCTCGGTTAGGGTCAATATCACCTTGGTCTACTAAGGCTACCGATATTGCTCAAGGCTGTGGTCTAGAACAGGTATCTCGAATAGAGCGGGGAGTTTCGTGGCATATAGCGATGACTAATGATGCGTCCCTATCGCCGTCTTCAGTTTTACGAATTATTCCGATGGTTCATGATCGAATGACCGAGACGGTCCTCTCTGGATTAACCGAAGCGCAGACTATTTTCCAGCATGTCAAGCCGCAGCCTATGGCGACAGTACCATTGCTAAAAGGTGGCCGACGAGCCATCGAAGTCGCTGACAAAGAAATGGGCTTGGCGCTTTCGTCTGACGAGATAGATTATCTTCATCAAAGTTTTTTGAGAATTAACCGAGATCCCACTGATGTGGAGTTGATGATGTTTGCGCAGGCCAATTCTGAGCATTGTCGGCATAAGATTTTTAATGCATCTTGGGTGATTGATGGCCAGGAGCAGGAGCACTCTCTTTTCAATATGATTCGGGAGACTCATCGGCGCTCGCCGAAAGGTACCATTGTTGCTTATTCGGATAACTCCGCGATCATGGAGGGAGCAGCGGTAAACCGTTTCCAAGTTGCAGGCGATAACCGATATGAGTACGTTAAGGATGAATTGACGCATACCCTCATGAAAGTTGAAACTCATAATCATCCAACTGCAATTGCTCCGTTTCCAGGAGCTGCAACAGGTTCGGGCGGCGAGATTAGAGATGAAGGGGCTACGGGTAGAGGAGCAAAACCAAAGGCAGGTCTTGTCGGCTTCAGTGTTTCGCATTTGAGGATACCTGGAGAAAACGAACCTTGGGAGCAATTATCCATTGGAAAGCCTGATCACATAGCCTCTCCCTTGGAAATTATGTTGGACGGACCAATTGGAGCTGCTGCATTTAACAATGAATTTGGCCGTCCTAATCTATGTGGATATTTTAGGAACTATGAGCAAGAAATCCGCGGTGTTGCGCGAGGCTACCATAAGCCGATTATGTTAGCGGGTGGAATAGGTAATGTTACTGATCAGCAATCGATAAAAGAATTGTTTACTGCAGGTACTTTGATTATTCAACTTGGTGGTCCTGGGATGCTTATCGGCATGGGAGGAGGTGCTGCATCCAGTATGGCGACTGGTGAAAACTCTATGGATCTTGATTTTGACTCAGTGCAAAGAGGCAATCCAGAGATTCAGAGAAGGTGTCAGGAAGTGATTGATCGATGTTGGGGGCTTGGGCCTCACAACCCGATATTGTCGATACATGATGTCGGAGCAGGTGGGCTTTCAAACGCTCTACCAGAGCTAGTCAATGATGCGCAGTGCGGTGCACGAATTGATATCAGACGGATCCCATCTGAGGATACAGGTATGAGCCCTATGCAAATATGGAGTAATGAGTCGCAAGAGCGTTATATGTTAGCGGTTAGTCCAGATGGGTTAGAACGTTTTCAACAAATTTGTGAACGTGAGCGTTGTCCTTTTGCAGTACTCGGCGAATCTACGGATGATGGTCATCTTGAGGTGGTCGATTCTTATTTTGATAACAAACCTGCAGATATAGCTCTGTCGGTCATGTTGGATAAGCCACCTAAGATGACACGTAATGCGCAGAGAATCGAGCCAAAGGTGGAAAAGCAGACGTTGCCGCAATTGATTCCTACCGATGCTCTTAAACGCGTTTTATCGTTTCCAGCGGTAGCCGACAAAACGTTTCTTATCTCAATTGGGGATCGCTCAGTTGGAGGTCTTTGTTCTCGTGATCAGTTCGTTGGGCCATGGCAGACTCCAGTTAGCGATGTTGCTGTTACTGCGATGGGTTTTGAGCAGTTCTTGGGTGAAGCCTTCGCTATTGGTGAGCGTGCTCCTTTGGCTGTAATAAGTGGACCAGCCTCTGGGCGTATGGCTATCGGGGAAGCAATTACTAATATAGCGGCAGCGAAAATCAATAACATGGGAGATATCAAACTATCGGCAAATTGGATGGCTCCGGCTGGTTTCGAGGGAGAAGATGCGAATCTATTTGATACTGTCCGAGCAGTAGGCTTAGAGCTTTGTCCTGATTTGGGATTAAGCATTCCAGTCGGCAAGGACTCTATGTCTATGAGGACGGCGTGGACCGATGACGCAAAGGATTTGGAAGTTGTTTCTCCGTTGTCGCTCGTGATATCAGCTTTTGCGCCAGTTTCTGATATCCGAAAAACCTTAACGCCAGTTTTGTCACCAGATTTTGAGACCCAATTAATTCTGATTGATCTAGCAGGCGGCAAAAGCCGGTTGGGGTGTTCCATACTGCACCAAGCGTACCTTTTAGAACAGGGTGAAGTTCCAGATCTTGAAGAACCGAAGCTTTTGGCTGGTTTTTTCAAGGCTATTCAGGATTTAAATGATGCTGGAAAAATCCTGGCTTACCATGATCGATCGGACGGTGGACTGGCCGTCACGCTAGCAGAATTGATGTTCGCATCCAGAGTTGGGTTGACGATTGATATAGATGTGGGTTCTAACGTAGATGTGCAGCTCGCAGCGTTATTTAGTGAAGAATTGGGAGCTGTTATCCAAATACGCAATACTGATGAGCATGAGGTTTTTTCCGTTTTAGATTCTTATGGATTGAAAGATTACGCAATTTCGTTAGGTGGCCTTAATGACAAAGATACGCTGGAGATTTTGTCAGGGGGAATCTCTCTGATTAATGAGCCTAGGTCGACGCTTCAACGAATATGGTCAAAAACAAGTTTTAATATGCAGTCAATGAGGGATAACCCAGATTGCGCTCAGCAAGAGTACGATAGTATTCTCGATGAATCTGATCCAGGCTTGCATGCTCATCTGACATTCGACATCCATGATTCCTCAAGAACGGCCTTCATAAATAAAGGCATAAGACCTAAAGTTGCAATTCTTCGTGAGCAAGGTGTAAATGGGCAAATTGAAATGGCAGCCGCTTTTGATCGTGCGGGTTTTTCTGCTATCGATATTCATATGAGTGACTTAATTGCAGGTCGCGCTTCATTGACTGAGTTTATTGGCTTAGCAGCCTGCGGTGGGTTTTCCTATGGTGACGTGTTAGGAGCTGGAGAAGGGTGGGCGAAGTCCATCTTATTTAACGCACGGGCTTATGATGAGTTTTCCGCGTTTTTTAGTAGGAATGATAGCTTTGCTTTAGGGGTGTGTAATGGATGTCAGATGATGTCCAATTTGCGAACAATTATTCCAGGCACTGCACATTGGCCCCGTTTTATTAAAAATAAATCAGAGCAATTCGAATCTCGTTTTGTAATGACCGAGGTAAGTAATAGTCCATCAATATTATTACGAAATATGGTCGGGTCAAGAATACCTGTTGTTACTGCTCATGGAGAGGGATTGGTCGAATTTGATTCAAAGCAGCAAAGAGTTGATGCCATCCCTTACGTTTCACTTCGTTATGTTGATAACTATGGCGAAATCACTGACCAATACCCACTTAATCCAAATGGATCTGAAGATGGGACTACTGGTTTAACGTCTGTTGATGGTCGCTTTACGATTATGATGCCTCATCCAGAAAGGGTGTTTAGAGCTTCTCAAAACTCGTGGCATCCTGTTGATTGGAGTGATGATGGCGCGTGGATGTATATGTTTCGTAACGCAAGATTCTGGGTTGACTAAGCCATTATTTTTTTATTATTCAAATGTTTCGATTTTTGCTGAATCTCGGAGTGTCGAAATTAGTTCATCTCGTGTTTGAGTAATTAAATTTTTTCTAATTTCATCTGCCAGTTCATCATATGTTGGAAACGATGCCTCTCTGATATCTATCAATTCAACAATATGAAATCCAAAGCTCGATAATATTGGCTCCTGACTCATTTCACCCTTGGTAAGGCTAACCATAGCGTCAGAAAACTCCTTTACAAATCGTTCTGGTGCTGCCCAATCAAGTTTACCTCCAATATTTTTTGTACTTGTATCAATAGAAAAATCTGACGCAAGGGACTCAAATGACTCGCCAGCTACGATTCGAGCGATAATATTTGTAGCGGTAGTTTCATCGTCAACTAGTATATGTCGAGTAAGGTATTCTTTAGATTCTCCCCGGTCAGATTTTAGCTTGCTGTATGCGGCTCGTTTAGCTTTTTCGTCGGGTTCGCTGGCTTGAATGATTTGCGTGAAGAGCGCATTCAGTAAAAGCTGCTCTTGGGTCGCTTGGAGTTGTTGAACAACATCTGGATCTTCATGTAATTTACGACGAAGTGCTTCTTGAGCTAAGACCTCTCTTGTTATCATTACGTCAAGAAGATTCTCTCTAAATTCAGGAGTGTCCGGTTGACCTTGGCTTGTTTGGGTAGTAACCAACATCTCAAATTTCGTTTTGGAGATCTCAACGCCATTAACAATGGCCATAATTTCGTTGTCGGCAATTGCAATTGATTGATGTAGCGCACCCAATATGAAAAAAGTCTTAAATAAATTCCGATAAACCTTCATAGTTTTCCTCACTGATCAAATGGATGGCAGGAGCCTTAAGATCGATTATTCATTCCTCTGGAGCGAATGCTTGGATTGATAACGCATGTATCTTTCCTGGCATAAGATCTGCCAGGCACTCATATATCATTCTATGACGTTGTAATGTTGTTTTTCCTGAAAAAGCCTCTGACACGATTGATAACTCATAATGGCCACCTCCTGTTTCTTGGACTCCAGCATGTCCAGCGTGAGACGCCGAATCATCGAAAATGTCAACCGAAGTTGGACGAATTCGAGCGAGTCGGTCTTTCATCTGGTCGATCGTAGTCATTGGAGGGTTTCTTTCGATGTAAGTTCGACTCGTGCTGTTAGTTTACTCTTCTTCTTGGGGTGTAATGTGTTTTGCCAGAAGGAAGGCTTGGCCTAATGCAAAAACAAGTAAGAGTCCCATACCTCCAAACAATTTAAAATTTACCCACATATCGGTATTGAAGTTAAAGGCTACGTATAGATTGAGGCTGCCCATAAATAAGAAAAATCCCGCCCAACTTAGATTTAATTTGTTCCAAAGTGAGTCTTTCATTTGCATTTTGGAGCCCATCATCGCTTTGATCAGATTCTTTTGGAAAATGATATTGGACAGGAGCAATATTGTTGCAAATGCCCAATACAGTACTGTTGGTTTCCATTTGATGAACGTCTCATCCCGTAGTGCTAATGTAGCTCCTCCAAGGACTATGATAATCCCTAGATTTATCATCATCATTTTCTCTATTTTTTTGTTTCGAACCCAGGACCAAGCTGCTTGAATAATTGTGGTTATTATTGCGGCTGCAGTGGCAGCCATGATCCCATGGCTCTTGAATACAAAAAAGAAAATAATAATTGGAAATATTTCAAAGAAGAATTTCACGGTAGTTTCCCGGTGCGTAACAATAATCTATCGTCGTCCATTCTAATATAATCAGCGAAGTTATACATCGTAAAGAAAGGTTTTTTTAACAGGCTTAATAGCAGGAATCTGTAGCTTTTTTGATTGAAAAATCGTCACTACACTATACCGGAGGTTTTACATATGACCCAAAATTCGTTGGTTAATTTAGTAAATTACGCAGA
>CAJQIK010000095.1 GCA_905478365.1 uncultured Burkholderiales Genera incertae sedis bacterium
GTTGGAAGAACAGGGGCAATTACCCCTGTGGCTCGATTAGAACCTGTTCGCGTAGGTGGGGTCGTCGTCACTAATGCGACACTTCACAATCAGGACGAAATCGCTCGGAAGGAAATAAAAATCGGTGACTACGTTGTAGTACGACGTGCTGGTGATGTTATTCCAGAAGTCGTTCGGCCGATGCTCGACAGAAGAGAAAGCGTTAGAGAATTTACGATGCCAAATTCGTGTCCGGAGTGTGGTGGGGACATCGTAAAGGAGTTAGGAGAGAGTGTTCACCGGTGTATTGCCGGAATGAAATGTCGTGCTCAACGGGCACAGTCTATTTGGCATTTTTGTTCCCGTAAAGCAATGAATATTGACGGTATCGGCGAGAAATTAATTGACCAACTTGTTGAGTCGAAGTTTGTTGAGTCTTTCGTTGATTTATATCGCTTAGAGGCAGAAAAATTGTCAACACTTGAGCGGATGGGTAAAAAATCAGCAAATAATATCTGCGAAGCTATTTTAAGGTCACGCGAGACGACTTTGAGCCGCTTTATCTATTCACTGGGCATTCGTAACGTTGGCGAACAAACTGCCAAAGAATTAACGAAGTATTTCGAAACGTACGAGCGATTAGTTGTTGCCTCGGAGGAGGATCTCGTGAGCGTACCTGATATTGGTCCGATAGTGGCAAGAAGTATCAGGGAGTACTTTGACGATCCTGATCATGTTGACGCCATCAAAAATTTAATTGAGATGGGTGTTACCTGGGGAAATGAGCGAACTGTTCAAAAGAGTAAAACTTTGGCTGAAAAAAATTTCGTACTAACTGGAACCTTCAAAAACTTTTCTCGAGATGAAGTAAGGGACGAGATTGAAAGTCGTGGAGGTAAAGTCATAGGAGCGGTGTCAAAAAATGTAGACTATTTAGTGTTAGGAGAAAAACCTGGGTCGAAGCTAAAGAAGGCTACCGATTTAGGAGTAAAAACTGTTGATGAATCAATGTTTATAAGGTTACTTGAAAGTGAAAATTAATAAGAAAATAAATGCTGCAGTATTCCCAGTAGCGGGTTTGGGAAGCCGTTTTTTGCCCGCGACTAAAGCAACTCCAAAAGAGATGCTTCCCATCGTGGATAAACCACTCATTCAATACGCAATTGAAGAAGCCGCTCAAGCGGGCATTACGAAAATGATTTTTGTAACCGGGCGCAATAAGCGTGCAATTGAAGATCACTTCGATAGCGCCTATGAGTTAGAGGCTGAACTCGCTTCAAATAATAAACGTGATTTGTTACAAATAGCCCGATCTGTAGCACCAAAAGGAGTGGAATTTGTTTATGTTCGGCAGTCCTCCGCACTAGGCCTGGGTCATGCTATTTTATGTGCCAAGCCGGCGTTAGCAGATGAGCCATTCGCAGTGGTACTTGCTGACGATATGATTAAGGGTCCAATAGGCGCGGTTCAGCAGTTAATAACTGCTTCAAAAAATAATCAAGGGCCAGTTGTAGGGCTTGAAGCTATTGAACCTCATCAGTCGAAAGCATACGGTATTGTTGAGATTCGTGAACACACTGGCGAGCATGTGATTGCATCCAATTTAGTTGAAAAACCAGATCCTGAGGACGCGCCCTCTAATCTAGGCGTTGTAGGAAGGTATCTTTTGCCATTTGAAATTTTTGATGTTATTGAAAATTTACCGACTGGATCAGGAGGAGAGATTCAGCTGACAGACGCACTAGCAGTATTGGCGAAGCGAGATGGCGTTCTGGGAGTGTCTTTGCAAGGCCAACGTTTTGACTGCGGTTCTAAATTGGGTTACGCAAAAGCTAACATCGAATATGGTCTTGAGCATTCTCAAATAGGTGATGACCTTAAAACGTATTTGAAAGGTCTCATTAAATGAATAATCCATTGCAAATTGATGAGAATGATATCCGTCGGTCCGCAAGAATCATAATTACTCACGCGGAAATAGAGGGGGAAATCAAGAGAATAGCAAATGAAATCGAGGGAAGTATTGGCAATCAATCCCCCGTTGTTCTGAGCATATTAAATGGTTCAATTTGTTTCACGGGACATCTACTAACCGAGCTTGATTTCGCGCTCAGGTACGATGTCTTTTCTATGTCGCGTTATGGGCAAGGAACAACTGGGGGAGAATTAAAACATTTGTCGTACCCAAGCATGTCAGTTCGCGATAAAACTGTGTTAATTTTGGATGATATCCTCGACCGCGGGACTACTTTAGAGTCAGCTAGAAGATGGGCAATAGGGAACGGCGCCAGTCAGGTTTTAACGGCGGTACTAATTGAAAAGCAGATACAAGATAGCTCCAATCGGATTAAGCCCGATTTTTCATGTTTTTCTGTTAAGGATGAATTCGTATTTGGTTTTGGTATGGATATTGATGGGATGTGGCGTAACTTAAAAGACATTCATGCACTCAGAAATCCAACATCTATTAATTATTAAGTTTGAGAATTAGGTTATGAGCATTAAATCAGTATTGAAAATGGGTCATCCCACGTTGTTGTCGAAATCTGAGGAAGTCAGTCAATTCGATACGCCTGAATTACATACGTTAATAGGTGATATGAAAGACACTATGACGTACTTGAACGGTGCGGGCATTGCCGCGCCCCAAATTGGCGTTCTAAAACGCGTAGTGATTTTTGGTTTCGAAAACAACGTTCGCTATCCCAGTGAGGATTCTGTTCCTTTCACGATATTATTAAACCCAACAATAGAACCCTTAAGCGAAGATATGGAGGAGGGTATTGAGGGGTGTTTGTCAGTTCCGGGTTTAAGCGGCTCGGTCCCGAGGTATACAAAAATTCGATACCGGGGCTTTGATCCTGAGGGAGAGGCAATAGATAGAACTGTTACTGATTTTCATGCGCGGGTGGTCCAGCACGAATGTGATCACCTAGATGGTATTCTGTATCCTGCTCGTATCAGGGATTTTTCGACTTTTGGCTTTATTGAGTAGCCATCTCTTTTGATTTGTGAGCCAAACTGAGCTCTTCCACTAGGTCGCTTTGCAGCCGTAACGTTTCGCGCGCACTGCTGAGAACGTCTCCCGAAATCAATAAGGTGTCCTCCACGCGCTCGCCCATTGTATTGATCTTCGCGTTTTTGATGTCGACTTGGTGCTTCGTTAGGATTCGAGCGATAGCATAGAGTAAGCCAGGCTGATCACCACAGGTAATCTGCAAATAGTAATTTAAACCGTTTTCATCTCCTCGGATATCAACTTCTGGTTTAATAGGGAAGTACTGCAGTCGCCTACTTATCCTTCCGTTGTTGGATTTTGGTAACGAACTTGAGGAGAGGGCCATCGGCAATGCATGCTCGATATGATTAATCATATCCTGATAATCGTTTTCAGCATATCGATCGATTAACACCTGAAAAGTATTTAGATAGCAGTTGTCTTTCGTAGTGAAAACTTTGGCCTCAACGACAGAAAATTCAGTATCTTCAAAGAAGCGACAAATTCTCGCGAATACCAGAGGTTCATTTTTTCCGTATGTTAAAACTTGTAACCCATCCCCAATTGGCGACAGCCGTGCTCTGACTAAAGCCTGATTATCACTTCCTTGATAATTAATAACTCGCGTATGCCAAACAATTTCACTTTCTTCATGTCTTATGAAATAACTTTCATCTAATTTTGACCAGAAACGACCATAAGTAGTGTTAGGTATTGCGTAGGCTGTTAATCTATTTTTAACATTTCTTTTTTTTGTTTCGACGAGGTTTTGAGGTTTATTCGGATCGATTTTTAAACGCTCGAGTGCAAGGTAATATAGGTTTTCTAAAAGCTTACCTTTCCATCCGTTCCATACCTTGGGGCTGGTTCCTCGTATATCTGCCACAGTAAGAAGATACAGAGCTTCTAAGCGGCGTTGAGTTTTTACTTTTCGCACGAACTCTTTTACCACTAATGGATCGGAGATATCTCTTTTTTGAGCCATTGTTGACATGTAAAGATGTTGCTCCACCAGCCAAACCACCAAGTTTGTATCAGGCGTGTTAAGGCCATGATGCTCGCAAAATTTCTTTGCGTCGCTCATGCCCAGTTTTGAGTGGTCACCCCCACGTCCTTTGGCAATATCATGGAAGAGACCTGCGATGTAAAGGGTTTCAGGTCTTTTAAATGAACCGATCAGCTTGCTGCATAAAGGAAATTCGTGAGACATATCAGGTGCAGCAAATCGCCGCAAGTTACGCACTACCATCAAGATATGAGCATCAACCGTGTAGACATGAAACAGGTCGTGCTGTAATTGACCGCATATTTTTCCGAACTCTGGTAAGTATTTCCCGAGCAGATCATATTGATTCATTAATCTGAGTGTATGCGTTAACCCGATTTGTTTTTTGAAAAAATTGATGAACGCACTTCTGTTTTCAGGATCACCCCGAAAGTCGTCGTTGATGAGTTTTTTTGCGTGCCACAGCTCCTTTCGTGTTCGAGCAGAAATACCTTTTATTTCTGGGTGATCATGTAGCATTGAAAAAAACCGAAAGATTGAACATGGATTTTTATTAAAAAGTCCAGCTGAGGTTGTTTCAAGAAATCCATTACGAATTTGAAAGTTGGTGTCGATACTTATAGGCTTGGCATCTCGCTCTTGATGAATTATCTCAGTAAGATGCTGCAAAATTATCGACGATAGGAGGCTAACCGACTTTGATGCTTTAAAGACAACTTGCATTAATTGCTCCGTAGCAGGTTTTGCACTTGTTGTACGAAATCCCAGCTCGGCGGCCAGCAATCTTTGAAAGTCAAAAAGCAAACGATCTTCTTTTCGTCCTGCTTGCACATGCAATAGAGTTCTGACAAGGGTTAGCGCTCGTTCATGTTTTTCAAGCTGTAATTGTTCGGATTTTGTAATGATCCCACTGGAGCGGATGGCTTCCCAGCTTGACCCATAACCTGCTGCTTGAGAAATCCAAAGGATCGTTTGCAAGTCCCGGAGTCCCCCAGGGGATTCCTTTAGGTTTGGTTCGAGATTTTGAAACGAGTCATTGTAGCGACTATGCCGCTGCTTCAACTCTACCATTTTGCCGTCACAAAATTTCTTCTCTTCTAAGTTTTGAGAGATAACTTTTGTGAATTGTGAATGTAGAGATTTAGAACCAATTAAGAATCTTGCTTCCATTAGATTAGTTTGCGTACTAATGTCTTTTTTTGATTCGTCAATACATTCATGGATTTTTCTAACGCTATGTCCCACATCCAATCCAATATCCCACAAAGTACTTATGAAGGAGGCGATCTTCGTCTCTTCAGTTTTCTTGAGGGTATCTGATATAAGAATGAGGACATCGACATCGGAGTAGGGAAACAAAGAGCCTCTACCGTAGCCGCCCACCGCAACCAAAGTCGCATCAATAGAGGCTAATTTTTGTTTCCATAATGATCTTAAAAGGGTATCAGTCTGTTTTGAGTGTTTCGATAGTAAGGACTGATAATCTGTTTTACGATCGAGCTTGGAAAATAGTCGCTGTTTTTTTTGTTTTATTTTTGTTCGAAGATCAGCGACGAACAGTGTCTCCTCTTTGGGTGGTTTGTTGCCTGCCATCAGACGGAGAATGTTAACCCATTGGGAGGTTCAGGCGTTTTATCCGAGACGGTCAACACTTCAAATCCTGTATCGGTAACCAATATTGTGTGCTCCCACTGGGCCGAAAGGCTATGGTCCTTGGTCACTATCGTCCAACCATCAGCTAACTGGCGTATGTCGCGCTTTCCCGCGTTGATCATGGGCTCGACGGTAAAAATCATACCAGGTTCTAGTTTTAACCCAGTCCCCGCCGCACCATAGTGGAGTACCTGCGGATCCTCATGAAAAGTAGCACCAATACCATGTCCACAAAACTCTCGAACAACACTAAACCCCGCCGACTCCGCCATTTTTTGGATTGCTGAACCAATATCACCTAAGCTGGCGCCCGGTCTGATTTGCGCGATCCCGGCCCACATACACTCGAAAGTCAGTGAAGCCAATCTACGACTTTGAATGGAGGGCTCTCCTACATGAAACATACGACTGGTGTCTCCGTGATAACCATCTTTAATTACGGTGATATCGATGTTAACGGAATCTCCATTTTTTAATTTTTTGCTACCTGGTATCCCATGACAAATGACGTGATTCACTGAAGTACATATGGACTTGGGGAAAGGAGTATGCCCAGGTGGTGCGTAGTTTAAAGGTGCTGGTATTGTTTGCTGGACATCAACCATATAGTCATGACATATCTTGTCAATATCCTCTGTAGTTATGCCTGCTTTAATTTTTGGTTGGATGAAATCGAGAACCTCTGATGCTAAGCGACCAGCTACACGCATCTTTTCAATTTCTTTGTTTGTTTTTATCGTTACCGTCATTGGGGATTGCTCTTTCGTAATCTTCGAATGATATCATTTTGACAGTGCTTTGCGGCGGAAACATGAGGATATTATTGACCAAAAATATGTGGTCCAGTATGGGTTATGAGTGCCTCGACTCGTTCATCAATTTCAGGAAGACTCGGGAACTCTATGAGTATCCAATCGAGGGTGTGACGTAATTGCTCATAGTCAGGTAGCGGCCTCCATCGAAGTGAGGGTGAACTTGCATGACACATCGCGAAACAAGATGATTCAAGCGGTTCCCAACGCCAGCCTTCTGCCCGAACAGCTGCGTAGATCATTTTTGCCCAATGCTCTTGCATACCTTCCGCAATAAGAGCCTCGTAAATTATGGCTTGTGTGCGACGCCAATCTGAACGTCCGCCCTCGACTTGACCATGGAAGAGAATCATCGTTTTTAAATATTCAAAGGGGCTGGGTAATGGTCTAGTAAGCCGTATTTCATCTGTAAGCAGATTTAACGGTATGACCTGATTAGCCTCCGTAGTCCACGTATCACCCCCAGAATCTGTGAAATGGAGTGGTTGAATTAACTTTATGTGTTGCGAATGCTGCATGGTTTCTAAAAACTGTACTGTTGCGGAGCCGTGAAATTCCGCTGATTGTCCATGGGCTGGACCTGACAAAGAAATAATAAATATAAATATTAAAAACATGTACTTACATTGACAATCTTGTGTGTATTATCGCTTTCATGATTAGTTTTCTGCTCGTCCTCATTAAGTAACTTAGAAACTAGATTTCCTGTGTAACCCGATTAAATGCAATCGCCTGAGCTCTAACTTATCGCACTGCAAAATCTCTAGTGCTTGACTCAAAAATCTTTAAGGGTGTATTTTGTACTTCTACTGTACCTAAAAAATACGGTGTTAGGGGCGGCTCAAAGCATTCGTGGAGTAAGCAACTAAACAGTTAACTGGTAGTTTAGATTCTGCATACGGAAGGGGAGAAACGTAATGGAATTCAATATACTACAGTCCCACAAGGGGCTGGATAAGCAACTCGAGGAGCTAGGGTCCGACCCGTTTGACGGGAACAGCGTCGGAACCTCACTGTTCATGACAGGAAACATGGGGCCGAAGATAAAGGAAAAAATGGGAGTAGCCGCAAAAAAAGCAGGCATGTCTCGTAGAGATTTTTTCCGTTCTTCTCTCGGTTTAAGCGCAGCGATGATTGCTGCAAACGAAGTAACCGGAATGAAATTTTTTGAGGTCGGTTCAGCTGAGGCCGCGGATATTGCTGCTAAAGATGAGGCTATTCAAGTAGCCAGGGCGGGCAGTGACTTTATCGTCGATGTTCATACGCACGTATGTACGCGGCCGGGCCATTACCAACTCGGGGTGAACACTACAGAGCGTGGTATGTGGTTTGTACAGCTACTTGATGACTTGGGTAAAGCGTTTGGTATGGAAAACGGTACTCGGGACATGAATGTTGAAAATTACGGCAGACTGATTTTAGAGGAAAGTGACACGACAGTCGGAATTTTTAATCCTTTTGGTTTCCGTGAGGATTACGGCGGCGAGGATATGATTCCTATGGATTACCAAGTCGGTGTTCGTGATCGATGGCCTGACAATACGATTATGCTAGCGGGTGGCTTAACACCAAATCAAGGTGTTGACGAGACCCTTGAGCGGCTTAACATGTACGCCGACCAATACCGCATCTCTGGGTTGAAGCTATATACCTTCGACTCCACAGATAAAAAAGGCTGGTGGTTTGATGACGAGGCTCTAGCTTACCCAATTTGGGAAGAGTGTCGCCGACTGGGCATCACCAATATCGGTTGTCACAAAGGTATTCCTTTTGGTCAGTTCTATGCTCGTTACGCACACGCAGAGGACTTTGATGCGGCGGCTGACGATTTCCTCGACCTTAACTTCATTGCATACCACTCAGCTTGGCCTTATCACAATGAATTGGCTGCACTGAAGGGCTTTAAGCCACAGAGAAAGAATCTCTATTCCGAGGTCGGTTCTACTTTTGCGGCAACAGTCACAAGTCGACCACTGGAGTGTGCGCACGTGATTGGTACGTTGCTTCGTGATCTAGGTCCGGATTATGTGCTTTGGGGTACTGACTCTTTATTGTGGGGTAATCCTCAGTGGCAAATCGATGCATTTAGAAGCTTCCAGATTCCTGATGAGCTAGTTGAAGGTTATGGTTATCCAAAAATTACGCCAGAAATTAGACGTAAGGTGTTGGGTGAAAATGCAGCGAGAATATGGAACATCGATAAGCAAAAAGCAATGACGGCTAAGGCTGATATCTTAGCGAGCAAGGCATACGCTTAAGCTTATTGCTTGATACATGGTGTGTCCCTCTAGAGGGGCACACTTTTTTTTTGGAAAAAGGAAATAGCTGTGCCTACATACGAATATGCATGTGATGCTTGTCTCGTCATCTATCAAACAAGACATAGCATAAAAGAGAGCGGTCCGACGGCTTGTCAGGAATGTAAGGGTGAATTAAGAAAGGTGCTTTCTGCGCCTAGTTTCAATACCGCTAACCATACCAGCCCCACGGCGGCAAAGTACGCGAAAATGTCTGATGCAGAGGAAATCGCTCGAGAGAATGAATTGCAGAAAGTCTATAAGTCCATTTGGATGCCACCCGAGGTGAAACATAGCCCATGGGAGGACGACCACGACCATGATCATGAGCACGATCATTAATGTTCGACTTGAATCAAGCTTTTAAACTCACATTATCTTTTTTGGCCTTGCTGGCCACGTGTATCCAAACAGGACACAGTAACGAGCAACAGAAACAAGGCTTAAACGATTCAGGCGGAATACTGAGTAGTCCGATATCAGGTGAATTATCTTTCACGCTACCTTACCAAGGATTAACCAAGAAGCTCGGGAAACGATTCATCAAGGGACATGAACAATTTGATGAGATCTGGGTTTTGGCGCCTGCCCCGGGAGTTTGGGGCCTAGGGCCAACCTTTAATGAGGCAAATTGTTTGGGCTGTCACCCGAACAACAGTCGAGCGCAACCTGCGAAGGAAGGTGCTGAAATAGAGAAGGGCAACGTCATAAAATTTGGTTATCGGGACACTAATGGTGACGTCATACCCTCTCACCCTTGGTATGGAGATCAATTACAAAACAGAGCTGCTGAAAATCGCGTACCAATAGAAGGTAATGCGATTGTCACATACGAAACCATTAATTTTGAGTATCCAGATGCGACGGTTGTTACACTAAAAAAACCAATAATTACGCTAAAAAACCTTAATTTTGGGGACTTAGACGAGTCAACTCTTGTGTCCATGAGGGTTGCGCCGCAGGTAATCGGGTTAGGTTTACTAGAGTGGGTACCAGACGAAGATTTATTAGAGATCGCTGAACGTCAAAAGGAGGAGGGCCTATCTGGGCGTCCAAATTACGTTATTGATTTGGAAACAGAACGTGTCGTCATTGGCCGATTTGGCTGGAAGGCAGCGCAGCCGAATTTAAAACAGCAAACGGCGGTAGCATTTCATTCAGATATTGGTGCAACAACTTTTTTCTTTCCGGAAAAAAATTGTCCAGAAGTTCAAATTGGTTGCAAAGAATTACCCTCAGCTGCCAAATGCGGCGGTCAAGGGGGTTGCACGGGTAATAATTTTAGACCTGAGGTACTGCCTAGCCGGCTAAAAAACATAACAACATACTTGCAAACATTAAACATTCCGAAACGGAGAATTACAGATTCGGAAGAGGTTTTAGCCGGAGAAGCTTTATTTCACGAGTCTGGTTGTGCCTCCTGTCATGCATCCACTTTAATAACTGGGCAGAACGCGGTACTTGAAGAGCTTACCAATATGGCATTTCATCCTTACACTGATTTACTACTTCACGACATGGGAGAGCAGCTCTCGGACCACAGACCTGAGGGATCGGCGAACGGCCAAGAATGGAGAACACCGCCGCTTTGGGGCATTGGGTTAATGAATGAGATATCCGGAGGTCTTGCGCTCTTGCACGACGGACGTGCCACAACGATTGAAGAGGCTATTCTCTGGCATGGAGGAGAAGCGTTATCGTCTCGTCAAAAATTTGTAGACCTGGTTAAGCCTGAAAGAGACCGTGTCATAAAATTCATTAACTCGCTCTAATCAACAAATCTACTTTCCGCAAGATTGTATTTCGACGGTCACGTTCTTTAAGTTTATCGAGCATAAATCAAGCTTCTTCTTCGTTGCTTTCAACCTTTCACGCAAATCATCGTTATCGTATCGCAGCTCGGCATTATCTATTTCAAGAAGCTCTATTTGTTGCTTCAAATTTTTAATTGTTGTGTTCTGGCAATCTATTGTGTCGCCATCACACGCGGCGTGCGCTGGATGGATCAAAATGAGAGCGGCTCCTGTCAAAAGGCATTGGAAGTACCTTCTAAATTCGTATCCTTTGGCGTTAAAATTTTTCATACTTATCCTCTCTTTATTCACAAAAATAACCCGTCATAAATTTGACGTACTCGTTCCATTCAGCGTATGCCCATCTCTGCTTATTGGATTTAATACTGACGCTTTTTATTAATTCGACCGCTTTCGGTCGAGCATAGTAGTTGTATGAGATTTCCTTTATACGCAAGCGTTCGCAATCAATTTCAAATTGGGTAACAAAAGACTTGATTCCATCGTGAGTCTTACTGAGATCTCTGAGTTCATTTACGAGAAAACTTTTTTTTGGCTCAACTACTTGATCCAATTTCCAAAGTATTTCATCACCATTTTCTAATACTAAAACAGGAGACCAATCTGTAGCCTGAATATTCGTTGTTGTCGCGAAAAGAGCTAATAAACAGACGGTACAGAAATAAGTCTGCATCCTATTCGCGGTCGGCCTATTTTTGATTAATGACATTATCAGTCCAATGTTCCTAACCAGTTCGAAATCGCATGCCCCATTACAACCATACGTGCAACTTGTATTGGACTTCGGACATAGCCTTGTATGACCGCCATAGCTCTATCCGGTATAGGGTCATGGTGCGTATTAAACGATCGAGCGATTTCCGCGCCGTAATCAATTGCGAGCGATGTGCTTTTTGAGCTCATAGCGTCAATAGCTCCAGATTCTTGCTGAGGGAGAAAACCCTCATAAATTAGAGATAGAAAACTCGGCCAGTAAGCAAGGTGGCGCCAAAGCGTCGCAACATGTTGGCTGGACGAGACGTTACTCGTCACACCCGTTCCTAACGTATTCGCCTCACAAACATGTCTCCAGTTTTGGTCGGTGATTTCCAATCGTGGTAACAATGGTTTTAACGGAATCGAGGTTTGATTTTGGAATGAGGCATCCAGCACTAACGGGGCACCTTCGCTTGCCGGTGTGATATAAGCTGCTAGAGCTAATAGGTTGAGCGTATTTGATCGATTGTAGGCGTTTACAATTTGCTGGATATCTAGCAGATCTGTCCTAGAAAGATTGGCCGTTGAGACACGCTCCTCAATTTTGAATTGAGGCGTTGAAAGGGCTATTTGCCTTAGGAATTCTGGCAAGATCAGTTCTGGCAGTCGACTTACGTATATGGGTTTTACGTTACTCCAGGTTCGCTCAAGGCAGTCGTCCCACGAGGCAAGGGCTCTCCATATTGATGTGAGGATTGGAATGCACATCGTTGCTCGAATATCTTGAAAAATCTCCGCTGTCCTACCAGATGCTGTTGCTTCGTCTGTAACACTAACAGGGTCATAACTGAAATCAACTGTCATAGACTGTGATGGGGTTTGATGAGTATTCGTGGAGATCGTATCGTGGCTGTTATTATTCTCTTGGTCAAGGATCCAAGGGGTATTTACGTATAATGTTCGGAAATCTTTGTTATTGATACCCTTGCTATGAGATATGTCAGCATCAATGCTTGATAACCAAATTCCTATCTTGTGGACATTTCGTCGATGCCCCTACGCAATGAGAACACGCTTGGCGATTAAAGCCAGCGGTATCGAGGTCTACCTTAGGGAAATCGTCCTTCGCCATAAGCCATCGGAGTTTGTTTCGGATAGCCCCAAAGCGACTGTACCGGTTTTGAAACTGACGAACGGCAAAATCCTAGAGGAAAGTATTGATATTATGCGATGGGCTCTCGAACAAAATGATCCGAACGATTGGCTTCAAATTTTAGAAAAGCGCAAAGAATATTCAGAACATTTTCTGACGAATTTAGATGGCCCATTTAAAAATGACCTCGATCGTTATAAGTACGCGAGTCGCTACGGATTAGAAAACACAGGGAGTTTAGTGCACAGAGAGGAAGGTAGTAAATTTCTCAGCCAAATTAATAGATGGTTAAAGGAGACGCCTCATTTGTCAGGGGAGCGTCAAGGGTTCCTCGATATAGCAAGTCTTCCTTTTGTGCGCCAGTTTCGGATCGCAGATCCAGAGTGGTTCGATCAACAGGATTGGCCGCAGCTGCACACTTGGCTTCAGACATTTCTTGCGTGGGATCAATTCTCACTTATTATGGAAAAATTTAAACCCTGGGACTCAACGCAAGGTGAAGGCATTTTGTTTTAAAAGTTCGTCAAAAGTTACTGATCACTCGAATCTAAATGACTTGCGGGTTTCCATTCGGGGAGCGGTGAACCTCCTGTGTAGTGATTTTCCGCCACGTTTTCTCGGAATAAAACGTATATATCTTTTGAGTCAACATTCAGTGCATCAAACAATATGCGAGCAATTGCATCAACGAGCGCTTTTTTTCGTTCGGCTTCGCGTCCAGGCCTTAGATCAACATCAACTACAGGGAGTCCATCTCCAATGACACCATGAGCTTCGGATACAGAGACGTAGTCGTATTTAGTTTCCTTTGGCGCTAAAGTACGCAATACCGCAGATTTGATCTCAGTACGAATTATGTCTTTCTTTGACAACTCAGTGCCCTCAGGTACTGTGATTCGAATGATTGGCATAGTATTTAATTCCTTTATCGACGTAACATTGACTTTATAATGCGTATCAGAGACGGCATAAGGCGCATCAATATCACCGGTAAAAACTTTCTCAGTAAGAATGCAAAAATTCTCATGTTTCCGCCTCGATCTAATTTAAACTAAACGTTTTAATCCTTGTGTTAAAAATTCTCAGACCAAGGTCTAAGATCTAGCTCTAAAGTCCATGCGCTTCTATGTTGATGATGAAGTACCCAATAAGCGTCAGCGATCGCATCAATGTTCAGCATGCCATCCACCCCTCGTTCGCTCTTGAGTTTTGGAGCACGTCTATTGAGTCTTTCCCCATCAATGCCACCGTCAACGATTACATGCCCTACATGGATATTCTTGGGACCAAATTCGCGAGATAAACTTTGCGCTAGATTTCTTACACCACCCTTAGCAGCGGAGAACGGAGAGAATTTAGCTTTTCCACGCAAACTTCCAGAGGCTCCAGTGAAAATAAGCGTTCCTCGTTCTCGCTCTAAAAAATAGGGTAATACCGTTTGCGCAAGGAGAAACGCTCCTAAAGTGTGTTCACGCCAGTGAGTTGTAAACGACTCTTGTGTAACCTCGAGAAAAGGCGCTGGATTATTTCCTCCGGCATTGTGCACCGCCATTTCAATCGGTGACATCGATTCGGTCTCTTCTACAAGTTTTACAACTGAATTCACATCCCCTACATCGGCAACATGCATCTTCGCTGTCGCACCGTCAGCGACTAATTCACTTAGAGTGTTTTGCAGTTTTTCTTCGCTGCGTCCAGCGATAACCACCGGATAGCCACCAGCCGCGAATTTTCTTGCTATGGCCGCACCTAATCCATTTGATGCGCCAACGCCTGACACTAATACCGTACCTTTTTTTTCACTTTCATTATCAACCATAGCCTCCACCCCCAATTACATCTGTTATTTATGTTAATTTTCTAGTTTGGTTTCACTCTAACGCGATAATCTGAATATATCGTAAAACCGTGGTTGTGTTTTAACGCACAACGGTGCGCTGTTCGGGTTTTTTTAATAACTCAGCATGATATTGGATCAATAATGAATAAATCTACTAATGTTGTAACGCTTGAAACATTGTCCTGCAGCGCTGGTTGGCGCAATTATTACTTTGTAAAACTTGTAACTGACGATGGCATTGTAGGTTGGAGCGAATTTGATGAAGGGTTTGGCTCTCCTGGAGTAGGAGCGGTAATTGAACAATTATCACCACGCGTTATCGGTCAATCAGTAATGTGTCACGAGCGGATACGCGAAGAACTTTATTGTGCCACTAGACCAGGTGCAGGAGGCGTAGTAGGGCAAGCGCTTGGGGCTATTGAAAATGCGTTATTGGATGCAAAAGCTAAAACTCTGGGCTTACCGTGTTATGAATTATTGGGTGGAAAAATTAGAGATCGACTTCGCGTTTATTGGTCGCACTTTGTGAGTTGGCGCGCAGGACGTATCCCACATTACCAGCCAACGATCAGTGACCAGCAAGGAGTGAGAGGGATATCTCGTGAAGTCTCACAAAGAGGCTTCACGGCTGTTAAAACCAATATATGGCGTTACGAAGACGGACAAATTAAAGGATGGGCTCCAGGATTTGGCAGTCCATTTTCGCCAGAGTTAAATATTGATCGAAAGGTATTAAAAGGCTTACGGGAACACCTAGAGACCATTCGAGAGGAGGCCGGACCTAATGTCGATATTCTCTTGGATTTGAATTTCAATGCAAAAACAGAAGGGTATCTCAAAATTTTACGGGAAATAGAGGATCTGGATATGTTTTGGATAGAGCTTGATACGCGAGATCCAGATGCTCTAGCTTATATCCGCTCTCAAAGTCCACATCCTATCGCGTCCTGCGAAACCTTGATTGGGGTGCAACAGTTTTTGCCCTTCTTGCGTCGACAAGCATTGGATGTTGCCATTATCGATACGCCCTGGAATGGTGTTTGGCAATCCATGAAGATAGCTGCCGTTGCCGAGGCTCACGAAGTAAACGTCGCATGTCATAATTTCTATGGTCACTTATGCACGATGATGAATGCGCACTTCTGCGCGGCCATTCCTAATTTGAGAATTATGGAGGTGGATATTGATCGCATTCAATGGGATCACGAATTATTTACGCACACGCCAGTATATGAGGAAGGGCACCTTATCGTCTCTGATCGGCCGGGTTGGGGTACCGATCCTGTTGAGGAGGCTATTCGTGATCATCCTCCAATCAAAGCGCACGGTTTGATGGGTAGAGGTCGAACACAAAGCCAAACGTAGTACAGTTGGGCAAATATAAAAAAAATTAAAGAATCATATGAATGAACAGGATAAAAAAACCCTTTGTGTCGCTGGTACAAGTGGACTTGTTGGGTCAAACATCACGCGCGCAGCGCTATTGAGGGGTTATCAGATTAACGGGACGATGCGTGATTGTTCGGATCATGCAAAAGCGCCATTTCTTAAAGCCCTTGATGGTGGAGACAGGTTGAATCTATTCGCTGCGGATATGAGTATTGATGGCGATTTTGACGAGGCTACACGGGGCGCTGATGGTCTTTTTATCGCTACTTTAATTCCCGTCTATAAAGGACCTACAGGCACACTCGCAAAAGAGATGGATGATGAACAAGGCTACCGAGAGATCATAATGCCAACAGTCAACGGTTGTTTGAATATCATGCGATCAGCTGTGCGCAACGGGGTAAACAAAATAGTTATTTGTAGCTCCACCAGTTCGACCAACCCAATTCCTCCCGTTTCTGTAAAAAACGAGGTTGATCACTGGTCTGATGAAAACGCACAATGTCGTGCAAAAAAATATACATCTGCAACAAAGACCGTAATGGAGAAGGCTGCATTCAGGTTTGCGAAGGAACATGACATTAGATTGAGTGTCATCATGCCGACCGGCATGTTCGGACCAGTAATCATCCCCGAACATATGGAGAGGAACCCTCACGTTTGGCTTAGCCGACTAATAACAGGGGGTGCAGGGAGACACGAAAAAGTACCCAATGACTCGATCTCTCTGAGCCACTTATACGATTTGGCCGATCTATTTTTGGCTGCTTATGAAAAGGCAGACGCGAGAGGTCGATATTTTGGGGTCTACGGCAGTTGGCATTGGCAAGACATCTACAGCGAGCTAAAACGAATACTTCCTGACATGCAAATGCCACTACCCATTACTGATTCTGCTGAACGTCCGACTCAATTTGATTTCACGCGTCGTAACAGTCTCGAGGTTCCGTTTCGAGATATTCAAACTTGTCTTCGCGAGACGGTCGAATGGATTCAGTCAAAGCCCTTCGGTTAATGCGGAAAGGTAATATAAGTCAGATTCAGCTTTGAAACAGAATTTGAGACGCATTATATTGCAGCACTTTCACTTTTCCCTTGCCACTTCGTACTACGATGGTAATATCGTCAGTCTCGGAAATTGGGTTA
>CAJQIK010000096.1 GCA_905478365.1 uncultured Burkholderiales Genera incertae sedis bacterium
CTTTATATAGACACTTCGCAAGTAAAGCCCAGATGTATGAAGGGTTAATTGAGTTTATTGAGCAAACAATTTTTAGTTTGATCAATAAAATATCTGAATCTGAAAAGAGTGGTTTAAAGCAGATCTCCGCAATAGTTAATGTGTTGCTAAACTTTGCAAAAAAAAACCCGGGGATGACGAGAGTGTTAATTGGCGATGCTCTTGTCCATGAAAATGATCGATTACAGGATCGAATTAACCGTTTGCACGATAGGTTAGAGTCTTCATTGAAACAGTCATTGAGATTCGCCATTAATCAAGGTGAGATGAACTCGGCACTCGAAATTGAGCCGAAAGGTAATCAGCTGATGGCTTATGTAATCGGTCGTTGGCATCAATTCGCCAAGAGTCGGTATACCAAGGATCCCACGATGTACAGCGAAATTCAGATGAGGATGTTCTTAACTGATATTTAGAGCACTTGCGAGTGCGGATGAGTCTTAATTAGAGGGAGCCGCTGCAGACCGCACACTTGGGGTCTTTGTTTAATTTGATTGACCGCCATTCCATTGCAAGAGCATCAAAGAGCATTAGCTTTCCAACCGCAGGCCGACCGATATTGCCCATTAATTTAAGAGCTTCGGCAGCCTGAGCTGTACCTATGATACCTACTAATGGAGCAAAAACGCCCATGACTGCGCATCGAGTCTCCTCGAATTCGTTTTCTTCAGGAAATAGGCATTGGTAGCAAGGACTATCCGGATTTTTCGCGTCAAAAACAGCCAGTTGCCCGTCAAATTTTATAGCTGCACCGGATACTAGGGGTTTTTTAAACTCGAAACATGCCTTGTTAACGGCATGACGTGTTTTAAAATTATCAGAACAATCGAGAATAATCGATGATTCAGACACTAAATTTTTAAGCAACTGTCCTTCGGCCCGACGGTTAATGGTTTTGATTTGAACGTGCGGATTGATTGCTTCCATCGAACGTTGCGCAGATTCGACTTTGAGCGATCCAATGGAATCTGTTGTGTGAATGATTTGGCGTTGTAAATTCGTCAGGTCGACTGTGTCTTCATCGCAAATTGTAATTGAACCCACACCACTAGATGCCAAAAAAAGAGCCGCTGGAGACCCTAAGCCTCCAGCACCGATGATCAGCACATCACCTTTTTGGAACGATTCTTGTCCTTCTACGCCGATTTCGGGTAAAAGAATGTGGCGACTGTATCTTAAGAGTTGATCATCGTTCATATCGCCGCTTTGCGTATTCTTATGTACTTCACCTATCCGAGCCTTCTGAACCAGGATAGGGGTTTATTTTTTTAAAATCAACGACTCGATAAGATTTGTAGACCCTTCAATAGGTTTAACGCTTGGCCTAACTGGTAGTCTGCAGGCTCGTCTGAAGACGCACTTGCATCAGTGGTTTCGACCTCCTGTGCCTCACTGCCATCACCACCCTGAGGGTTGTCTAATCTATTCTTTAGATCGGCCTCTTTACGCATGAGAGGAGAGCTTTGTTTGGTCTCGATCGTAGCATCCTCAACGATAATATCGGGGGTTATACCTTTTGCCTGAATCGATTGGCCGCTCGGAGTGAAATATCGGGCTGTTGTAAGTTTGATGGCTGTGCCGTTGCCGAGAGGTAGTATCGTCTGCACGGAGCCTTTACCAAAAGTTTGCGTGCCCATGATCACTGCGCGTCTGTGATCTTGCAGAGCTCCAGCTACAATTTCCGATGCAGAAGCAGAGCCGCCGTTGACCAACACGACCATTGGGACTGTCTTCGCCGCTTCCGGCACGTTAGCTAGGTAGTCTCCTTTAGGCCCTCGGGCGTAGAATTCAGGGCGAGCATACATGCGCATCCTCGCGTCATTAGTTCTGCCCTCAGTGTACACAACAAGTTTGTCTTTTTGAAGGAAGGCCGCGGATACTCCG
Organism: uncultured Burkholderiales Genera incertae sedis bacterium; assembly: GCA_905478365.1. GTDB lineage: Bacteria > Pseudomonadota > Gammaproteobacteria > Burkholderiales > Eutrophovitaceae > Eutrophovita. The sequence goes on from CAJQIK010000096.1 coordinate 1,924, forward strand.
ATTGACGCAGTCAATAGACCACCGGGATCGTTTCTAAGATCCAGAATCATGCCTTTCATCGGTCCTTCGTTCTCAGCAAAAAGTTTCTCGATTGCTTGACCTAATTTTTCTCCGGTATGTTCTTGGAATTGTGTGACTCTGAAGTAAGCGTAGTCCTCTTCGAGCATCCGGTATTTGACACTTTGGATTTGGATTATGTCTCTAGTCACGGTGATTGTTTGAGGCTGAGGTTCCCCCTTACGAACAATCGTAAGAATAATATCCGTGCCTGGCTTGCCTCGCATTAGCTTAACAGCATCGTTCAGCGTCATGCCCTTCACGTTGGACTCGTCAAGTTTGATGATCAGGTCGCCTGATTTCAACCCCGCATTCCAAGCTGGCGTATCTTCAATCGGCGCAACTACTTTAACAAAGCCATCTTCCATGCTAACTTCAATGCCGAGCCCGCCAAATTCCCCTTGCGTTCCCACCTTCATTTCTTTGAAGGCCTCTTCGTTCAAGTAGGCCGAGTGGGGATCAAGGCCAGAAAGCATGCCATTGATGGCTTCTTCGATGAGCTCTTTATCATCTACGGCTTCTACGTAATCATTTTTAACTCTACCGTAGACCTCTGTGAATGACCGCAATTCATCTATGGGTAACGGTG
>CAJQIK010000097.1 GCA_905478365.1 uncultured Burkholderiales Genera incertae sedis bacterium
CCTAAATTCGGAACACTCTCACTCAATTCAATTTGAAGTTGATTCGCATGCCTATTTAATGCAAGCTTATTCACTTCAATTTGGTCATTTGTATTTGTAATATTTTGGGCATACCAAACACCAAACAGTATGATTGCGATTAAGTTAACTACCCCGATGAACGCAGAAAACCTAATAAGCCAAGGCCCCTTAGATTCAGCTATGCTTTCAGGTAAGGGCGCGGCCTCTTTTATGCCATCACCTTCATCAGCAGATTTTGATTCCAAATTTTGTTGATCCATCAAAAGAAAACCCTCTTATTCTTCAAATTTTAATGACATAAACCAGTCTTCAATACTTTGAATCATAGCCGTACCAGCATCTTGGCAGACAAAAACATTTGTCACACCCTTCACGAGAGCTTCATTAGCAATAGCAGAATGATTTACGAATAGTGGAGTAGTCTTCAACTTTATTCTCTGGCCCTTGAATTGAGCCAACATATTACCGATGGATCTTCGACTGGTAGCAACCCATGCGTCAAATCCATCACGCATAGCGCCCAAGCGTTCAGGCTGGCTAGCGTCTCGTATATCCAAACGCCGATAACACGCAAAAGTGTCGACTTCTAAACCCTCAAGCTTTAACAAATCCTCTAAATCACCATCCCCACCGTCACCATTGACCACTAACACCCTAGAACTGGATAGGTTTAGTTGGTCTCTAAGCACTGCAATTAGTGCACGTGCCCCGCCCTGGCCTTCAGGAAAGAGTACCTTAAAACCTTCACCCAAGATTTTATTTGCGGTAGCACTGCCTACAGCTGCTATCAATGTGTTTCTTGAGCCCTCTATCAATCCTTTAACTTTTTTCCACCCCATCTGAACTGAAGTTGGACTGACGAAAATAACAGCATCATACGCGCTCACCGAGCCGATCAACTTAGTGGGTAATTCGATCACATCGATAGCGGGACAAAGTATTGCTCGTCCGGCTCGACTCTCTATTTGATTCATAAGGTACTCTGCCTGACCCCGTGGTCTTGCAATCAATATTGCTTTCCCCTCTAAAGTCCTATGCGTCACGGAATACGCCTATTCAATTGCATCAAGAAGCGTGCGAGCGCCCAGGGCACTCAACTCATTGACAAGCTTCTGACTCAAGCGCATCGCACCGCTCTTATTAATTTCATCTCGACCCACCACTCTGAGGCACGTCGATCCGTTTGGCGCAGCCACAAACGCGCTCATCTCAAGGTGATTATCTAAGATACGGGCATAAGCTCCTAAAGGTGAGGTGCATGAGCCGCCCAATAATCTAGACACTGAGCGTTCACCCTCTACACATATTCTTGTTGGCTCGTGATCCAATCCACTTAATAAATCAATAATATCTTGCCGCGTATCCAAACACTCAATTCCCAAAGCCCCTTGTCCTACAGACGGAATACTGATGTCGACGGGTAAATACTGAACAATTCGTTCTCGAAGACCCAACCTTTCCAACCCGGCTGCGGCCAAAATAATACCTTCAAACTGACCCTCATCGAGTTTGCGCAAGCGAGTTTGAATGTTCCCTCTTAATGGGCGCACACTCAGGCCATCGAACTGGTTCCTTATTTGACTTTCACGTCTAAGGCTAGATGTTCCAATCACTCCGCCTTTTGGCACGTCACTCAAGCGCTTGTAATTGTTGGAAACAAAAGCATCTCTGACATCTTCTCTATCTAAAATGGCTGATATACGAAAACCCTTTGGCAAATTAACGGGCACATCTTTCATAGAATGGACCGCAATGTCGGCGCGCCCATCCAGCATTGCTTGTTCCAACTCTTTAACAAATAGACCTTTACCGCCTATTTTAGCAAGGGAGGTTTCTAATTTTTGATCTCCCTCGGTTGTCATCCCAAGGATTTCAACTTGTAGCTTTGGATCAGCATTCAATAGTAAATCTTTAATTCTATTGGCTTGCCAAAGTGCTAATGCGCTCTCTCGAGTCGCGATAACCACCTTATTCATTCGAATTGCTTCCAGTTCATCAACCAAAACATAAAATTTTGAGTGGCAGTAATCAAGCTAATCCTCAATCAAGTCAAGCCTTATACTGTTTCTTCACTTTGTAAACCTAATGATACCTTACCAAAGCACAACTGCCTCCTTAGAAAGTGCGAAATGGGTATTTTGGATATATGCTTGTCTAGAAATATACTTATCCTCCCCAAAACCACTAAAATATCAAAACGAAGAATCAAAAAATATTCATTTATGAGTAAAAAATACAAAAATAGTGCTCAAGAATCGTGGTCCGGGCGGTTTAATGAACCAGTCGACGAGCTCGTTAAAAGATATACCGCCTCCGTTGGTTTTGATTATCAGCTCGCTGAATATGATATCAAGGGCTCCATCGCACACGCAGAAATGCTGGCTACTCAGCAAATAATCAGCGATGAGGAACTCTTAGCGATCAAACAGGGGCTTGCACAAATTAAGTCTGAAATCCAAAACGGTGATTTTAACTGGTCACTTGATTACGAAGATGTCCACCTTAACATCGAGTACCGCCTCACGGAATTAATTGGGGATGCAGGTAAAAAACTTCATACCGCTCGCTCGAGAAACGATCAAGTTGCCACTGATATAAGGCTTTACGTAAGAGATCAAATCGATATAACGGTTGGATTGATACATCAATTTCAAACCAATCTCCTGAATCTCGCGGAGCTCCATACCAGTACAGTGATGCCTGGCCTCACCCACCTTCAAGTGGCCCAACCGATTTCCTTCGCACATCACTTGATGGCCTATTTCGAGATGACTAAACGAGATGTCGAACGACTGCAAGACATAAATAAACGCGTGAATCAACTACCCTTAGGCTCAGGGGCGCTGGCTGGCACCACCTTTAACATTGATAGACTTCACGTTGCAAAGGCACTCGGTTTTAACGGTGTTTGTGAAAACTCTCTAGACGCCGTTTCTGACCGTGATTTTGCAATAGAATTTTGCATGGCTGCAGCCTTGCTGATGACGCATTTATCGAGATTTTCGGAAGAGCTGATCCTTTGGATGAGCCCTCAATTTAATTACATAGAAATAGCCGATCGATTCTGTACTGGCTCATCTATGATGCCTCAAAAAAAGAACCCTGATGTCCCTGAATTAGTTCGAGGTAAAACTGGCCGGATTAATGGACACGTTGTGGCATTACTTACGCTAATGAAGGGGCAACCACTTGCCTACAACAAGGACAATCAAGAAGACAAAGAGCCTTTATTTGATACAGCGCAAACTGTCCGTGACACACTTCTAGTATTTGCCGATATGTTAAACGGTATATCAGTAAATAAAGACGCGATGTACGCGGCAACTGCGAAGGGCTTTGCAACAGCAACTGATCTTGCGGATCACCTTGTTCGCAAGGGCCTTCCTTTTAGAGAAGCTCATGAAGTAGTAGCGAAAGCGGTGAATTTGGCAAGCCAAAAAAATTGCGACATCTCCGCCTTATCTATCAAAGAACTGCAGCTCATATGTCCGTTAATTGATAATAAAATGATTGGCCTTTTGTCTCTTGAAAAAGCGCTGGAGAGTCGTAATCATATTGGCGGTACAGGATCAAAGTCCGTGAAAATTGCAATTTCAACTGCGCGCGAATGGATTGAATCGTGATTTTTTCTAAAAAAACCATTCGGAGTGCT
>CAJQIK010000098.1 GCA_905478365.1 uncultured Burkholderiales Genera incertae sedis bacterium
TCCGTCACGTACAACCAGTCTCTAACCTGTTGGCCATCACCATATACCGGTAAATTTTTTTGCGTTAGTAAGGTCTTGGAGTAATCTATGACAAGTTGTAGTCACTGGGCAAATGTCCAATTACAACCCTAAAATGATTCTAATATCCAACTTAATTATAGAGGATCATGTAGCTATGACACCAACAACGCACACAGAGACCCACATCGATGACTGTTAAGGTTATCCTCTGGTTCAGGAACGATTTGCGGCTATCGGACAATCCTGCGCTGGTAAACGCAGTCCAAACGGGTGATGTGTTACCCATCTACATCTATGATAACGCACACCCTCACGACGCTCAGCCGGGGGCAGCAAGTCGAGTTTGGCTTCATTATTCCCTAGAGAAGCTTAATGAAAGCTTGGATGGACACCTCGCGTTATTCAAAGGGGATCCGCTGGAGATAATTCCTAACATCGTAGAGCAGTACGGGGTATCGCATGTTAACTGGAACCGCCAATACGAACCCTGGGCCATGCGCCGGGACACAATCGTCAAGAAACGTCTAAAAAAGTTGGGTGTACATGCCGAGTCACACAACGGATCACTCCTCTGGGAACCGCAGACTATCAATAAAGCTGATGGAACACCCTACCGCGTGTTCACCCCTTTTTATCGCAAAGGATGCTTAAATGCGATGGAACCAAGAATCCCGACGGCGGCGCCAACGAGTATTAAGTACTTAAAACACCAACAACGCGGAACAATAGAGTCCCTAGGGTTGCTTCCTCGAACACCATGGCACGAACCGCTTCTAGATCATTGGGAAATTGGAGAACGAGGGGCTCACAAACGCCTTCGGTCGTTCATTAAGAATGGTATTGATCGGTATAAGGAAGGACGTAATTATCCCTCTAAGCCTTATGTTTCATACATATCCCCTCACCTCCATTTCGGAGAACTATCTCCCAATCAGGCCTGGCACCAGGCCAGAAGCTTACCTGCGGACGCAAACGTGGATCACTTTTGCAGTGAGCTTGGATGGAGAGAGTTTTCCTACAACCTACTTTTTCATAATCCAGATTTACCCACTCAAAATTTACAAAAAAAATTCGATAACTTTCCTTGGAGTACTGATCTTGATCTGCTCAAGGCGTGGCAACAAGGCCTTACAGGGGTGCCATTTGTAGATGCAGGCATGCGTCAATTATGGGCCACAGGAACCATGCATAACAGAGTCAGGATGGTGGTTGGCTCGTTCCTCGTTAAAAATTTACTACTCGATTGGCGACACGGTGAGCGATGGTTCTGGGACTGCTTGTTTGATGCTGACTTAGCGAATAATAGTGCTGGATGGCAATGGGTGGCGGGATGCGGTGCCGATGCGGCACCTTACTTCAGAATTTTTAATCCGGTAACACAAGGTCAAAAATTTGATGGCGCTGGTGAATTTATACGGCAGTATATTCCAGAGATTAGTGACCTTCCTGACAAGTACTTGTGCAATCCCTGGGAAGCCCCAGAAGAAGTGTTAGAAGCAGCTAATGTTAAATTAGGAAAAACCTACCCTAAACCTGTCATTGACCTCTCAAGCTCAAGATCAATGGCTCTAGAAGCATTCGCATCAACTAAAGAATAATCACGCTCAAAATTGAAAGGCAAAAACACCATGCTCCGAAGAGATGCACTAAAAGTGATAGCAATGTCTTCATTATCGTTCTTACCATTAAACATTAAAGCGCAAAATAAAACCTTAATTGAAGTCTGGAAAAGTCCTACTTGTGGTTGTTGCAAAGACTGGATCACTCACCTCGAAGATAATGGATTTGAAGTCACACATTACGACACAGGAAATAACCGTGTTCGCGCACACGTGGGAATGCCACAGAAATATGGCTCTTGCCACACTGCAATTATTGACGGATACGTTATCGAAGGGCATGTGCCTGCAAAGGACATTCGCAAATTACTCAAGCTAAAGCCCACCGCCGTCGGACTATCTGTTCCAGGGATGCCCGTCGGCACTCCAGGTATGGATGGACCTCAGTATCAAGGACGCCAGGACCCCTATGACGTTTTACTTATTCTAGGCGATAACCATGAGATATTTACAAGTTACCGAGAAAACTAAAGAAATTAAACCTAATACTTAGGGTAAATTGCGTTCCATAATTTTTTTCGCCTCTAGGATCTGAAGATCGGTCATTTGATTTTCCAAAAGTTGAATCATGGCGTCTGCACCCGGCTCTCCAGCAACCACTGCTCTAGCAAACCAAACGTATGCATTCAGATAATCAGTGTTCATATTCCTATCGTAACCACCGTAGTACCATTGCCCAAGCGCATATAAGGCTTTGGAATGATTTTTTTTCGCAGCTCTTTTACACCAATATCGAGATTCAAGCGCGTTAGCCTCAACACCAATGCCTTCTCGGTAGAGAATGCACAACCAATACTGCGCCTCTAAGTGCCCTTTTTGGCCAGCTCGCAAATACCATTTAACTGCCTCGATACGATTACGTGATACGTTTTTACCCTCATGATATGCAACTGCAAGACAGTACTCAGCATCAACATTACCGTTACTGGCCGAAATATCCAGAGACTCGATTGTGAGCGTTCCATCGGATCCAAAAATCGATACGCAACGGTCATAATCCTCATCGCAGATTGCGGAAAACGGAAACCATAACAAGAGTACAAAAACAGTAAGAGAAAAGCGGGTGTGTTTTGAAACGAAGCGCCGCTTAAAGTTAAAACATTTAAAAAACATTAGCTACGGATACGAAATTACTAGCGCAACAAAACAAGTTATGGCGAGTGTCGTTCAAGCAGTTTCTTTGCTTCTAATATTTGAAGATCCGTCATCTGACGTTCCAGCAAGCGGATCATATCCTCACCGGCTTCATCACCAGCCATTACAGCTCTTGAAAACCAGATGTACGCATTCAAATAGTCGGTAAATTTATTACGTCCATATCCACCGTAATACCATTGTCCCAAGGCATAAAGCGCATTAGCGTGGTTTTTCTTGGCTGCTCTTTGACACCAATATAGAGATTCAAGCGCATTCGCTTCAACACCGATCCCCTCTCGATACAGGATGCATAACCAATACTGAGCCTCCAAATGCCCCTTTTGACCAGCTCGCAGATACCAAACAGCGGCTTCAGCGCGATCCCGAGCAACGTTCTTACCCTCATGGTAAACAACCGCCAAACAATACTGTGCTTCAACTAAGCCCTCCTCTGCTCTTTGCTGAAGACTAGTCAACGATAAGACACCATTATCCCCGAAGTTAATAACGCATCGGTCATAATCCTCATCACACATCCCAAGCATCGGAAATACAAACAAAATTATTCCAATCAACCGAACAAACAGGCCGCTATGTGTTGTGGCATCTCTCATTTGATTTAATCACAAGATCAACGTTAAAGTACATAGAGTCTAACATTTACCCTATGGTTCGCTATCGATTTTAAATTTTATTAATAGAAAAATAGGCAATGAGATAAAGGATGATACCTCGCCTGAAGAGCAAATTTCGAATAGATCAGTCGACAGTTAAACCTAGATTTTTTGGTAGGCTTTAACCAAAAAGACTTTTACAAAAACAAAGAATAGCAACTGCACTCCCAACATTTAGAGACTCAACTTGGTTATCCAAGGGAATCGAGGCAATGCTATCCGCCTTTTTCAAAAGGTTATCACTTAAACCACTCCCCTCACCGCCAACTAATAGAAGAACTGAACCCTTAAAGTTAATGGCGTCAATATTTTGACCTTCCAAGCTTGACGTCCCTATTGTTCGACCGGGAAACTCATCCACCACCGACGCTAAATCAGAGTCTTCACGAATGCTCAAGCGAAACTGGGCCCCCATCCCACCGCGTAAACATTTTGGCGAGAAAGCATCCGCAGTTCCCGACGATAAAAATACTGTATCCACAGAAAACGCTGCCGCAGAACGCAAAATAGATCCTAAATTACCCGGGTCTTGAATACCTTCTAGAGCAAGAGCGAACTTTGACTTTTTCGTTAATTGTACTTTATGGTTAATCCGTCCAACCGCAACGATTCCCTGTGTCGTTTTAGTCGTATTAATTTTATTAAAAACATGCGACTCGACCAAAGTAATTGGTACCGATTGAGGTGCATCTTGAATGAGCGCAGTAATTTCCTCGTTGGTAACGGGATCTTCTACTAATATTTGGACATCCTGAACCCAACCATGTTGAAGACACTCTTGAACCAAATGAATGCCATCAAGAACAATTTGCCCCGATTCTCGGCGCGCTGAGCGAGATTTAATTAATTTTTGAATCCTCAGAATCGTTTTATTGTGCGCGGAGCGAATTAATTCCATCGATTTTTACTGAGCATTATTAGTCAAATATTTTGTAAAAATTCAGCTGTACAGAGTGTACAGGAAGTGGAGAGAAGATCCCTATGAGCATTTTAATGTTTAGTGGTGCCCAGGGCCGGAATCGAACCGGCACGCCTTTAAGGGGCCCGGGATTTTAAGTCCCGTGCGTCTACCAATTTCGCCACCCGGGCGCACCAAACACTGACAAACGCCACAACTATGAATGGAGGCGGGAGTCGGAATCGAACCGGCGTCCACGGCTTTGCAGGCCGCTGCATAACCACTCTGCCATCCCGCCTATATTGTCACAGTAGTGTTTCAATTTAGCCGTTATATAACCGCTTAACTTCAGGCGCTCAAACCAAAAAAGGAAAACGGTACTGGTGGCAACAGGGCCACTTTAAATACCCATTTTCCCAATTAAATCTTTGGAGCGGGAAACGAGGCTCGAACTCGCGACCTCAACCTTGGCAAGGTTGCGCTCTACCAACTGAGCTATTCCCGCTTTAAGAGGCGATGATTTTAGGGCCATTTGACGTTTAATGCAAATCCTGAGTGCAAGTAATTGATTGATTGATGGTATTTTGGAAAGGGTCGAGACATCCTTAATTCTATGAAGTTCGTCTTATTATGTTCAATACCTCTCGGGCAGGACACTACGGTCATCCCACTAGAACAAAAGCCGCCCCAATTTATTCATTATTTGCCGCCAAGATTATCGTTGCTTTTTTTATGTAATAAAACATAGACCATACTGTCAGGACAACCGCGATATAGACAAGTATTGTGCCTAAAATATAGGTTGGGATAAAGTAAATGGGTTCAAATAAAAACAAAAGAATTATCGCTATCATTTGCGCCCCAGTCTTCAGTTTGCCAATGTAGGACACCGCAACTCCGCGACTCTCGCCAATAATCGCCATCCACTCACGTAGTGCTGAAATAGCGAGCTCTCGACCAATAATAATAGCCGCAACAAATATACCGACTCGATCTAACCAAACTAGAATCACTAATGCAGTAGTCACCATTAATTTATCTGCAACAGGATCTAAAAACGCACCAAATCTCGTCGTTTGATTAAATCGACGCGCCAAATAACCATCTAACCAATCGGTAATAGCAGCGAGAGTAAAGATTAACGCAGCAGTTAAGTTCTTGCCCGAAGAAGCAAGCATGCCGTCAGGTATATAGAAAACAACAATGAGTAACGGGATCAAAAGAATCCGTCCCCACGTCAATATATTTGGTAAAGATAAGCGCATAGAAGTCATTAATGTAACTGCCGATAGATATGTTCTGCAAGTTTCTTACTGATGCCATCCACTTTAGCAATCTCTTCAACACCAGCTGCAGCGACTTCTTTCACTCCACCAAACTGTGACAATAGACGCTGCCGTCTTTTAGCCCCAATACCTTCGATATCCTCAAGTCGTGACTGGGTTCGTTTTTTATCTCGTCTTTTACGATGTCCTTGTATCGCGAATCGATGTGATTCATCCCTAATCTGTTGAATTAAATGCAGCGCAGAATCACTGGACTGAAGATTGATAACCTCACCCGTTCTTGCGTTTATTAAAGTCTCCTCTCCTGGCTTACGCTCCTCACCCTTAGCCACACCAACCACCAAAAGGTCATCTAAGTTAAGCTCACTTAGCGCGCTTAAAGTAGAAGATAACTGCCCTTTACCACCATCAATCAAGATGAGATCTGGCAACTTACCTTCTCCAGAAATAATTCGTTGGTAACGCCTCGATACAACCTGATTCATTGCTGCGTAGTCATCACCGGGTGTAATGCCCTCAATATTAAACCGCCTATATTCTCCGTGCTGCATGTCACCACGATCGTAAACGACACAGGATGCGACAGTCGCCTCACCCATCGTATGACTCACGTCAAAACATTCAATTCTTTCCAATTGGCCCTCCAAACCCAAAGCTATTTGGAGTGCCGCGAGTCGATCTTCCTGAGTCTCCTTTGTTAGTAGTCGCTGTTGGATTGATAATTCAATATTTCGCTCGGACATCTTTAACCACATACGACGCTCTGAGATGGGATTATCGCTTATACGGACTTTTCTTTTAAAAGCTTGCTCGAAATATTTAACGAACACTGCCTTATCAATTTTTTTGTTAATTACAATTTCATCTGGGACCGACCCACCTTGATAATGATGTGTGAGAAAGGCCTCCAGGGCATACACCTCATCTTTGTGAGATGCGTTTTTTGGGTAGAAAACTTTGTCGCCCCGATGTGATCCTCCTCGAACGACCGTTAAGTTGATCCCCACTAATCCATCAATACTCGCAACAGTAACAATATCAACGTTTCTATCCCCACTTCCTGTAACGAATTGCGTTTCACGAACTTTTGTCAAAGACCGTATCCGATCACGTAATACAGCCGCCTTTTCAAACTCCATGTTCGTAGAGCAATTAAGCATTGCTTTTTCTAGAGACTGAATAACCTCATTTTCTTTACCCTGAAGAAATAAGGATGCATTAGTAACGTCTTTTCCGTATTCTTCTTCGGCTATTCGATTAACACACGGCCCCGAACAACGTTCTATTTGATACAACAAACACGGACGGGATCGATTCGCAAAAACCGTATCTTCACAAGTTCTAAGCCGAAACACTTTTTGCAACAAGTGAATGCTATCTCTTACTGCATAAGTGTTTGTAAAAGGCCCAAAAAACCGATCTTTAGTAGTTATCGAGCCACGGTACGAACTTAGCTTAGGGTAAGCATGCTTTGTTAAGACAATATAAGGATATGACTTATCGTCTCTGAATAAAATATTGTATTTAGGCTTCAGCGATTTAATGAGGCTGTTTTCTAAAACAAGTGCCTCAGATTCTGAGCGCGTCACTGTAGACTCAATTCGAGTGATCTGCTTCACCATTAACTGAATCCTAGGAGACAACGTTTCGGAGTTTCTAAAATACGACATTACTCGTTTCTTTAAGTTGACTGCCTTACCAACATAGAGCACCGCTTCGTCAACACCCAGCATTCGATATACCCCTGGTAGATCAGGTAGCCTTTTTGCCTCGGAGAGACCATCAAAATGAGGTTGATTAAGCTTTGAGTTCATCTTTTTCGAGCAGTTCTCGGGCTTTAAGGAAAACCGCTGAGAACATATCTGCAGTTAATCGACGAGTTTGGGTGTTATAGCGGGAACAATGATAACTATCGATCATCATAAGATCAGGAGTAAGCTTATGAAAGGCACCGTGCGCAAATGGAAATCCTGACTGCTTAAGCTTCAAAGCCTTCAGAACGGATGAATGCGCAACGGACCCTAGAGACACAACCACGCTTTGAGAGGGAAGCTCCTCTAACTCTTCCAGAAGGTAGCCATTACAGTTTTTAATCTCTTCACCAATCGGCTTATTTTTAGGAGGCAAGCATCGCACGGCATTCGTAATACGACAATTTTTTAACTCAAGATTATCCGTTGACGACTTAGAGACCGCTGCTGATGAAAAGCCTTGCTCAAAAAGGGTGCGATATAGCAATATGCCTGCATGGTCCCCAGTAAACGGACGTCCTGTTTTGTTAGCACCATGCATCCCTGGAGCTAAACCAACTACTAAAAGACGCGCATTCGGGTCTCCAAAAGACGGGACGGGACGCGCAAAGTATTCACTATGAGTGACGCGCACTTCACTTAAAAATTTTGCTAAACGCGAGCACTTGCAACAATCACTTGAAAACGTCTCTTTACTTATTGTCATTTAGAGTTAAACGGCCTGTTTCATGATTGATATGATGTAGAATCTTAGTCTTCTATTTTAAATTTGATCGAGGATACCGTGTCAAAAGTTCTTGCGACCGAAGTGCGCGTTGGAAATCTAATTGAACTCGACAAACGCGTTTGGCGAGTTGTCAAATCCTACCATGTTCATGTTGGGGGTCGTGGTGGCGCATTTATGCAACTGGAGCTAAAAGACGTAGAAGGAGGCTCGAAACGAAACGAGCGTATCCGCACAGACGAAAAAGTCGAAAGAGCTTTTGTCGAAACACGCGATATGCAATATCTCTATCAAGACGGCGACAATTACGTCTTTATGGATCAAGAAAGTTACGAGCAGCTTAATTTACCAGCTGATTTCCTTGAAGGACAAGCGGGTTATCTTCTACCAAACGGCGATGTTAAGGTCAATATGCATAACGAGCGCCCCATTGGAATCGAACTTCCTGCTTCTGTTGTCTTAACCATCGAAGATACCGAGCCCGGAATTAAAGGAGCGACCGCTACTGGATCGTATAAGCCAGCTAAAATGGAAACAGGTATTACAGTAGCTGTGCCTCAATTTGTAGAAACCGGAGAAAAAATCAGAGTTAATACTGATAGCGGAGAATACATGGAACGGTCGAACTAGTTTAGATCTCCATTAACAGCAGTCTCGATACGCATCAGAGACTGGCGATATTCACCTGAATCAAACGAGATATGGATCGGCATATCCATTAGCGTCTTTATAGATTTGTTAACTCGTTGATCGTCCTGAAGCTGTGCCGCATGAGCGACATTTAAAGCATCATCAGCAGATGCCGGGTCATTACAGACCAATAATAAATCGCATCCCGCCTCTATAGCCAAAGACGTTCTGAGACGAATATCTCCTAATAGGGCAGCTGCGCCCATCGATAAATCATCACTAAATATCAATCCTTGAAAATTAAGCTGTTTTCTCAAAACTTCTTTCAACCAAATACGCGAAAAACATGCAGGCATCCTATCGACATTGGGATAACTCACATGCGCGGGCATTATTCCGTAAAAGACAGATGAGAGCGCGGCAAAAGGCTTAACGTCCATATCTAAAATTTCTGACAGTTCTCTGTTGTCATTAGCTTTGTCCAGATGAGTGTCCTCGGTGACTCCACCATGCCCGGGAAAGTGTTTCCCAACAGAGCCAACGCCGGTTTGACTCAAACCATCAACGAAGTTACGACCGAGCTCAATTATTGCTTGCGGCTCCGAATGAAATGACCGATCTCCAATCACTGAATTTTTATTTCTATTGACGTCTAGAACAGGCGCAAAAGTTAGATTAACCTCCATATCTTTCAGTTCAGCTCCTAGAACAATACCTATATCCCGCGCAATCACGCATCCATGGGCTGGGTCTCTGTCCCAGATTTCTCCGAGGAGCCTCATTGGCGGAATTTTTGTAAAGCCATTTCTAAAGCGCTGAACTCGACCTCCCTCTTGATCAACGCAAATTATAAGGGGCTCTTCTTTAACTGCATTTATCTGTCGAATCAATTGCTTCAGCTGATCCTTATTATCGAAATTACGCGCAAATAAAATGACACCCGCACAATTCGAGTTAAGAATTCGAACTCGGTCTGAACGAGTTAGCTCAAATCCAGAAATATCAATGATTATCCGCCCGCTCATTCGACCTGGGCGCGTTCTGCAAGCGCATATGAACTCAGTAAACTGCCTTCATGACTAAAACTCACAAACACACCAGTCACATGGCGCGCATCTAAATAGTCTTGTAACTTGGAGTCAAAAAATAAGACGGGTTTTCCTACCTCATTACTTATGATGCTTATAGAGTGCAGTGTAACCGGCGAACGCAAGCCCGCACCCAATGCTTTTGATATAGCCTCTTTGCCAGAAAATCGTGTTGCTAAGTAATGCGTCTTACGTACGATTGAGTGATACTGGCTCATTTCCTCACGAGTCAACACATGCCTTTCAAAACGCTCTCCGTATTTTTGATGGAGTCGCTCTATTCTCTCTAGATCCAGAAGATCTATACCAATTCCAAATATCATTTAGGTGTACGAGCTTTGTATTTGAGCTAAATAACGCTGCACAGTGTTTTCAATACCATACTCGAGCGCATCGGCCGTCAGAGCGTGTCCAATCGAGACTTCTTCAACTTGAGGGACTTGACTTAAAAAATAAGATAAATTGTCTAAATTCAGATCGTGGCCCGCATTGATACCTAAACCCACTTTGGCCGCACTGACAGCCGTGTCGTGGTATTTACCGGTTACGTGGTCTTGATCATTCGTTTTATAGGCATTCGCATAAGCCTCTGTGTAGAGCTCAATTCGATCAGCGCCGAGCTCCTTCGCGACAATCATCTGATCAGCTAACGGATCCATAAATAGACTGACTCTGATTTCAAGTGATTTCAATTCTTGAATGATAGGCTCTAAACGCGCACCGTCTGTCGCTAAGTCCCACCCGTGATCTGAAGTCGATGCAGCGATGTCATCAGGCACTAATGTAACCTGATGAGGTTTGATTTCCCGAATAATATCCATCAGTTGATGAAAAGGATTACCCTCAATATTAAATTCAGCATTGGGAAATTGTTTGATAACCTCGGATAGTGGTAACACATCACTCTTACGGATATGACGTTCATCAGGCCTTGGATGAACTGTGATGCCACTGGCTCCTGACTGAAGCGCCAAACCTGCTAACCGTCCTACGTCTGGCATATCAAGTGCCCGCGCGTTCCTGAGTAAAGCAATTTTATTGACATTAACACTTAACTTTGTCATCAATATAGTAATTAATTTGTCTGAAGGTCAATTAATAAGCGCCGTGTATGCAGAGACTTATTACCCAAATGATGCGTCACTAGCGAACGCATAAGTAGTTTACATTGTGAAAGTGTCGCTGGATCATCCAAATTATCGTCTGAAATTTCCATTAATGCTTTTCCTGATAACTTCAAATCTATCTTTGCATCAGGACTGACTCTCGTTGGCCCTCGTCCCAAGAGATAGGTATAAATTTCATTCTTCTGGATTTCTTTATTCGTTTTTACATCGTGACTGAGCGTAATGCCATATCCCAATTCAGAGAGTAAAATTCTTTCAAAGCGACGTAAGATTTTTTCAACCTCCGGTCGTGGCTCACTGAGTGCCTTAACAGCATGCTCATAAACGTCAAACAAATGCTCATGCGGATCATCTCTTATTAAGAGCTTGAGGATTAACTCGTTAATGTAAAAACCACTCATCAATGCCTTACCCTTCAGTCGAGCCAACCCAAACCTAAGCTCAGCCCCGTAGAGAGTCTTTAACTCAGAGCGTCCACCCCAAGATGTATAAAGTGGTTGAAATGACTGAAGCGCACTACGCAATAAAGAGTTTGGACGTCTCGCACCCTTTGCGACAACCCCAATTCGTCCATACTGTCGCGTGAAGAGCTCAACTATTAAGCTCGTTTCCCGATATGAATATGTGTGCAGAACATAGGCTTCTTGCTCAGATGTCCTTAATTGGCTCGACATTAGGCCTCATTCATATCCAAAATATTTAACCGATTTTGAGTCATCGACCCAACCTTTCTTAACTTTAACCCACAACTTTAAAAAAACTTTGCCATCGAAAAAGTACTCCATTTCGACTCGAGCCTTAGTTCCAATAGCCTTCAATTTACTGCCTTGCGCACCGATGATCATTCCTTTGTGCGCATTTTTTGCGACAACAATCGTCGCGTTAATACTTCGAAGTCCCTTATTCACGGTAAATTCTTCAATCTCCACTGCTACCCCATAGGGTATTTCATCTCCCATAAGATGGAATAATTTTTCTCTAATAATTTCTGCGGCAAAAAACCGCTCAGGCCTGTCGGTTAACGCGTCCTCATCATAAGTTGGCTTTCCTGCCGGGAGTTTTGATTGAATTGAACTTATTAAATTATCTAAGCCCGTGGTTCTCTTTGCACTGGTCGGGACTATATCTGTAAACGTAAAAAGATCGTTCACTCGATCCATAAACGGCAATGCTTCGTTCGGAGATGACAACTGATCGATCTTGCTAACAGCGCAGATAACCGGAACATTGTCAGGAAACATCTCGATAAGTTTCAAATCATCTTTTTGAATAAGTCCAGCTTCCAAAACAAAAACGACCACATCCACGTCAACAAGACTACTCGACACCGAACGGTTCATTGCGCTATTTAGCATCGACCTGTGAGTTAGCTGAAATCCCGGCGTATCAAGAAACTGAATCTGAGACTTTTCATCAGAGTAAACACCTAATATTTTGTGGCGGGTCGTTTGAGCTTTACGAGAAACTATACTCAGTTTGGTCCCCAATAAAGCGTTGAGTAAGCTGGATTTTCCCGCATTGGGCACACCGATTACAGCGACTGATCCAATCAACATGTCCGGCACTTCTATCTCTGGAACTAAACTATCACTCATGCTCCACCTAGGCTTCCCGCTCAGAAATTAATTTATATGCCAATCTAGCTGCCTCTTGCTCCGCTGAACGCCTGCTACGACCGTTTCCTCGAGCTGCCACATCAAACGTTGAGACTCGGCACTCCACAACGAATTCCTGATCATGCGCTTCTCCGAGTATATCTATCACTTGATAATCTGGCAGCCCTAAGCGCATGCCTTGAAGGAATTCCTGTAGTTTTGTCTTTGGGTCTTTGCTCAACTCTCGCGGGTCGGTATTTTCTAGATATGAAGAATATAAGTACTGAATCACCCGCTCCACTGATTCAAACCCAGAATCAATGTAGACCGCGCCAAAAAGAGCTTCAACGGCATCAGAGAGAATCGAGGGACGCTCGCTCCCTCCGGTCTTCTGTTCTCCTGCGCCTAACTTCAAATAGTTGCCGAGATCTAGATCCATTGAAATGCGCGTCAATCCATCTTGATCGACAAGAACTGATCGAACCCTAGTCAGCTCACCTTCTGGCAGATCATTATGTCGCTCAAAGAGATATCGCCCGATGACTAAGTTGAGTACCGCGTCCCCCAGGAACTCCAGCCTTTCGTTGTTTGGCGTCCCAAACGACCGATGTGTTAACGCTTCGTCCAAAAGAGACTGATTTTTGAACGTATATTTAATTCTATCCTCTAGTTCGTGCATTCCTCTCCTTAGCCTTAACTAGAAAAAACGAATTACTTCAGCCAAGTGGCTGAACGTGAAAACTCTCCAGAATTCCAAACCACCATAAATGCTCGTCCAATAATGTGATCATCCGGAACGAACCCCCAATAACGACTATCGGAACTTGAGTCACGATTATCACCCATCATAAAATAATGATCATCAGGAATCGTACATATAAAACCCGTATCACTGAATACACATTTATCGCGACCATTAAACTGTCGTACACCGGACAAACGAACGCTTGGTTCTTCAGGCTCAACTAACGTTAAGTGCTCTTCGTCTCCAAGTCGTTCTTTAAATTGCCACGCGGTGGTATAGGAGTTTCTATCAGAGTACTGATAGTCCTCTAATCTAGTGGTCTCTACCGCTGCGCCGTTAATCGTAAGTCGTTTATTTCGATACTCGATACGATCTCCAGGCAAACCCACCACGCGTTTTATGTAATCTAATGTTTTGTCCCTTGGATAACGAAAAACAACAATATCTCCCCTATCCACATCGCCAGTAGGAACCAATTTTGTATTTAAAATAGGAAGCCTGATGCCGTAACTAGATTTTGTTACTAAAATATAATCGCCAACCAGCAAGGTAGGGATCATTGAGCCAGAGGGAATTTTGAAAGGCTCAACTAAGAAGGATCTGAGCAAAAAAACGGCAAGAATAACGGGGAAAAAACTTTTGGAATACTCTACCCACCAAGGATCTTTTTCACTTGATCTGTTCTTTGCAAACCACACTCGATCGATAAGAGAAATCAAGCCAGTTAACAAAAGAAGTGAGAGCATTAATATTGCAAATTTCATTTCAGTCCCTCGTTTTTTTATCGGTTCAATCGACTTGTAAAATTGCTAAAAACGCCTCTTGCGGAATTTCTACAGACCCGACTTGTTTCATCCGGCGTTTACCCGCCTTTTGCTTTTCTAGTAATTTTTTCTTGCGTGAGATATCTCCACCGTAACATTTTGCAAGTACATTTTTACGCAGTGCCTTAACATTCTCTCGAGCTACTATTTGCGATCCAATAGCGGCTTGCACTGCTACATCAAACATTTGTCGGGGTATCAAGCCGCGCATACGAGTTGCTAGATCGCGACCTCGACTAACCGAATTAGCTCGATGAACTATCAAAGATAGCGCGTCAACACGCTCACCGTTGATTAAGATATCCAGCTTACACAAATCGTCAGCCCTATATTCCTTAAACTCATAATCTAGAGACGCATAACCCCTTGAAACCGATTTCAGCTTATCGAAAAAATCTAATACAACTTCATTGAGCGGAAGCTCATAAGACAGCATCACCTGACGCCCCAAATATTGCATATTTTTTTGAATCCCTCGTTTATTATTACAAAGGGTCATCACCGGTCCAACATAGTCTTGCGGTAGCAAGATATTCGCCGTTATGATCGGCTCACGAATTTCATCAATCTTTGCCAAGTCGGGTAATTTAGATGGATTTTCAATGTCTGAAATAACACCATCTTTCATTAATACCTGATAAACGACCGTGGGCGCAGTCGTGATCAGATTCATTCCATATTCTCGTTCGAGTCTCTCTTGAACGATATCCAAATGAAGTAACCCTAAAAAACCACAACGAAATCCAAACCCAAGAGCCTGAGAAGTCTCGGCCTCGAATTGCAAACTAGCATCATTCAATTGTAGTTTTTCTAACGCATCTCTTAACGCATCATATTCGTTGGCTTCGACCGGATACAGCCCCGCAAACACTTGCGCTTTAACTTCCTTAAAACCTGGAAGCGCATCTTTTGCAGGGTTTTTCGCTAACGTTATCGTATCTCCTACTTTTGCAGCCTGCAGCTCTTTTACCCCGGAAATAACAAAACCCACCTCCCCCGCAGATAATTTATCCCGAGCGACAGATCGTGGTGTGAAAACCCCAACTTGCTCGCATTGATGACTTGTTTGATTAGCCATCAATCGAATTTGATCTTTCGCTTTAAGTTCGCCATCTATCATTCTAATGAGCATAACCACTCCTACATAATTATCGAACCATGAGTCAATAATCAATGCCTTAAGCGGCGCGTCAGGATCACCTTTAGGTGGTGGGATCTCTTGCACAACTTTATCTAGAAGTTCTTTTACGCCTTGCCCAGTCTTTGCGCTAACCGTGAGCGCCCCAGTTGCAGGAATGCCGACGATATCCTCAATTTCCTCAATCACACGATCTGGGTCAGCTGAGGGCAAGTCAATTTTATTAAGAGCCGGAATTACGTCAACCCCAAGATCGATCGCCGTATAGCAGTTAGCGACAGTCTGAGCCTCAACACCCTGAGAAGCGTCAACGACTAATAAAGCTCCTTCGCACGCAGATAACGAACGGGATACCTCGTAAGAAAAATCAACGTGTCCCGGCGTATCGATTAGGTTCAGTCGATAGGTTTCCCCATCCGAGGCTTTAAAATTTAATGTCGCAGTTTGCGCTTTAATCGTGATGCCTCGTTCTCGTTCTAGATCCATAGAATCAAGAACTTGAGACTCCATCTCACGATCGCTTAAACCACCACACGTTTGAATAAAACGATCCGCCAGCGTCGACTTTCCGTGGTCGATATGGGCGATGATTGAAAAATTTCTTATATGCCGCATTAAAAAAGCACGACAACGTGCCCGCCAATATTGAAAGGGGGAATTCTACCGGATTCCCCCTTTTCTAGATACTTCTTAACGATACTCAACAGGTCACTTC
>CAJQIK010000099.1 GCA_905478365.1 uncultured Burkholderiales Genera incertae sedis bacterium
AATGCTACAGAAGCGGATAATCTGAAAGCCAGACTCGCTATGAACGGTTTTGAGTCGCGCATACAATCCATTGAAACTCCTGAAGGAAAATTGTTGCACCGTGTTCGTATTGGCCCTTACGAAACAGAAAATGAAGTAGAAAAGCTTAAGGTGGAAATGGCTGAATTTAATTTTGATGTGACGGTCGTAAGAGTAAATGATGATAACTAACGATGATTGAACGGATGAGCTTATGAAAAATTTATTGATTATTTTTGTAATGTTATTTACCCAGATGAGTTTGCAAGTATCAGCGCAAGCAATTACAGAGGGTAAAGAATACCAAGTGATTCGAGCGCAGGGCGACCAGGGAGATGTTGTACAGGTATACGAATTTTTTAGTTACGCGTGTGGCCACTGTTATGAGTTTCAGCCTTTGATTGAGTCTTGGGCAGAGAGTCCACCTAAAGGCGTTCAATTTAATCAAATGCCGGCTATTTTTAACGAGCGAATGATTCCATTGGCAAAGTTATTTTTTACGCTTGAAGACATGCAGTTACTAGATTCCGTGCATCATCAAGTGTACGAAGCAATTCACGAAAAACGATTAAATCTTCTTACCGAGAAAAAAATTCTCGACTGGGCTAAAAACAACGAATCTATCAAGTTCAATCAATTTGAAAAGCTTTATCAATCTTTTAGTGTTGATTCAAAAGTTAAAAAAGCAGTGCAGTTGACTAGGTCTTATCGCGTTCCTGGAACGCCTTATGTTACGGTAAAAGGTAAGTACATAACCGGGCCATCAATGGTGCTAAGGCCTGAGGGTGGAGGAGTAGATGTGGTTCGTTTTATCGCAACGCTTAATACCCTCATTGAAAAAGATTAATCGGTATTAACGGATGTCCCTGGTGAGTTTATATCGCCAGTGGTTCCCCTTAATCTTGTTGTTAGTTTCGGAGTTTGCCAGCGCCGACCCGATTCTAAACGAGGATTACATGCAATTCGAGTCTCGCATGACATCTCCCGGCGAGCGAATCGAGTTGATCGAGTTCTTTTCCTACAGTTGCTTGGGTTGTTACCAACTCGGTGCCGATTTGGATCATTGGTACCTAGGTAATTTAGAGCGGGTGGATTTAGTCCTTGTGCCGATTGTTAATAATAGGCAGTCTGAATCTTTGGCGCGTTTGTATTACGCGCTAGTAGCGCTAGATAAATTGGTAAACGTTCATTATGACGTTTTTGGCGCGATACACGATGAAAGGCAAAATCTGTGGGAGATTGATGCACAGAGAAACTGGGCCAGTGAATATGATATCGATCCCGAAGAATTTCAAAGGGTATTAGATTCTGAATGGGTGAGCGAACGCGTTGATCAGGCTCGTGAGTTTACTGAACGCTATCCTATTTCCGTGACACCTACTCTAGTTGTTGATGGTGTTTATTGGACTACTGCATCAATGGTGCAGTCTCGAAGTCGCCTCGGTCCGATACTTGATTTTTTGGTAGAGAAGGCCACTTTGAGACGAGAAATGCTGATGGAGATTAAGTGAAGACGATTTTCATTACAGGTGCGTCTAGTGGAATAGGCATGGCTTTGGCCAGAGAATTTTCTCATGAAGACGTCGTGCTCGGACTTCTTGCGAGGAGAAAAGAACGATTAGACCGCTTAGCGAACGACCTTGCTGCAGACGTCTATGTTTACGCCGCTGACGTTGATGACTCCTTGACCATGCGATCTGCAGCAGAAGCGTTTATTCAATCGGCAGGTATACCCGACTTAGTGATTGCAAATGCGGGGGTATCCTCAGGTACGCTAACCAGCGAGTCTAAAGACCAAGTCGTTTTTGAACAGATCATGCGAACGAACGTTATGGGTATGGTTCATACATACCAGCCTTTTGTTGAGGCTATGAGAATGCGCGGCTCCGGTACGCTAGTCGGAATTTCCAGTATCGCAGGTTTTAGGGGTATTCCAGGCTCTGGCGCTTATTCTGCCTCCAAAGCGGCAGCAACTGCGTATTTAGAGAGTCTCCGGGTTGAGTTATCTTCAAGCGGTGTGAACGTACTGACCGTATGTCCAGGTTATATCAAAACACCGATGACCGATGTAAACTCGTTTTACATGCCGTTTCTTATGGATGCGGACAGAGCTGCTCGTTCAATTAGAAAGGCCATTGTTAAAAAAAAGCGTTTTCATGTCTTGCCGTGGCAAATGAGCTTGGTGGGATTTTTCTTGCGTCTGATACCAAGATGTATATACGATCCGTTAATGAGGCGGGCACCTCGTAAACCTAAATCCTTGTGACGCTTATTGGTTTTATCACATTAGCTCTTATTAAGAACGGCCTCCAATGAATCAATAGCCTGCTGTGCACTGGTTACTTTTATGGTGGTCATTCCCATGTCTCGCGCAGGTTTTAAATTGCTCCCAATGTCATCAAGAAATACTGCCGATTTTGGTTTGACGCCGATGGCATCACATGCGGTCAAGAAGAATTGCTTCTCAGGTTTTCGGGCTCCAACCTTTGCGGACTCAATGACATGTGAAAACGTGTCAAATACGTTTTGCCATTCGTTTAATCGACTCGTGCCGATTAAACTTTCTAGCGTTGGTGTTCTCGGAAAATTATTCGTTAAGCATGCGACTTGATAATTATTTTTGTATTGCTGTATCGCCGATATCATCGAGGGCCTTAACGGCGTAAATACTAGTTTAAGAATTTCTAATCCGCCGACGTCGTAGCCCTTATTAATTGCTTCTTTCCGAAATAGTTCGTCAAATTCATCGGGAGATATTTCGCCACGCTCAAGTTTTGCCCATGCGTTCTTATCGTGTTGGTCACTATTGAGTTTCCGAATAAAATTTTCGGGTAGGCCGTGAGCGCGCTCGAAGGTGTTAAACGCCTCAAAGGGGCTTTCGGTCACGACCCCACCAAAGTCGAAAAGGATCGCTTCGATCATACTTCTCTATCCATTAATTCGTTGCGCGTTTAATGGCTAGTTCTAATTCCTTCGCTTCTTCACATGGGATTGGGGAGCAAATGCGTTTTAAATGTTTTAGTTGAACATTTGCATTATTTAAATCACCCAATGTAATGTAAGCTTCACCAAGGTATTCGAGGGCCCCTTTATGGTTCGGATTTATGCCTAGAGCCAATTCATAGTGCTCCAAAGCTTTGTCAAGATTTCCAGACTTTCGGTACGCATATCCCAAAAAGTTTTGCACATCAGCACTCCCTGATAAATCTTCGAGAGCTTTCTCAAAAAGTAATATGGCGCCTTCCCAATTTTCCTGCTGGAGAGCCGCTTTACCCTCTGTAACGATGGGGTGTTCTAAGTCATCATCATCGATGTCTCCCAAGTTGGCATAGCTCAAATTGCAACATAGACTGATGATAATGCTGACTTTAATAAAGAATCTGAACATTTTGACGTGTACCCTTATTTAAAAAGGAAGATGCCTTATTTTAAATCCAAATGAGACGGAAGGTGTGATTGCAATATTATCCGAGTTTATTACTGTGGACACATCTGAGTTAGGTAGTGCGTTACGCTTCTGAGCCACGGCATGTCGAGCCCTTTGTCGCTGACGAATTCATCTTGTAATTGATAAGCTTGAACTTCACGTTTGATCCAGCTTTTGCAGTTTGGGTTTTTCCCGAAGTTATGAAATTGAAGAATGTGCACAAGCTCGTGATAAAGAATGCTCTCACCTTCCACTGTGTTCACATCTAAACCGTTAACTAAAAAAACTGTCGTATCTTTCGTTGCTGCCTGGGCGTTGCAATTTCTATTTTTGCAAACCATGCCATTGAGGAACTGTTGAGTAACAAAAACCACATTAGGAAAATGTGCATCACCCACCTCAGGCACACTCATCCCTGTCTTGTTATATATTCTTAGGAGTAGTTGTTTTAAGTGTTTGTTTTCGAGCTTATCTGCTGCTACGGCTGATGAGGGCAAAATAATAGGGTTTGAAAGCCAAACAAATATAAGCGCTGTTAAAAATTGAAGACTTTTCATATTTACCCAATTTAATGATGTTAGTATTCTTACGATACGTTAATCAATCAAAAGTTCTTAAATATTGTATGTTCTGTTGCTTTGTAACGATCACCTCTGATTACATAATGATTGGGAGCGTTAGTGGGGTTTAAGTCTGCGGTTGTGCGCTTTATCCGCTCTCGTTTTGGCGCTAGTAAGGATCTTGGGAAGATGGCATTCGGAAGAAATTCCGGCATTGATAACGACATCAAAGAAAAGTACGGCTTTGATGGTGAGTTACTCCGATTGTTTGCCGCCAACCAAGGGCCGCCAGTACACAAGTGGCACCACTACATTCCACTGTATGACCAGTATTTTTCTCGTTTTCGTAATTCTCCTGTACGATTTTTAGAAATCGGCGTGTTTAGGGGTGGTAGTCTACAAATGTGGCGTAGGTATTTCGGAGACAGCGCTGTTATTTTTGGTGTCGATAGCGATCCAGCTTGTGATGAGCTTAATGGTCAATCCGGCCAAGTACGGATTGGTTCTCAAGATGACCCCAATTTTTTGGAGCATGTGATTGATGAAATGGGGGGAGTGGATATCGTTTTGGATGATGGAAGTCATCAGGCCAAACATCAAATTGACTCGTTTAAGTTTTTATTCCCAAGGATGAGTAAAGGCGGAATCTACATGGTTGAGGACCTTCATACCTCTTTCTGGCGTGGTTACGGTGGTGGGTATGGCCGTAACTCAAACTTTTTTGGATTTTCTACTGATATGATTAACGATATGCACCACTGGTGGCACTTTGATCGACTGAAGTATCCATCATTGAAAAATATGTGTTCTGGGATTCACATACACGATTCCATCGCAGTGTTTGAGCGAGGATTGGCTGTTGAGCCTACTCACTCACTGGTCCCTTAATAGTTTTTTAAGCAACTTATTCGGTTATGAGAATAATATTATTAACGATTGGCGGCATTATTATTGGATGGTTATTAGTCCAGGTCTTGAAAGGACGAGAAGAGCCGCTTAGCCGAACTGCATCGATTGGCGCCACTGTCATTCGGCTTATTAGCTATATGGTTATTGGTGCAGCGGTGGTTTTTGTGGTGTTTATTGCCTGGCAAGAGCTAACTAGGCATTAAATTTATTGCACACAAATATACTTCACTACATGGAAGCCCAATGAATTGGGTGCGGCATCATCCCATCGATCAGAGCGTTTTGGCATGCCAGATTCTCCTTCCCCCATTGATCCCGCGAAGGTGTTGACTGAGAGCATTTTGTATCTATTTTCTTTGCAGTCGATTTGAAACAGTACTTTTGCTGAGCGGTATCCCTCTGGTTGCTGGTCGATGAAATCATAGAGCGCCCAAGCGTATATTCCTTCAGGTTGAGTATTCAGGGATTTGACATCTGTGTAGGTATAGTAAATTTTACCTTCGTCTATTTTTGTCCACTCCGCACAGGCAACCACTGGGAATGCTATAAGTAAATAGAGCGCCGTTGATAATATTTTTTTCATATTGATATTTGGTCGGGTGATGTTTTTTTAAGAAATAATTTCTTGAGAAATATTGTCGATAACAATTGGATTGTCATAGAAGTTGATTTCCGGCTTCGAATATCTTTGGGTTAGCCAATCTATTCGTTCAGCATCAAACCAGTTTTCCGCATTCTCTAATGTATCGAAACAGTAAACGCCGCCCGCTGTATTATTTTTTACGTCGGAGAGATAGTTTTTACGAATTAGCCCAGGGGTGTCTTTATAAAGACTTGATGATTCCATAAACTTTTCTTTTAATATTGATTCGGTTATGTCGGAAGATATTTTAAAAGTAACAATCACAATAATCATACTAAAAGCCTTTTGTTCTGTTTGAAAATATGAGGTTTTTAATTAGCTCAAAATTCGAGGTTACTTAACCGCAAATCCAGTGTAAAGCGAGCCTTCTCGCTGCCGACCGCACAGACAATGCTATCATCACGGATCGCTTCCCAGCGTTAACCGGAGATCGATATTCGAATTAGCAGTTATTTTTTTATTAGTCAATGTACAAGTATTATGTGGATTGACGTGTTTGTTTTATTTTTATAATCTCTAGATATAGCTACTAAAGGGTTTCGGAAAGAATAAGTTATGTCCTGTTTCTATCGACGAATCGTAAGTCTTCTCTTTTGTATGGCGTTGATCGGGTGTGATGATCCTAAGGTCCAAAAATTTATCTCCGACGTTAAAAATGACTCTAAGGTCCAAGAATTCATCTCAGACGTTAAAGATGATCCCAGCATTCAAAGGTTAATCTCCGACGTGAAGACCGGACTAAACGTTGTAAATGCGGATATTCAAGCAATGACGTGTGAAGAGGATGTTAAGGGTATGGCAAAGGGCGTTGCTCTGAACACGCCTCTTGGTTCAACTGTTTCAATTGTAACGGTCCGAGATATTCGAGAAATTTCAAGAACCGAGGAGAACATTGTTTGTATCGGAAATGTCTTGCTCGACGATGCCAGGAAATCGCAACTGCGCATGGAAGTTTTTAAAGACGAGATAGGTAACATTTTTTACGTTTTTAATGAGGTAACTTAATCGAATCACTCGACGGTCGCAACTGCTTTTGGTTTGGTGGCAAGTCGGTTCATTTTTTTACCTGTTTAATTGACTTGCCAACAAACGAAACTATTCCACGGTTACAGATTTTGCCAAATTTCGAGGCTTGTCGACGTCGGTACCTTTGGCTAAAGCCACATGGTATGCGAGCAGCTGCAGGGGAATGGAATGAAGAATTGGACTTAGGTGGCCGAGGTGCTCCGTCATCTTGATGATGTGTAAGCTTTCCGTTTCATCTAGGTTCGAGTCCGC
>CAJQIK010000100.1 GCA_905478365.1 uncultured Burkholderiales Genera incertae sedis bacterium
CCATCGCAGAGATTGAATACGAGACTTTTCTTGAGACAGGAGACCGGGCTTTTGATGCAAGTTTGCCACATGATGAGTGGGATGCCATTGCTTTGTCATATACCTCTGGAACCACGGGCGACCCAAAAGGTGTTGTAACGCATCATCGAGGCGCTTATCTGAATGCTGTTGGTAATGTTGTGACTTGGACGATGCCGTATTTTTCCACTTACTTGTGGACACTTCCGATGTTTCATTGCAACGGTTGGTGTTTCCCTTGGACGTTAGCCGCGGTTGCTGGAACCAGTATTTGCCTGCGTCGAGTGGAGGCTGATGCTATTTTTAGTTTGATCCAGGCGCATGGGGTAACTCACATGTGCGGGGCTCCGGTCGTTTACAACACGTTGATTAATGCGCCTAAAACCGAAGCTCAGCTATTCTCCTCGCGGGTTAAAGGCATGATTGCAGGCGCAGCTCCCCCGAGGTCCGTTATTGAAGGCGCTGAGGTATTGGGTATTGATCTTACCCATGTGTATGGTTTAACTGAAGTGTACGGTCCCGCAGCTGTTTGTGCACAACATCCTGAATGGGAACAATTATCTCTAGAGCAACGCGCGGAAAAAAATGGGCGACAAGGGGTACGTTACGTTGTCCAAGAAGGGATGGAGGTGTTGGATTCTCAGACAATGCTGCCAGTTCCAAGGGATGGAAAAACGATGGGCGAGATTTGTTTCCGGGGAAATATAACGATGAAAGGGTACCTAAAGAACCCGAGCGCGACTAATGCGGCTTTTGAAGGTGGTTGGTTTCGGACGGGGGATCTCGCCATAATTGATGAATTTGGCTATGTGACAATTAGAGATCGATCGAAAGATATAATCATATCCGGAGGTGAAAATATATCCACGATTGAAATAGAGGATGCATTATATGAGGATCATCGCATACTCGAAGTGGCAGTCGTAGCGCAAAGAGATGAGAAATGGGGTGAGGTACCTTGTGCATTTGTAACTCTTAAGTCGAACGATATGGTTATGACTGAGTCTGAGGTAATTGAATTTTGCAAGGATCGTCTGGCGCGTTACAAGTGCCCAAAGCGAGTAATCTTTGGAGCTTTACCTAAAACTTCAACGGGTAAAATACAAAAAGCACAATTAAGAGAGCTTCTCGCGGATAGTAAGTGAACTGGCTTGGAGCCATTATATTCTGGGCATAAGCCGTGACCTTAGTGGTACGGTAAAATGCGTTTTTAATTATATTTCAGATAAGGTGATCATTGAATGAAGGTCATAGTTCCAGTAAAGAGAGTTGTTGATTACAACGTAAAAATTCGAGTCAAGGCAGATCAAAGCGGTGTTGAGACGGCTAATGTCAAAATGTCAATGAATCCATTTGACGAGATTGCAGTTGAAGAGGCTGTTCGCTTGAAAGAGTCAGGCGTGGTTAGCGAGATCGTAGCTGTTTCAGTGGGGGGCGCGCCTTGTCAAGAAACGCTTCGAACGGCACTTGCGCTGGGTGCAGATCGAGCAATCCATGTGGAAACTGACCAGGAAACGCAACCCTTAGGTGTTGCTAAAGTCCTTGAGAAAATTGTCTCGACCGAGGAGCCTCAGGCGGTCATTATGGGAAAGCAAGCGATTGACGATGATTTTAACCAGACTGGTCAAATGCTTGCAGCAAAACTTGGATGGTCGCAGGCAACCTTCGCATCTAAAGTTGAGGTTGATGGCAGTGCGGCATTAGTGACTAGAGAAATTGATGGTGGGCTGGAAACACTCAAGGTAACGCTCCCAACTGTGATTACAACGGACCTCCGGCTTAACGAGCCGCGATATGTGACCCTACCAAATATCATGAAAGCGAAGAAAAAAGTGATCGATAAGGTAACGCCTGAAAGCTTAGGTGTTGATGTGTCGCCACGATTGAAAACGATTAAAGTTACTGAACCGCCAGAGAGGAGTGCGGGTCAGAAGGTTGACTCTATAGCGGGTCTAGTTGATAAATTGAAGAATGAAGCAAAGGTAATTTGATGGCTATCTTAATTATTTCGGAACACGATAATGCCGTAATTAAATCCGCGGTGCTCAATACGGTCGCTGCCGGACGAAAGTTAGGTGAAGATGTTCACGTATTAGTTGCTGGTTTTGAATGTAATACAGCTGCTGAGGCGGCAGCAAACATTGAGGGTGTCACGAAAGTGCTGGTGGCTGATGCTGAATGTTATCAGTATGGTTTGGCTGAAGAAGTAGCAAATATTGTGACTTCTATAGCCGGGAGCTATTCACATATTTTAGCTCCGGCAACTAGCTTCGGAAAGAATATCATGCCACGTGTCGCAGCGTATCTTGATGTGGCGCAAATTTCAGATATTGTCGAGGTTACCAGTGAAGATACCTTCGTTCGGCCGATATACGCTGGAAACGCACTGGCAACCGTAGTGTCGAGTGACGAAATCAAAGTAATAACCGTAAGAGCGACGGGTTTTGATGGTTGCGCAGAACGCGGAGGTAGTGGTGTTGTGGAATCAATTGACGCGCAGCCAGCTAAGCAATTGTCATCGCTTGTCAGTCAGGAATTGACGCAATCCGCCAGACCTGAACTGACTGCCGCTAAAGTAATTGTCTCTGGTGGTCGAGGAATGGGCAGTGCAGAGAATTTTGTGATGCTTGAAGCGTTAGCCGATAAGCTTGGAGCTGCGGTTGGTGCCTCCAGGGCTGCCGTTGATTCGGGTTTCGTGCCCAATGACTATCAAGTCGGGCAAACTGGAAAAATTGTTGCTCCAGAACTTTATATTGCAGTAGGAATATCTGGGGCTATTCAGCATTTGGCAGGTATGAAGGATAGCAAAGTTATCGTTGCGATCAACAAAGATGAAGAAGCTCCGATCTTCCAGGTTGCTGATTATGGTTTTGTAGGAGATCTTTTCGAGGCCATACCAGAACTGACCAATCTAATATAGTTAGCCTTATAAATTCAGTAGAGGAATCGTAATGTCTGTTTACCAAGCGCCTGCAGCGGATATGGAATTTGTAATCAATGAGGTGGTGGGATTAGAGTCGACCCAGGCTCTTCCGGGGCACGAAGATGTTAATGCAGAGTTGGTTAGCTCCATAATAGAAGAAGCTGGGAAGTTCGCCACTGGAATTTTGGATCCATTAAATTGGCCAGGGGACCGAGAGGGAGCAAAGCTTGAAAATCACGTTGTTACCCCGGCGACAGGATTTACTGGCGCATATAAAGAGTTTTCTGAAGGTGGTTGGGGAGGACTTTCCAACGATCCTGATTGGGGTGGTCAAGGTTTGCCGCATATAATTTCAGCGCTTACTAGCGAGATGTGGCATGCCGCATGTACGTCTTTTGCGCTATGTCCGATGTTAACAGCGGGTGCTGTTCAGGCAGTCAAGCGGCATGGGTCTGATGAGCTAAAAGAGATTTTCCTGAGTAAATTGATCAGCGGTGAGTGGTCAGGAACGATGAATCTGACAGAGCCGCAAGCTGGATCAGATCTCTCAGCCGTTCGGGCAAAGGCAATCCCTGAGGGTGATCATTACCGAATTTATGGAACCAAGATTTATATTACGTGGGGTGAGCATACGATGGCGGATAACATCATCCATCTTGTTCTAGCGCGTACGCCTGACGCCCCGGAAGGCGTTAAAGGCATCTCTTTATTTGTAGTGCCTAAGTATTTAGTAAATAGTGATGGTTCAATAGGCGAGAGAAACGATGTCAAATGTGTATCAATTGAAGAGAAACTTGGTATCCATGCCAGTCCTACGTGTGTTATGGCTTTTGGCGATGGAGAGGGAGCAACGGGCTATTTGGTAGGTGCAGAAAACCGTGGACTTCAGTACATGTTTACGATGATGAATTTTGCGCGCTTGGAGGTGGGTATTGAGGGATTGGCGCTCGCCGAACGTTCTTATCAACGCGCAGCTGAATTCGCGAAAGGTCGTATACAAGGACGCAGCCTCGGACAAGGTTCGGGAGAGCGTGTATCGATTATCCACCACCCTGACGTTCGGCGCATGCTCTTAACTATGAAATCTCAAGTTGAAGCAATGCGTTCAATTGTGCTTCAAACGTGTTCCTATCTCGATCAAGCGTTAACCCATGAGAGTGAGGAGGAGCGAGCAAGATACCAAAGAATGTTTGACCTGCTTACGCCGGTAGTTAAAGGTTGGTGTACGGAGCAGTCAATCGAGATAACTTCCCTAGGTGTCCAAGTCCATGGAGGCATGGGTTTCGTCGAAGAGACCGGTGCCGCACAGTATCTTCGTGATGCTCGGATTACTCCAATCTACGAAGGAACAACGGGTATACAAGCGAATGATTTGATCGGTCGGAAAGTTGCCACGGAGCGTGGCTTGACTGCATTAGAGTTGATCAGCATGATGCGTGAGACGATAAAAGATCTTGGGGAATACGAAGGCCATTCTGGTCTTACAAAAATTAAAGAACAACTCAACGAAGCGGTCGCATCTCTAGAGCATTCGGTTAAATGGGTAGTCGATACGTATATGGACGATCCTGAAACTGCCTCTGCTGGGTCGGTACCCCTTCTTAAACTTTTTGGAACAGTTGCCGGTGGATGGATGCTCGCACGGTCTGCAATCATCGCGAAGAAAAGACTAGACGAGGGCGGTGATAATGCTAAATTTTATCGAGGAAAACTTGCGACGTGCCGTTTCTACGCCGAGAACATTCTGCCGCTAGCTACTGTTCTAAATGGCCAGGTTGTTGGTGGTCATAAGACAATTGTCGCGCTCGATGAGTCGTATTTTTAATGGATATCGATTCCGATAAGGGTCTTCCAAAGGGACGTGCGCCGACACTGCGAGTTGTGCCTATGCCCTCTGACGCAAATTACAGTGGCGATATATTTGGGGGATGGATCATGTCGCAAGTGGATATCGCGGGAAGTATTCCCGCAGCCTTGCTCGCAAAAGGAAGGATCGTGACGATTGCGGTGAATTCATTTTTGTTTAAGCAACCTGTTCATATTGGAGATCTTGTTAGCTTTTATGCATCAGTGTCCAAGGTTGGTAAGACATCCATCACGGTGGATGTCGAGGTCTATGCTCAAAGACGCTCCCTGGAGGAGACTGTTAAAGTTACTGACGCGACGCTTACTTATGTGGCCGTGGATGGAGACCGAAAACCACGGTCAATTACAAAAAATTGAGCGTTTCAAATTTTCTTAAACGCTGTCAAAACTTGATCGATTAGTTGTGATTACATATTAGGGTAGTTTGGTCCTCCACCACCCTGGGGTGGAACCCAATTAATGTTTTGAGTTGGATCTTTGATGTCGCACGTTTTACAGTGAACGCAGTTCTGTGCGTTGATTTGTAATTTAGGAATGCTCTCTTCTGTAATTATCTCGTAAACGCCAGCGGGGCAGTAACGTTGCTCTGGTGCGTCGTATTCGCTGAGGTTGATTCGAATCGGTGTCGTGTCATCTTTTAGTTGTAGGTGACACGTCTGATTTTCCTCATGATTCGTATTTGAAATAAAAACTGAAGTTAATCGATCAAAAGTAAGGACATTATCTGGTTTTGGATAGTCAATTTTTTTAGCTTGGCGAGCCGGAATGAGTTGTTTGTGATCTTCGTGGTGCTTCAGTGTCCAAGGTGCTTTCCCGCGAAGGATATATGTGTCGATTGCTGAGTAGATCATGCCGGCCCAAAATCCCCACCTAAAAGAAGGCCTAATATTCCTGACTTGTTTTAGTTCTGTCCAAAGCCATGAGTTTGATAACCGATGACTGTAATCTAGCGTCCATTTTGGTTCTGTTTCATTGATCGCTTCGTAGATTGACTCCGCAGCCACCATGCCAGACTTCATTGCCGTATGAGAACCTTTGATTTTGGGTACGTTTAAGAATCCTGCTGAGTCCCCGACTAGTAGCCCGCCAGGAAATGATAGTCTAGGGATTGATTGGTAACCGCCTTCTGAGATTGCTCTTGCGCCATATGAGATTCGGCGACCTCCTTCAAAGGTTTTACAGATATCTGGGTGAGTTTTGAATCTTTGGAATTCTTCAAAGGGAGATAGGTATGGGTTCTTATAATCTAGTCCAACTACAAATCCTACTGCAACTTGGTTGTTTTCGAGATGGTATAAAAATGAACCACCATAGGTCTGGGGGTCAAGCGGCCAACCAGTTGAGTGAACAACCAGCCCTTCTTTATGTTGCTCAGGCGCGACTTCCCAAAGTTCTTTAATACCAATTCCGTACGTTTGTGGCTCAACTCCTTTTCTGAGGTTAAAGCGGTCGATTGCCATCTTAGTTAAAGATCCACGACATCCTTCAGCAAACACAGTTTGTTTAGCATGTAGCTCTATACCCTGCTGATAGCTATCGGTATGCTCGCCATTTTTTCCAACCCCCATATCTCCGGTCGCTATGCCTTTCACAGATCCGTTATCGTTAAACAGGATTTCAGTCGCTGCAAAGCCGGGGTAAATCTCAACACCCAATGATTCCGCTTGTTCCCCAAGCCAACGAACGACATTACCCAAGCTAACTATGTAGTTTCCATGATTATTCATGTAGGACGGAGTTGGTAAGGAATACGATTTTGTTTTGGTTAGAAAGACGAGGCGG
This sequence comes from uncultured Burkholderiales Genera incertae sedis bacterium, assembly GCA_905478365.1. Taxonomy (GTDB): domain Bacteria; phylum Pseudomonadota; class Gammaproteobacteria; order Burkholderiales; family Eutrophovitaceae; genus Eutrophovita. Next base: position 6,590 of record CAJQIK010000100.1, read on the forward strand.
TCCTCAGTGACCGGAGTATGTAATGGGGCTCCCATGTCCTTCCAGTTCGGTAATAGCTCATTTAACGCTCGTGTTTCAATGACCGCGCCGGATAAAGTGTGTGCTCCAACCTCTGAGCCTTTTTCTACGACGCATACATTTAATTCTTTTTCGGACTCATTCGCTAATTGTTTCAGTCTGATCGCACATGCTAAGCCTGAAGGTCCAGCGCCAATAATTACGACGTCGTACTCCATTGATTCTCTATCCGTCAATACTTACTCCTATTTTTTCGAGGGATTTCCTGTGTTAAGTCTGATATATTCAGTGCACTAAATGTTAATTCATTCTGACTATAATTTCAGCCAATTACGGATATAAAGATGGACCTTAGTTTAAAAGAGTCAATGCGATTAGTTCGGAATGACCGAATGACTATGAGGTGGGGCGAGATGGATAGTCTTGCGCACATGAATAATGTTGCTTATCTGCGTTATTTCGAGGAGTCTCGTGTGGCATGGTTCAACGAGTTAGAGATTGACTACGAATCCACATCTGAAGGACCTATTCTGGGAACAATCTCGTGTCGTTACTTAAAGTCTGCAGTATATCCAGCAACCTTTATTGTAACGAGTTACGTGGGCAAATTGGGTAAGAGTAGTTTTGGTATGTACCATGAAATGGTCAATGCAAATAATAAATCAGAGATATATGCAGAAGCTGAGGCGATTTTAGTGTGGGCCGATATTTCGGCTGCAAAGTCTCGGCCTGTACCAGTTTGGTTTCGTCAGATCATTCAGGGCGATTGACTAAAATTCTCACCATTTATGTGATGACTTGAGTCGCTCAATAAATAGAGATAAGTTGGCAGTATAGAGTCTATTGATGGTAATTTGTCGCGCTCCTCTCCCGGGTGGGTTCTTGAGCGTAACGGTGAATTTATTGGGCCCGGAGTGATTAGGTTTATACGATATGGTTTTTCACCATGCCACTCTTGTGATTGCAATTTGGCATATGCGTTGAGGGCTGATTTAGAAATCGCATAACCGCCCCAGTATGGATCTAGCGTTAATGCGTGGTTATCCGAGGTTAGGACCACCGAACCGCAGTCCGCTTCTGAAAAAAGTGATTCACAGTTCTTTATCATGAGCGCGGGGGCGATCACATTAACTCGAAATAGTTGTTCCCAGGAATCCAGTCCCAATCTATGGGTAGGGCCCAGTTCGGTTATGTGTGTCGCGCAATGCACGATTCCGTGAAGGCTGCCGATGGTTGATTTGACAATACTGCAAAGATTTTTAAACTCTACTTCACTTGCTTTAGCTAAATCCAACTCTACGATCGCTGGCTCAGGATTCCCCTTGGAGAGGATAAGATCATATATCTCATTGAGTGCACTTAAATTTCTACCGCTCAAGATGACCGTCGCGCCGGCATCGGCGCAGGCGAGGGTAACAGCACGCCCGATTCCGCCAGAAGAACCAGTCACTAATATCGTTTTTCCATCTAAATTAACTTCAGGGTTTAGCGTTTCAATTAATTTTTGCATAATCATTTAAGAATAATTTTGGAGGCCTTAATGCCGCTTCGAACAGCCGCCTCGAGCACAGCTGGATAACGTTCATACGTATAGTCCCCCGCAAGAATAATCCCGTCTACCTCTGTAATTTGTTTAGGCCGCTCTAATTGCGGGGAACACGTGAAAGTAGCACGTTTTTCAGCGAGGACTTTACTCCACAATGGATGCCCAAATCCATATTTTTCATCAAGAACCCTCGCAGATCGTTTGGATAACTCTTCATGCGTTAAGCTTTGATGCTGTCCTGATCCACTAACCACAACTCCGATCAGGCCTGGCTCATCGTGCGTTATTCCCCGATCAAAAACCCAGTGTGCGTAAGGTGAATTTAATCCAATCATCCGATGATCAGTCGAAACTTTTTTTGAGTACTGGTGATAGATCGTGTAAATCGGTTCATATGTGAATTGATCGATTATAGAGAGTGTATTTTTAATGATCGAAGGATCTTCAAATGTGTTTTTTACGTTATGGGGAGCGGTTGCGACAATTATGTGGGTGAATTCATCGTCGGAGTTATTTAATTTGAATTGCTTGTTTGGCGTTTTAGTAATTAGAGCTCGCTCCCCAAGGTTAACCGTTCCCTTATGTGTGAGAATATATCGCTCGGCGAGCGATGGAAATAAAGACGTTAAATCCGTTGTGGGGAAGATAAGGTCGCTGCTTTTCCTTGATCCGAGAAGTGCGTCGGAAATAACGTTCAGGAACACTAAGGCGCAACCCCGAGTGCAATCAGTGTTAAGCGCGGATAGGCAAATTGGATTCCACAACAGTTCAATTAATGTTTTTGATTGTCGGAAGCGTGAGAGTAAGTAATGAACGGTTTCTGACGGTTCCGTAATCACTTTGCCTTTTTGAATATCACGCAAAAACTTAATCGCTATGAGTTTTTCGCTCACGGTAATACCCCTAGCAAATAAAAAGCTAAAAATTTTGTTTGCTGGTAGTGGAATGCTAGGTTTACTTATATTGAGGGAGCCATAGTTGAAGGTAAAAGGCTGTCGATCAAAGTTTGTACGGTCGGCCGAGGTTCTTATCTGATTAAGGATCGACAACGTTGCCGAATAGGCACCAGATAAAAGGTGTATCCCGTTATCCATTGTTAAGTCATTAAATGTTATTTTTCGTGCCCGCCCTCCGAGAGTGTGGGAGGCCTCGAATATCGAAGTGCGCACCCCCGATTCTGCTAGCTTGATGCCGGCTGTGAGTCCAGCCCAACCAGCGCCTACGATGGCAACATTTGTTGATCGCATCGGTTATGGTTTTGACCAGATTCTCCACGCAATCCAAAGTTTGTGGATTGGGGTCAATGTTTGTCTTTTTGTAAAAGAACCGGCGGGTTTTGATGCGATCCTGTTGAGCAATTTACGGTATATGGCACCCATAATTAAGCCAGCCTTTTGTGATTGTCGATCGTCAATATGCAAATTACGTTCAGCGGAATCAAAAAGTTTTTGAGCGATGGCGACTTGATTGTCAATCAAAGTATCGAACGACTTTTCGCCAACAGAGTGACTTAGATTTGCTCTTTTAATGTTCACTTTATCCAACTCTTCGAGCGGAATATAGATTCTACCGCGTGCGAGATCCTCTTTTATATCACGCAAAATATTCGTTAACTGAAGTGCCAGCCCTAGTTGCTCAGCATAGATTAACGTGGTCGGATGCGTATAGCCGAAAATGCTTGCGGATAGTATGCCGACTGCGCTGGCAGATCGATAGCAGTACTCCTTTAATTGATCCATTGTCTCGTAATT
>CAJQIK010000101.1 GCA_905478365.1 uncultured Burkholderiales Genera incertae sedis bacterium
CAATTAACAAATTCGATCGCAGAGGAGCAGAGGATGCGCTGCGCGACGTTGCAAAACAATACCAACGTAATCACCAAAAATTCAACGAAAGCCCCTCCTCAATGCCCGTCTATGGGACTACAGCATCGAGATTCAATGACGGTGGGGTAACTGCTCTCTACCATGCAGTAGCTCATGCGTTAATCGATCACGGTCTGGTCCGGGCTGGTGGCAAATTACCTATTGTTGAGGGTAAATCTTCAACAAACGTCACGAGCATAATTCCGCCTGATCGAACACGCTATCTTGCAGAGATATCAGAAACGGTTAGAGCATATAAAACCATGGTCGGGATTGAATCTCAGATTGCGCGTGAACGACAACAACTTCGATGTGCCGCAGAAATGGTCGAACAGGAAACCGACGGAGATGTATCGCAGCTGCGAACTTTGGAAAGTGACCGCGATAACAAATTACAACCGAAGAGCAAAAAGCTATTATCCGATTGGCCAAAATTTCAGAGCGCGTACACCGGGGAAAGCCATACTGTAACAATTCGAGATAAAGAGATCCGCACAGAGCTGAAATATGAATCTTTATCGGGGAGCTTAATACCCCGCGTGTCACTTCCTAAGTTTGAAGATGATGGGGAGATACTAAAGTGGCTCATGCTTGAAAATTTGCCTGGCTATTTTCCATACACTGGAGGGGTTTTTCCGTTCAAAAGAGAAAATGAAGACCCTACAAGAATGTTTGCGGGTGAGGGAGATGCATTCAGAACAAATAAACGATTCCACTTGCTATCTAAAGACATGCCTGCGAAAAGGCTCTCCACCGCATTTGATTCGGTCACGCTCTACGGTTGCGACCCAGATCTCCGCCCTGATATTTACGGGAAAATTGGTAACTCAGGTGTCTCGATCGCCACACTGGAAGATATGAAGGTGCTTTATTCAGGGTTTGATCTTTGCTCGCCGTCTAATAGCGTATCCATGACGATAAATGGGCCCGCACCAACGATCCTCGCGATGTTCATGAATACCGCAATTGATCAGCAAGTTGACAAGTTTAGGGAAGAAACGGGGAAAGAACCCTCGGATGCCGAAAGAGAGATTATCAAAACTAAGACCCTAGCTGCCGTCAGAGGAACAGTTCAAGCCGATATTCTAAAAGAAGATCAGGGACAAAATACCTGCATCTTCTCCACGGAATTCAGTTTAAAAGTAATGGGAGATGTACAGCAATATTTCATCGACCATAATGTAAGAAATTTCTACTCGGTTTCAATCTCTGGTTACCACATTGCGGAAGCTGGCGCTAATCCACTATCACAGCTTGCTTTTACGCTTAGCAATGGATTCTCCTTTGTTGAAGCATATTTGGCGCGAGGAATGAAAATTGACGACTTTGCGCCTAACTTAAGTTTCTTTTTCAGTAATGGAATGGATCCCGAATATACCGTTATTGGCAGAGTAGCCCGCAGAATATGGGCGGTTGCGATGCGCGAACGATACGGCGCGAACGAGAGATCGCAAAAGCTTAAATATCACTGTCAAACATCTGGCCGCTCACTGCATGCGCAAGAAATCGATTTCAATGACATACGAACGACACTCCAAGCGCTTATTGCAACTTATGATAATGCGAATTCCCTTCATACGAACGCCTACGACGAGGCAATTACGACTCCTACGGAGGAGAGTGTCCGGCGGGCCATGGCGATACAACTCATAATTAATCGCGAATGGGGGCTTGCAAAAAATGAGAATTCAAATCAAGGGAGCTTCATAATCGAAGAATTAACTGATTTGGTGGAAGAGGCAGTTTTAAAAGAGTTCGAATCGATTTCCGAACGTGGTGGGGTTTTAGGTGCCATGGAACTAGGCTATCAGCGAGGGAAGATTCAAGAAGAGTCTATGTACTACGAGCACAAAAAGCATGATGGAAGCTATCCACTCATAGGAGTAAATACATTCCTTAATCCACGGGGAGAGGGTACGCCACAAACTGTCGAATTAATACGCTCGTCTGAGGAGGAAAAAAAGTCCCAACTAAGTCGACTGGAGACATTTAAAGAGGAGCACTCGAATGAGGGGTCAGTAATGCTGGAGCGATTAAGACTTGCAGTAATTGAAAATGAGAATGTGTTCGAAGTACTTATGGATGCTGTGCGGGTCTGCTCATTAGGACAGATTAGTGGCGCTTTATTTGAAGTCGGGGGAAAATATCGAAGGTCTATGTGAGTACTGAGCAAACATTCGCTTCGCACAAAATCGCATTCCGACAATCCCTTAAAGGACCTCAATCTATCTAGCGAAGTTGTGCCACAAGAAACGACAAGAGCCGATCACTAGGCATTACCACCGTATTCCGTATACAATAAAATGCTAAACGAGGATAAAATAATCGCGCAGTAACGTACGTTACTTAATATTATATTTAAAATATTTATTAATATTGATAGTGTGTACTCACTATTCGCAGTATATTACTGGGCTAGGAGCGACTATGGGCTTACCAATCAGGGTTTTATTAGCAAAAGTTGGGCTAGATGGACATGACAGAGGCGTCAAAGTAGTCGCCAGAACACTACGAGATGCTGGTATGGACGTCATATATACCGGCCTGCACCGAACTCCAGAAGAAGTAGTAAACGCTGCCGTCCAAGAGGATGTGGACATCCTAGGCATCAGCCTCCTTTCGGGCGCTCATATGACTATTTGTCCCAAAATCATGCAACTCCTTGAAGACAAGGATGCCGCTGATACGATCGTTGTAGTTGGGGGCGTTGTTCCGGATGAAGATGTTACTCCGCTTAAAGAAATGGGCGTCAAAGAACTGCTTCTACAAGATACCCCACCCAAGGAAATCGTTGCACGCCTCGAGAAATTGGTTGAGGAACGAGGCCCTCGTTAAAAATATTCGTTATTCTAATTAATGCCTACATCATCTGCAGACTTAGTTGCGCGACTCAAGAAAGGGGATCTTCGCGCCGCCAGTCGCCTCATGTCTCGCGCCGAAGCACATGATGATGAAACTCTTAACTCTCTCGGTGCAATATATAAAGCAGCGGGTCAAGCACATATAGTCGGACTGACAGGGGTTCCAGGAAGCGGAAAATCAACCCTTGTGAGTAAGTTAGTTGAAGGAATGCGAGAGGATGGTCGAAAAGTTGGCATTATTGCGATTGATCCTTCAAGCCCATTCTCCGGGGGCGCGATTCTTGGCGACCGCATTAGGATGACTAATCTCGTTATGGATGAAGGCGTGTTTATTCGCAGCATGGCGACAAGGGGATCAACAGGAGGGCTGGCTCGTTCAGCGTTAACGAGTGTGGATATTTTGGATGCCGCTGGTTTCGATGTGATTATCATTGAAACCGTTGGCGTGGGTCAGGATGAGGTGGAAATTGCAAAAGCCTCTCACTCAACTCTCGTGGTATCTGCGCCAGGACTTGGCGACGACGTACAAGCCATCAAAGCTGGGATACTTGAAATTGCCGATATTCATGTTGTCAGTAAATGTGATCGCTCCGACTCCAATAGAACAATTACAGATTTAAAAGTTATGCTTGCCATGGGTATCAACATCGCCATTAAAGATCGTGATGGCAAACCGTTGTGGCAAGTACCCGTGGTGGGAACAAGCTCGGAAACGGGAGAAGGAATTAAGACTCTAATAGATACGCTGGACAAACACAGGAATGTACATCTGAACACCGAATTAGGTGAGGAAAGACTGCGTCAAATCGCGGAATACCGGACCTTCAAGACGGCCGAAGATTTATTACGTAATCGATTTTTTAAATCTACTAATAAAACAATTAAAAATGTTGTTGAACAAATTGCCAAACGAGAATCAGATCCCTTTACAGCCTCTAATGATCTGTTGAAAAAAATTGCTTTCTGATAGGAAAAGTTATGAGTACATTAAATAAAGAAGACCCAAAGCAGCTCGTCAAACAACTTGAGCTCTGGGAAGATAACGAAGTCAATACGTTCCTCAATAAACAGCCGGAGCGAGAGGATAATTTTTATACACTTGGAGGCTTTCCGGTAAAAAGAACCTATACTGCACTTGATACAAAGGACATCCCCATCGACGATATAGGTCTTCCTGGGCAGTACCCCTTTACACGAGGCCCCTATCCCACAATGTACCGAAGCCGATACTGGACCATGCGCCAAATTGCAGGATTTGGTACCGGTGAGGATACGAATAATCGTTTTAAATACCTAATTTCCCAGGGTCAAACTGGATTGTCGACCGACTTCGATATGCCCACACTTATGGGATATGACTCGGACCATCCCATGAGCGACGGAGAAGTCGGTAGAGAGGGCGTAGCCATTGACACGCTAGCCGACATGGAAGCCTTATTTGATGGTATCGACTTAGAAAAAATTTCAGTCTCCATGACGATTAACCCCACCGCTTGGATTCTGCTCGCAATGTATATAGCTCTAGCTAAACGTCGTGGAGACGACCTTAATAAACTTTCGGGAACAGTTCAAGCAGATATCTTAAAAGAATACGTCGCACAAAAAGAATATATTTATCCTATCTCGCCGTCTGTTCGAATCGTTCGCGACTGCATTACGTATTGCGCAGAAAATATGAAGCGGTATAACCCAATAAATATCTCCGGATATCATATAAGCGAAGCTGGCTCATCTCCTCTGCATGAAATAGCCTTCACAATGGCTAATGCAACTACGTATGTTGAAGAAGTCGTCAAAACCGGGATGGACGTTGATCAGTTCGCACCAAGGCTTGCATTCTTTTTCGTCGGTCAAGCGGATTTTTTCGAAGAAATTGCCAAGTTTCGTGCCGCTAGAAGAGTGTGGGCTAAGATCATGAAAAATCAATTTGGCGCCAAAAAAGCTGAATCTATGCGCTTACGCTTTCATTGTCAGACGGCGGCTGCATCTTTGACAAAACCCCAGTATAAAGTGAACATTATGCGGACAACTGTTCAAGCTTTAGCTGCCGTTTTAGGGGGCGCTCAAAGCTTGCACACAAACGGGATGGACGAAGCATTTGCGATTCCAACCGAAGAGGCTATGAAAATCGCACTCCGCACACAACAAGTCATCGCCGATGAAACCAATGTCGCTAATGTAATTGATCCTTTAGGTGGTTCATATTTCTTAGAAAACCTAACGACTCAATATGAAAATAAAATTTTTGAAATCTTAGATGAAGTTAAAGAAAAGGGCGGGACCATCAAGTTAATTGAAGAAGGCTGGTTCCAAAAACATATCGCTGACTTCGCTTATGAAACAGCGCTGAAAAAGCAAGACGGTCAGAAACCAGTTATCGGCGTCAATAAATATGTTGAAGAGAATGAGCAAGCCGATATTACAACTCACCCCTACGACTCAACAACAGCAGACAGACAAATTAGTCGCCTTCAGACTGTGCGTGCTACTCGTGACAACAATAAAATAGAAAAACTTCTCAATGAATTAATTGAAGTCGCTAAAGATGAAAGGCAAAACATTATGCCGATAACTATAGAGCTTGTTGACGCAGGCGCTACCATGGGCGATATCGTTGAAAAGCTAAGAACGCTGTGGGGTACATACCGAGAAAATCCGGTCTTCTAGCTGTATTAGTCGCCGCTGTTATAACCTTCATCAGAAAGTCAGTTGCCAATCATGAATATTATCCCTTACCTCCATTACCAACCTAAGATCACTCAAACCTGCAGCGATGAACGATGGGTTTCTGTAATTGGAAGAACGACGATTGGTGAACGCTGCCACTTCTCAGATCTCGTGACATTGAGGGCCGATGGACACACAATAAATGTAGGCTCGGACTGTTGGTTTGGTGAGTATGCAACAGTACATATTGCCGACAGCGCATACGGTGCATCATTAGCTAGTCACGTTACGGTAGGTCGATTCGGCCTAGTCCACGGGTGTTCAATTGGTGAAGATTGCGTTCTTGGGGAACATGCTGTCGTTATGGACAATGCACAGGTTGGGTCTGGCTCGGTAATTTGTAGTGATAGCGTTGTCCCGCCAGGAAAGCAATTAGAGTCTGGCTGGCTATATCAAGGCGTTCCTGCAAAACCCATACGGAAAATTGATAGCGTTGAGCTGGCAACGCTAAGAAAAATCGTAAAGTCCAGAAAAGATGGGGACGGAGCAGCATTGGTTCTTTCAAACAACCCGGTAGCGAATTTTAAGCATGAACCGGGGGAGGGAGTTATGGTTAATCAAAATGACGAATGTTATATCGCCCCCACTGCCGCGATTGTTGGCTCATTGGAGATGGCAGCACAATCCAGCATCTGGTTTGCGGTTGAAATTGATGCCAAAGACGCAACCGTTCAGATAGGTGCAGCAAGTAATATTCAAGATAGTTCTCGAATCACACTTGATGCAGGTGAGTGTTTAAAAATTGGTAAGCGAGTGACGGTAGGTCATAACGTTCGGCTTAATGCTTGTGAAGTTGGAGATTCTTGCATACTTGGGATGGGCGCCACGATTGGGAAAGGCACCATAGTACAAGATGGGGCAGTTGTGGCCGCAGGCGCTGTTACGGCTCCAAACACTGTAGTGACAGAAGGTATGATTTGGTCAGGCAATCCAGCGAAACAATCCCGTCCACTTTCCGAACAAAACAAAAAACTTTTCTCCATTGGCGTGGATGTTTACAAGCAATACACAAAAAACTACAAACAAAACTCTTAAGTCTTTGTGGCGTATTTAACTAGAAGTCACGAGTAGCTGATGGCTTTCAACGCGGCGCTCATATCCATCAGTAATAAAGACCTATTTAGGGTCGCGATTCCCATCATGATTGCAAACGTATCAACACCGCTACTTGGTGTGGTTGATACGATGATTATTGGACAAGCACCGGACCCAGCGCTTATAGGCTCCGTTGCAATCGCATCACTGATATTTACGTTCATTTATTGGGGATTTGGATTTCTTCGCATGGGGACTGCCGGCCTGACGGCACAAGCACTAGGAGCGGATGATCATGGAGAAATTCGGGCCACACTCGGCCGATCCATATTACTCGCCGTAACGATTGGAATCATACTGATTTCGCTTCAGCATCCGATTAGTGAGCTTGCATTTTACTTAATTCAAGGCAGCTTCCGTGTTGAATTATTGGCAAAAGAATACTTCGATATTCGGATATGGTCGGCTCCCGCGACTCTTACTAACTATGTCGTACTTGGCTGGCTCATCGCAATTGGGAAAGCACGCCATGCTTTGGCATTACAGCTCCTGCTCAACATCAGCAATATGCTGATGGACATATTTTTTGTGCTCGGTCTTGGTATGGGAGTAAAAGGGGTCGCGCTAGGCACTCTACTCTCAGAGTATGGCGCTGCCGGAATTGGAGTTTTCACAGTCTTTACGATTCAAAAACGGCTACCTGGATCCTGGAATATGAAAAGGATTGTAGCGAAAGAAAAGGTACTGAAAAGTCTATCAGTCAACGGAGACATCCTCATCCGATCTCTAGCCTTAATCGTCGTTTTCACCTGGTTTACCGCGAGCAGCGCTGCTCTCGGTGATGTTACTCTCGCTGCCAACGCAGTGCTACTTCACTTCTTAACCGTTTCAGCATATTTCTTGGATGGAATTGCACTGGCCGCGGAAAAATTTATCGGTGAGTCAGTAGGCCAACGCTCTAAACGTAATTTTATCGACGCAGCCAAGTTAACGACAATATGGGCCGCCGGTATCGCAGCTTTAATCTCGTTTTGTCTCCTCATTTGTGGACCGGCAATTATCAACTTCATGACGGTCGATCCCGATGTCCGCGCATTAGCCAAAGATTTTGTTATCTTTGCCGCATTAGCGCCGTTTATAGGGGTCTGGTGTTTTCAGCTCGATGGTATTTTTATTGGCGCAACAGCAACCTCTTTCATGAGAAACAGTATGCTTTTTTCAACGCTTCTGTTCTTCGTTACATGGAAAGGTCTCGAGGATTTCGGCAATCTCGGCCTATGGCTTTCTTTGCTGAGTCATTTTATTTACCGAACAATCACTCTATACCTTAAGCTACCTAAAGTAATCAAAGCTGTGGACCATAATCCGTCAAATTAAGGTTGTCTGGTTAGGTTACTCTAGATCGACTTGAGTTTTTTCGCCCTCAAGCCTAGCGATAATCGTCGCACACACCGCATCCCCCCATATGTTCACGCTGGTTCGGCACATGTCCAATACACGGTCGAATACCATAAGAACGCCTATAGCCTCAACCGGCAACCCGATAACACCGAGAATAATCGCTATCGCTACTAAGGATGCGGATGGAACGCCCGCCACTCCAATAGAAGTCAAAAGCGCAACAACAACGATCGTGAATTGAACCCCAAACGTTAATTCTAATCCATACGCTTGTGCAATAAACATTGCTGCGGCGCACTCATAAAGAGCCGTGCCATTCATATTTACTGTCGCCCCAAGCGGTAAAACAAAACTAGAGACATTATTTGAAACACCCACATTTTTTTCCAAGCTCTTCATTGACACGGGTAACGTTGCTGATGAAGAGGCTGTAGAAAATGCAGTAAGAATTGCCGGAGACATTGCTCGCAGTGCTGCCCAGGGCCTTACGCGTGCAAGGCTGCGCAGCAAGATTGGCAGGACCACCAATGCATGTATTAGCAAAGCACCTAATACTGTCAGGGAAAAAATAGCTAAAGGCCGAGCGGCATCAAATCCTGTCTTTGAGATCACGCCAGCAACAAGAGCGAAAACACCTATTGGCGCGAACTTCATTATCCACTCGGTCATACTCATCATAACTTTGAAACTCGCATCCCAAAATCCAGCGAACGGATGTCTCAACTCATCAGATAATTTCGTAATAAAAAACCCAAAAAGAATACAAAAGAAAATAATTCCAAGCATTTGGCCATCGGCAGCGGCTTTAATAATGTTCGGTGGGATCATTCGCAAAAATATTTCAGCAACATCTCCCGAACCTTTATTTTCAATTTTTTCTTGAATAGCTGAGGCGTCGCCGCTCTCAAATGCTAACAAGTCGCCCACAGGTCGGCCCTCATATTGGCCTGGCGCTACAACATTGATAAGCGCCAAACCCACGAGAATTGCGAAAAATGTTGTAACGGCATAAAACAATAATGTGCGGCTGCCAATTTTTGCTAACCTGGCGCCGGAGCCGCCGATGCCGCACATTCCCACAATTATGGACGACGCGATCAAAGGTACGATAATCATCTTGAGCGCATTCAGGAATAATTGTCCGACATATTCAAAAATGGTAACGACGCCGATCCCGAATAGCGCAACTGCTTCACCATCCTGTGAAAAATTCTTAACAATCGAACCAACGATACCCGCAAAGATAATCGCAATGATAATTTGCCAATGAAGCGCTAACTTACCCATCTACCCCTCCCACTGCTCAATACATAATGTGTCCGCCGTCAACAACGATGGTCTGCCCTGAAACGAAAGAGGACAGCTCTGAGAGCAAATATACAGCTGTTCCGGCTAAGTCAGTTGGCCGCTCTTCGCGTGAAATGGCTCTTGCCTTCAGAAAACTTTGCTGCCAATCAATAGGTCGGTCTTTTGTCGCATCAGTGATGACAAACCCTGGGGCGATCGTATTAACTCGAACATTAGCGGAACCACATTCCTTCGCAAGACCCTTGGTCATCGAAAGTACAGCACCCTTCGTCGCAACATAATGCAAGTAGCCAGGCTGACCAGCTACAGCAACCACAGACGATATGTTGATGATACTCCCACCACCGCCCTCTCGCATAGCAGGCATAACACCTTTGCAACATTGCCAAATACCTTTCACATTCACATCAAATATCCGATCCCATATTTCGTTAGATATTTCCTCAAAAGGTGTGAGCTTCACTTCTCGAAAATAGGCTGCGTTATTAATTAGACCATCGATGCGGCCAGTCCATTTGATCGTTGCCTCAGCCATCGATTGGGCGGAATGCGCGTTACTCACATCAGTTTGAACATAAGACGCCTCGCCCCCATTACCCTTAATGAGATCAAGCGTCTCGTCTGCGGGATTCATATCCGCGATCATGACGCGGGCGCCATAGGCCGCGCTAGTGAGTGCAAAGGCTTGTCCAATCCCAGTCGCACCGCCCGTAACAACAATAGTTTTTCCATCTAATAGATTATTTTGCATTCTGTGACTCCAACTAATTGTTATTCATTCAATATTTTTTAAAAAATCATCAACTAAGGTATCGGCAGCCTTTATCACATGAGCCTCTCCTGGGAATCTGCCGCCTTGTACATCCTCGATAAAGTCCTTAAATCCGCCGACTCTCTCTCTTTGCATAGCTTGCTGTAACTCATAAATTTTTCGATACTGCTTGGAGTGTCGAGGATAGGGTGGCGGATTATTTCCAAGAATATCTTCAGCAAATAAAAATTGAATGTCGCCCCCCTTGCCTCCACCGATAGAAGATGTCAGCAAACTTGTTCGCTTGCTGATTTCAATCAATAGCTCCTCAGGAATTACCTCTACTTCTACAGCATATGCGCCCGCGTCCTCAATTGTTTTGATTTCACGATAAACCCAGAGCGCCTCCTCGACGGTTTTGCCAACCGCCTTAAGTCCGCCGGTCCAGGTGCTTTTTCGTGGTACGAGCCCAGCATGCCCCTGAACCGGAATACCGGCTTCGGCAGCAGCACCAATAAAACTAGGTGACCACTGACACATAATCGCATCAGCACCCAATGCCATCGCATCGTAGGCTAGCCGCACTGCTTCATCTTTGGTTGCAGCAGCAATCAATGGCACCGAAAAAGCCATAAAAGTTTTCGGTGCAGCATCTCGGATCGCTTTGGCGAGGTGCGGTTGCTTCGGGTCAAAGCGCACCTTCATGGTGTCAATCCCCGCCTCTTCAGCCGCAGCCGCTTCGTCCGGAGTAAAAGGTAACGTTTCGCAAAGAATCTTTTTGCCTTTGTGGTCACGTAAGCCCTTCACGGTGTGATTGCGTAACCCATAGTGCCCACCTAACGTCATAACACGGGTTAAACCATCTTTTGCAACATTCCTCGGTGGAATACCGCCATCTCCAGCTGCATGATTAGCCATCTTTTCTCACCTCTCAACACAAAAATTAATCTTCGAATTTTAAGGCTGGCCTCCCCCGCCTAACCCTTAATCCATTTATTACTGTTCGAATACCCGCAATCCTTAAAACGCGACCAAGCATTCGCCTTTTCCCGGGGATGTCCAACAATGCAAGTCCAATTACTACAACCATTAAACCTGGTCCGGGCAAAAATAACATCAAAAAACCCAAACACAATAATACTCCCCCTATAAAATTCTTTAGCACCAAAAAAAGAATGCTCGCCCCCCCAAAACCAATTGGCGCTTGACCATTAATCTTATGGAATAAAAAATAATCTTCGGGTAGCCGCATTATGACAAAAGGCACCAACAATAGACCAAGTAAAAACGTGAGAAACGATAGCAGACCTATCCAAACAAAAACTTCTTGATACTGCAACACCCAGCCAATCATGAACTCAGACATAACATTACTTTAGCGCTTTCGGTCTCATTCTCCACATTTGATTATTCATAGATTAAGTAAGGACGTCTTTCATTTAACCAAGACTGTTCATCCAACAGCGCTAACGACTCCATGTCTCCCATTGTGGCAGCGTCGTTCTCAACCCACTCTCGCATTATGGAACTCCCATTGATTAAATCAATCGCTAGTCGATCGCGTTCATACTCATACTCAAAGTCTCGCCACATTGGGTAGCCCGCGTTAAGGGACTTGAGCGCCTTAAATACAAGACACATTAACCTCCAAGGCCTAAATTGAAGATGATCGTAGCCACTAGGATCGTCAACGTGAATCTGAACACCCTCGCAAAGTTGTCCCGCATATTTATGAAAGGTAGGCTCGAACCAACAAGATCTCAACGTGCAACCCATCATCCAGTCTGGAGCGATGCGCTGCATTCGTTCAATCAACATCTTTGCAGAAACATCCGGTGCCCCAAAAATTTCCAGCGGACGCGTTGTACCTCTTCCCTCAGACAAGCGGGTTCCTTCGAGCATCACAGTCCCTGGATAGCACCGAGCCATACTTAAATTGGGCGCGTTAGGACTTGGATTAATCCAAACCCTCTCGTTTAAAGGCCAGCCAAAGCCAGGCGCACGCAATGGAGCCCAACCCTCCATCTCGATCACCGTTAAATCTACAGACAACCCGTATTTATCAACAAACCAACGCGAAAGCTCTCCGATTGTCAGCCCATGCCGCATAGGTAACTCGCCTGCGCCGACAAAGCTCTCCCATCCCGGTTTCAGTAAAAGACCTTCTACTGGTCGACCAATCGGATTAGGTCGATCAAGGACCCAGATTTTCTTCTTATGTTTTGCGCACGCTTCAAGCAAGTACCTTAACGTCGTAATATATGTGTAAATTCGACAGCCTAGGTCCTGCAGATCCACCAACAAAACATCGAAGCTCTCCATCATTGCTTGAGTCGGCCTTCGAGCATCACCGTATAAAGAGAAAACTGGGATCTTATGAATTGGGTCAAGAAACTCAGGCGACTCAATCATGTTGTCCTGTTTGTCTCCTCTCAAGCCATGCTGTGGACCGAAAGCTGCAACAAGTTCCAGATCAGGGATGCCAGCAACGACATCCAAAGCATGCCTCAGGTCTTCATCAACAGAAGCCGGGTGGCCCAACAAAGCCAACCGATGACCTATTAACTGTTGGTGAAGTTTTTTTTCCTGCCTTAGCCGATCAAGCCCAAACTTCATATCAACGATCCTTCATTTTTTTACCATCGATTAAATCGCCCGAAATCCAGCCATATCGTGGAAATCAGGCTGACCATCTGCAAAATCTAACGCGTAATAACAGTATCGCTGATCTCGCATCTTCAAAACAATAGGGATTGCGATAACGAGCTCAGGTTCTGAATATTTTTTTAAACCGATACCATCGAGATCTAGCGATACCTCAAATCGATATTTTTCTGCATGGCTCTTCACCACACTTTTAGGGTCATTACGTAATTCAAGGTCTGTCATGCCACATCGATAACTACTGAAAGAGAAGCATGACCACTTCCCTGTTGGCGAAAAATTAAACTCCAAATACTCCCCGTCGGGATGACGAACGAAAAACTCAAAACAGGTCTCCTCCCATAAATTTCTGCCGTTACCGAACAATGACTCATTAGGAATAATAATCGAATCGATGCGACCTACGAGTTCATATACGAGCATCCATTTGGATTTTTGCGGCCGGCTCATTGATACCGCAACAGAAATGTCAACAGGTGGGTTGTCGACATGAGGTTTCAGGGTGTAAGTTGTAGGCATCTTTTTCAGAAGGTTTACCAGTCTTGGAAGGTTACCTTAAAAAAATGCCTGCTTTGGAAAAAACGAAAATAAGACGAGACATGCTAGAACACGACACGGTGCGACAAGCCGTTGAACAATCTGGACATCAAGCAATCATGATTTCAGAAGAGGATTTACTGAAATCGCTAGACACAACGCTTCGCAAAAAACCAAACACCGGACCTGTTTGGGTTTTCGGCTACGGATCACTCATTTGGAATCCCATGTTGGAATATGTCACAAAGCGGCCCGCGCGAATACGCGGTTACCACCGCGGTTTTTATTGCTGGTCTCGAATCAATCGCGGATCTCCGGAAAAACCTGGCCTTGTTCTAGCACTCGACCGTGGTGGGTCGTGTCGCGGCCTTGCATACGAATTAACTACGGAGTCAGTAAAAAAAGAGCTCTTAATTCTTTGGCGACGGGAGATGCTGGGCAAAGTATATGTGCCAAAATGGGTTCGGGCAGAAACACAGGAGGGTTACGTAGACGCTATCACTTTCGTGATTGATCGCTCCTCTGCTGCATATACGGGCAAATTAGACGAAGACCGCGTCGTTTCCATTGCCATAGAAGCCTCTGGTCACTACGGCACATGCTCCGACTACTTAATAGAAACCGCTAAAAGCCTGAAACACGAAAACATTCAAGATAAGAAAATTTTTAGATTGGCAAACAAACTATTAACGAGAAAAGGGCATTTTTCCAATACGGATAATGAGCCAACCAATAATAAGTAGCGGTAACGTGTTCCAAATCAGTCCGTTAATAAATGCAAAATCGTAACTACCAGTAAGATCAAAAAGGTATCCCGGTATCCATCCTCCTAAGGCCATCCCCAATAAAGATGCCATCATTACCATGCCAACGCGCTCTCCAGCAACCCGCTGTGGCAAGTACTCACGAACCGCTAACGCATAAGCTGGCACGATGCCGCCTTGAAATAAGCCGAATAACGCCGAAATCACATAAAGAGAAACAAGGGTGTCAAACAGTAAGAAAAACACCAAACCAACGCCTTGTAAAAAGACACCAATCGCTACAGTTTTTAAGCCTCCGATATGATCTGAAAGCCAACCAAATCCAAGGCGACTAACAACACCAAATGCAAGCATTATCGACAGCATCTTCGCTCCTGTCGCCGCTCCAAAACCAAGGTCGCCACAAAATGCAACCATATGTACCTGCGGCATGGACATTGCAATACAACAGCAAAAAATTGCCACCATAAGCAACGTGATTAGGCACGCTGGAGAAACAGGCAGGTCCTTTTGGCTCGAGTCATTGCCGCTACCAGTTAACGACTTATCCGTCGAGGGTATCTTTTTCAAGACTAAGGATAGGGGTAACGCTAGAAACAAAACAGCCAACCCAACGAACCAATAAGTTTGTTGCCATCCGTAATCTTGCACACTTGACTCCAAAACCGTCGGCCATACAGCTCCTGACAAGTACTGTCCACTCGCTATGATGCCAACCGCCGCACCTTTACGCCGATCAAACCAGTGAGACACATGTGCAATCAGCGGTGCGAAGGTAGTGGACGTACCGATACCGATTAACAATCCTTGCGACACACTTAGCGGTACAACGCCGGTGGCGTATGAGGCCGAAACATACCCAACGGACATCAGTATGATTCCCGCCACTACGGTTTTATAAATCCCGTATTTGTCCGAAAAACGACCAAAAACGATGCCACCCAAACCATAACCTATCATTGTAAAAACATATGGTAGAGAAGCTTGACTTCGGGTGAGACCCAAGTCCGCTTGAACAGCCGGCAATATCACTACGATGGACCACATTCCAACGCCCACCACAACCGACATCACCAAAACTACCCCCAAGCGAAACCAGGCCGAGGCAGAGTCAACGAAAAACGTATTTTTGTTATGCACGTCCTTATTTCGGATCAAAGAAAATAAACACACGTCGTGTCATTAAAACTTGCGGAAAACATCGCATACGGCTTTGTGTTACGGGTCAATTTGTAATACAGTCATTGTATAAGCAAATAGAGCGCATAAGCAGCTCATGGGAGGAAAAGTGTTGGACAGCAGCATCCCGAACCTTGGGGAGGACACGTTATCGTCGTTAATTTTTAAAAATGCGACGGTTAGAGGGGCCAAAACAGCAATTCGTGAAAAAGACCTGGGCATTTGGCAAAGCTGGAGCTGGGCCGATGTAGCTGAGGAGGTCAAATTACTGGCCGGAGGACTTGCTGCTAAAGGGTTTATTAGGGGCAACAGCCTCGCTATTATCGGAGACAACCGTCCGCGGCTCTATTGGTCATTTGCCGCCTCACAATCGTTAGGTGGCATACCGGTACCGCTCTACCAGGATGCGATCGCCGACGAAATGATCTACGTGTTCAACGACGCGGAAATCGAATTTGCGATTGTCGAAGACCAAGAGCAAGTCGATAAGTTGCTCGAAATCATGCCGCAATGCGAAAAGTTAAGGTGTATTATCTATGACGACCCGCGCGGTATGCGGCACTACGATCACCCTGCAGTCGTAGCATATGAGGACGTCCGAGAACTTGGCGTCAAGTTCCTTAGCGAGCAGCCAAACTTTGTAGAATCAGAACTTATTAAATGTCGTGCCGATGACGTTTCGGTCATCCTCTATACCTCTGGTACAACCAGTAAGCCCAAGGGTGTCTGCCTCACACACAAAGCGTGTATTGAAGTCGCACAAGGCGATATGGGTTTCGATAAATACACGGATGACGGTGAAATTTTGTCCTACCTGCCAATGGCCTGGGTCGGAGACCATCTATTCTCTTACGCTCAGTCTATCGTTACAGGCTTCACGGTTAACTGCCCTGAATCCTCTGAAACCGTCATGATTGACATGAGAGAAATTGGACCGACTTACTACTTCGCACCACCTTCAGTATTCGAAAATTTGCTCACTCAGGTGACGATCCGCATGGAGGACGCGAGTAATTTCAAGAAATGGCTCTATGAAACTTTTATGGGCGTAGCTCGGCGCACGGGTCTAGATATCATGGACGGGAAAAGCGTCTCTTTGAAAAACAAGTTCCTCTATGCGCTAGGCAATATGTTTGTCTATGCCCCTCTCAGAAATAATCTTGGAATGAGCCGCGTCAAAGTAGCCTATACAGGCGGTGCAGCCATTGGACCTGACCTCTACAGCTTTTACCGCTCTATTGGCATTAATCTGAAACAGCTATACGGCCAAACGGAGACGCTTGCATATGTTTGTAAACAACCAAACGGTGACGCTCGGATAGATTCAGTTGGCACACCCATGCCTGGAGTGGACATTAAAATGGGGGACAAAGGTGAGGTATTAGTGAAGAGCCCAGGATTATTGAAGGAATACTATAAAAATCCTGAAGCAACGAGGGAATCCATTACTCCAGATGGTTTTTTCAGAACTGGGGATGCGGGCTTTATTGATCAAGATGGACATCTAAAAATAATAGATCGAGCGAAAGACGTCGGCGTGCTAAATGACGGCACTATGTTCGCTCCACAGTTTCTAGAGAATAAACTGAAGTTTTTCCCTTTCGTTAAAGAAGCAGTGTGTTTTGGTGATGGCCGCGATGCTGTATGTGCATTCATCAACATAGAGATGGATGCGGTTGGGAATTGGGCTGAACGACAGGGTCTTGGCTACTCCGGTTACGTTGACTTAGCCGGGAAGCAAGAGGTTTACACATTACTCCAAGACTGTATCGAACAGGTGAACCAAGACCTTGCGAAAGACGAATCGCTATCGGGGTCACAAATCAAGAGATTCCTTATTCTTCACAAGGAACTTGACGCTGACGATGATGAGCTCACGAGGACAAGAAAAGTTCGTCGTAATTTCGTTGCTGAAAAGTACGATGTGTTAGTCAAAGCACTTTATGACGGATCCAATACCTGCTTCATAGAAACGCAGGTCAAATTTGAAGATGGTCGCACAGGTACAATATCAGCAGATCTAAAGATCAATGATGCAAAAATGATCCAACCCACCGAAGACTTAACGGTATAAACGCTTACAGTACACGATGAACGATACCGAACGAAAATTAGGGCCCACCATACTAAAGGCCGACAACATTTCACTCGCCTTTGGTGGCGTCAAAGCACTGACCGATATCAGTTTTGAAGTAAAAGAACATGAGATCTTGGCGATTATCGGTCCCAACGGAGCGGGCAAAAGTTCGATGCTCAATGTGATCAATGGCGTCTATCATCCCAATGCGGGGTCCGTAACATACAGAGGCAATGTTCGGCAACAAATGAAACCGCATGAGGCAGCCACCCAAGGGATTGCTCGGACTTTTCAAAACATCGCTCTATTCAAGGGTATGTCTGTGTTAGACAACATCATGACTGGGCGAACCCTTAAAATGCATGCCGGGTTTCTCGCTCAATGTCTCTACGTTGGTCGCGCAAGGAACGAAGAAATTCAACATAGAAAGAAGGTCGAGGAGATTATTGACTTTCTTCAAATACAGTCGATCAGAAAAACCCCGGTTGGGCGTCTGCCCTATGGGCTGCAAAAACGCGTAGAACTTGGTCGAGCTTTAGCCTCAGAGCCGGTTTTGCTTTTACTCGATGAGCCCATGGCAGGAATGAATATCGAAGAAAAAGAAGACATGAGCCGGTTCATTCTTGACGTCAATGATGAGTTTGGCACGACGATCGTGCTCATCGAACATGATATGGGCGTTGTAATGGACCTGTCTGACAGAATTGTAGTGTTAGATTACGGCAAGAAAATTGGCGATGGCACACCTACAGAAATTAGAAACAATAAAGAAGTAATTGATGCCTATCTAGGCGTATCAGATTAACGGGAATAGGAGCGCTCGAACTAAATATCCAGTTTTGGTTTGATTGAATAAATAAATATGGGGTTTTTTGTTGAAGTTTTACTTAGTGGCTTAATGGCTGGGGTGCTCTACTCGCTGGTCGCGCTCGGATTCGTACTTATTTTTAAAGCTTCAGGCGTCTTTAATTTTGCGCAAGGGGCAATGGTTCTGTTTGCAGCACTTACATTCGTTCGGCTTTTAGATATCCTCAAAGACTCATTCGCTCCTATCACGCTTTCACTGATCATAACAATTGCCATGATGGTCATGCTCGCAATGGCTATCGAGCGTTTGGTGTTGCGGCCTTTGGTCAACCAACCCGGGATCTCACTATTCATGGCGACCCTAGGTATCGCGTATTTTCTAGATGGATTCGGGCAAACCCTGTGGGGTAGCGATATTTACACACTTGATATAGGTATCCCCAAAGGATCCATCTTCATATTGGAATCTGTGTTCGATGGCGGCGTGCTTGTAGCTAAAGAAGATTTAGTGGCAACTGTAATTGCAGGTTTGCTGGTGGTAACGCTGGCAATATTCTTTCAAAAGACGCGCATTGGGCGAGCCCTTCGTGCTGTAGCGGACGACCATCAAGCGGCGCAATCGATTGGTATTCCACTTAACTATATTTGGGTAATTGTATGGACAGTTGCCGGCTTGGTCGCACTCGTTGCCGGAGTAATTTGGGGGTCTAAACTAGGCGTACAGTTTTCGCTGTCACTGATCGCTCTAAAAGCACTGCCCGTCCTAATTCTTGGTGGATTTGAGTCTGTTCTAGGCGCCGTTATTGGCGGCCTCATCATTGGGGCTGGCGAAAAGTTATCGGAGATTTATATTGGTCCTTATGTCGGCGGTGGTATCGAATACTGGTTCGCGTACATGCTCGCATTAGGGTTTTTGATGTTCAGACCGCAGGGTCTTTTTGGTGAAGTTCATATTGATCGCGTTTGATCTAATGTGCGGTTTTCATCCAATTTAAATATGGTCTAAAGATGTTTTATAGAGAAGCTGGACAATTTAAGACAAGCTACAAGGCTGATCAGGCCGTTTTTCCGATATTTCAGGATAGGATCTTTGTCGCCATTTGGCTGTTCTTAGGGTTTGTAGTCGTCCCCATGCTCGCCAATGAATATGTATTTAGGGCGATATTTATTCCTGTAATCATCATGGCGCTCGCAGCGATTGGCCTCAATTTGCTTGTGGGCTACTGCGGGCAAGTATCACTAGGATCAGGGGCATTCATGGCTGTGGGTGCTTATGCTGCCTATAACTTCATGATACGGATTCCAGAGCTGAATCCGCTAATATGTTTTTTGCTTGGGGGCCTATCCGCAACGGTAGTTGGGGTCATTTTTGGAATCCCCAGTCTCAGGATTAAAGGTTTTTATCTCGCGGTCGCTACGCTCGCATTACAATTCTTCACAGACTGGACTTTTAGTCGTATCGACTGGTTCACGAACTACACGCCGTCAGGATCAATTGCAGTTCAGCCAGTAGAAGTTTGGGGGTTCGTTTTTGACTCACCTATCAGAAAATATTTGTTGTGTCTCACTGTTTTAGTCATTTTCACGGTTATCGCTAAAAACCTTGTGCGAGGTCGCATTGGTCGAGCTTGGATGGCCACTCGGGATATGGACGTGGCAGCCGAGATCATTGGAATAAGGCCGATATATGCAAAACTATCTGCATTTGCAGTAAGCTCATTCTTTATTGGGGTCGCTGGTGCCTTGTGGGCATACGTTCATCTAGGCTCCTGGGAACCGCTGGCGTTTGATATTAACCTATCGTTTAGTATCCTGTTTATGGTCATAATTGGGGGATTAGGCTCGATCGTTGGAGGAATGTTAGGAGCTACGTTTATCACGCTGCTACCCCTATTTCTAAACCAATTGCCCATCTGGCTGGGGATCAATATGTCTACCGCGATGGTGTCTCACTTGGAGTATATGATCTTCGGTGGTTTGATTATCTTCTTTTTGGCAGTTGAACCACTTGGTCTCGCGAGAATTTGGCAAATTACTAAAGAAAAGCTGCGGTTGTGGCCTTTCCCACATTAAGAGTAAGAATTGAAAGAACTGGTATATATAAATTAGGTAGCACACCTTATTAAGGAGAAAGCTTATGAAATACGGTACTTTATTACGCACACTGTTACTCAGTGTACCGCTCGTGATAGCTGGATGCGGCCAAGAAGATGGTGCAAGCGACGCTACTACTTCCAATGAGGTTACCCAAAGCGCAGGGAGCTCAGATGGCATTATTGTTGACGTATCAGATCCTAATGCACAATTTGTTCCGGTGTTATCTTACCGAACCGGCCCTTATGCGCCTAATGGGATGCCAGTCGCGAATGGTTTTACCGAGTATTTAAAACTTATTAATGCTAGAGATGGCGGGATAAACGGAGTAAAGATTAGCTTTGAAGAATGTGAAACGGGTTACGCGACAGCAAGAAGCATCGAATGTTACGAGCGGCTGAAAGGTAAAGGGCCGACTGGAGCCGCGGTGTTTAATCCGATGTCTACTGGCGCTACATTTGCGATCACCGAAAAAGCGCCTGTAGACAAAATACCGTTAATTACGATGGGTTATGGGCGCTCTGAATCACGTAACGGCGGCGTATTCCCTTGGAATTTTCCCATTTATGGTACTTATTGGACTGCAGCAGATGTTTTGGTTACACACCTAGGGGATATTAATGGCGGTCTTGATAATCTCAAGGGCAAAAAAATAGCCCTGGTATATCACGATTCACCATTTGGTAAAGAACCTATTCCCCTTCTAGAAAAGCGTGCGAGTATGCACGATTTCGAACTCATAAAGCTTCCAGTTACGCACCCCGGGGTAGAACAGAAATCAGCCTGGATCAATATCAGAAAAGAACAGCCCGACTATGTGCTCTTATGGGGTTGGGGCGTCATGAACTCTACAGCCATAAAAGAAGCTACAGGGGTAAGATATCCCCGAGATCAAATATACGGTATTTGGTGGGCGGGCGCCGAACCTGACGTTAGACCAGCGGCGGCTGACGCTGTCGGCTATCAGGCAGTATCCATGATCTCATCTGGACAAGCTCAAGTTCACAAAGATATCCTCAGCTACTTGTATGATGCAGGTTTAGGTTCCGGTGAAAGAGCCGGCGTCGGTGAGGTGTTATACAACGTTGGGCTATTAAACGCCGCCTTAGTCGTGGAGTCTATTCGCACAGCACAGTCAAAGTACGGTGAAAAGCCGCTCACGGGCGAACAGGTGCGATGGGGGATAGAAAATTTAAATATCACGGAAGAAAATATTCAAGATCTTGGCCTTTCAGGATATATGTATCCGGTTAATTTAAGCTGCTCTGATCATGAAGGGAAAAGAGCGGCTCGACTCCACCGCTGGAATGGCGAATCGTGGGAGTATTCTACGGACTGGATCAGCGCCGATGATGCGGTTCTCCAACCAATGGTAAAAAGCGCAGCGGACACATACGCCAAAGAAGCCGGTCTTCCAGCCAACGCTTGTGAGAGCTGAACCTTAAAACACTTATCAGGGAATCAGGAATGACGGAGATCACGAAAAAAGCAAATTTACTTTCGATTAAAAATATCGAAGTTATTTACGATCATGTCATTCTGGTTCTCAAAGGTGTTTCATTAGACGTACCTGAGGGCTCAATCGTCGCACTCCTCGGCGGTAATGGTGCGGGTAAGTCAACAACGCTTAAATCTATCTCTAATTTATTGCAAGCCGAACGGGGTGACGTGACTAAAGGGTCGATCATTTTTAAAGATGAAAGAATCGATCAGCTCAACCCCTCTACTGTTGTAAAAAAAGGCATAGTCCAAGTAATGGAAGGAAGGCATTGTTTTGCTCACCTAACGATAGAGGAGAACTTACTCACTGGCGCGTTCACTCGCGCAGCATCGCGGAAAGATATTGCCGCGAGCTTGGAAAGAGTTTATACCTACTTCCCTAGACTCAAACAGCGGCGATCAAGCTTAGCCGGCTTCACTTCTGGTGGAGAGCAACAAATGACCGCGGTAGGACGCGCCCTAATGGCAAAACCAAAAATGATTCTGCTTGATGAGCCTTCAATGGGTCTTGCGCCACAAATCGTATCGGAAATTTTTGAAATTGTTGAAGACCTGAATAAGAAAGAAAATGTCAGCTTTCTTCTCGCAGAACAAAATACCACTGTCGCACTACGTCACGCAGACTACGGTTATATTCTCGAGAACGGACGAATTGTCATGGACGGTCCAGCAAACGAGTTAGCCAGCAATGAAGATGTGAAAGAATTTTATCTTGGTATATCAGGTGCCGGACGCAAGAGCTTTCGAGATGGAAAACACTACAGACGTCGGAAACGATGGCTTGCCTAAGATTATAAATTTCAAATTGCCCGCGCATTATTACCGCGCAAACCCATTAGATTAAGGAGCACTCATGAGTGACGCAAACTCGTTCATGGATTCATCTGAAACACGTTCAGGTGTCGAACGCGAAGCAGATCTAATCCAACGATTTAGAAAACAAGTACAACATGCCCAAACAAGCTCGGATTATTTTAAAGAGCACCTCAAACATATCGATCCTGACTCCATCGTGGACAGAAGTTCGCTTTGCCAAATCCCAGTCACTCGGAAAACCGATCTGAAAGTCATTCAAGCTAAGGCTCCACCGTTTGGCGGTTTAACAACATCACCGGTGAGTAGTCTCGCGCGTGTATTTTCCTCGCCCGGCCCGATTTATGAACCGCAAGCGACTAATGAAGACTTTTGGCGGTTCAAGCGCGCGCTTTATTCAGTTGGAGCTAGGTGTGGAAGCTTGGTCTACAACACATTTTCATATCACTTTACGCCAGCAGGATTCATGGCAGATTACGGCGCTCGAGCGCTAGGATGCGCAGTTTTCCCAGCAGGGATCGGACAGACCGAGTTGCAAGCACAAACGATTGCTGAGATTCGACCGGATATTTACACCGGAACCCCTTCATTTCTGAAAATCCTTTTAGAGAAAGGAAGCGAACTTGGACTTGATCTGAGCAGTCTCAAGCGAGGTATTGTCGGGGGTGAGGCGCTTCTGCCAAGCGCGAGGAAATTTTTTCAAGATAATAATATTGAAATTTGCCAAACTTATGCCACGGCTGATGTTGGTTTAATTGCTTACGAAACACTGCCAGATCAAGGGCTAATTATTGACGAAGATGTCCTCGTCGAAATTGTACGTCCCGGAGGTGATGATGCAGTAGGTGAGGGGGAAGTTGGGGAGGTCGTGGTCACAGTTTTCTCGGATATTTATCCATTAATACGTTTTGGTACAGGGGACCTGTCGATGTTTATCCCTGGGCAGAGCCCATGTGGAAGAACAAATCGACGTCTAAAGGGCTGGATGGGAAGAGCTGATCAAACGACGAAGGTAAAAGGTATGTTCGTTCATCCAGAGCAAATTAATGCTGTAGTCAAGAGACATCCTGAAATTCAATATGCCCGTCTGAATGTAGATCATGATGAAAAGCATAACGACGTGATGACGCTCGAGTGCGAAATCAGCACGGATAATGGAGAGCTAATGGCCGCAATTGTTTCAACTCTTAGAGATCTCACTAAACTTCGTGGGGAAGTTGTCTATGTACCGACCAATTCACTGGCACGCGATGGGAAGGTTATCGATGACCGGAGGAAGTATGATTAAATTCAGATTTCAAATTAAGCCTCGAGAGGTCAAATGATGACAGATAGACCTATAAGCTCCTATCCCGTCCCCGAACTTGATACGCTTCCGAAAGATGTGCAAGAAAAGATCCTCGAAGTCCAAGATAAAGCTGGGTTCATACCTAACGTATTTTTAACGCTGGCTCATCGGCCTGAAGAATTTCGAGCTTTTTTTGCGTACCATGACGCGCTTATGTTGAGAGACAGCAAGCTGAGTAAGGCAGAGCGTGAAATGATTGTTGTTGCGACCAGTGGCGTTAATCATTGTATGTATTGTGTTGTCGCACATGGCGCGATTTTACGCATCTACCAAAAGGATCCTCTGATCTCGGATCAAATTGCTATTGATCATAATAAGGCGGATATCACGGACAAACAGAAAGTGATGCTTAGTTTCGCAGTAAAGCTAGCGCGTAATCCGGAAACTATAACTCCTTCCGATCACAAATTATTACAGGATCATGGTTTTGATAAAGATGAAATATGGGATATTGGTGCAATAACGGCTTTTTTTGCGTTATCCAACAGGATGGCTCATCTTATCGAAATGCGCGCTAATAATGAGTTTTACTCAATGGGTCGACAGACTAAGAGTTAAAACTAATAAAAAATCAAATTTATTCCAAAATATACGTCATATATATTCTTTAATAGAATATATATGACGTATATTCCGTAACAATCTAGTTGATCTTGTATAATTTCTTAATATGGAAACGTAAATTTAGACGAAAGACATCTTCGGGCTGAATAAATAACAGAAGGAAACTAAATGGCGTCATACGACCAAGATCCCCAAGAAACCCGAGAATGGCTTGATGCGCTAGAAGGTATCCTAAATACTGAAGGGCCCGAGAGAGCGCATTTTTTGCTGGAACAGCTAATTGAAAAAGCTCGTCGTTCCGGGGCATTTCTACCGTACACCGCAAATACCGCCTACATCAACACTATCCCGCCCTCTAAAGAGGACAAATCGCCCGGCGACCACGAAATTGAGGGCAGAATTCGTAACTTCGTTCGGTGGAATGCTGCGGCAATGGTATTAAGAGCCAACAAAGACACAAATGTCGGTGGACATATTGCGAGTTTCGCCTCTGCAGCAACACTTTATGATGTTGGTTTTAATCACTTTTGGCACTCTCCCTCGGATACTCATGGTGGCGACTTAATTTTTGCGCAAGGGCACTCTGCGACCGGGGTATATGCGCGAGCATTTATGCTCGGCCGCCTGACTGCAGCACAAATGGATAAATATCGTCAAGAAGTTGATGGAGACGGCCTATCGTCTTACCCTCATCCTTGGCTCATGCCGGATTTTTGGCAATTTCCTACAGTGTCGATGGGGCTAGGTCCCATAATGGCAATCTACCAAGCTCGGTTTATGAAGTACCTCCAAGACAGGGGGCTTGCAAACACGGAGGGTAGGAAAGTTTGGTGCTTTATTGGTGACGGAGAAAGTGACGAACCTGAAACTCTTGGCGCAATCGGTGTCGCCGCTCGAGAAAAATTGGATAACCTGATCTTCGTTGTCAATTGTAATTTACAACGACTTGATGGCCCGGTTCGCGGAAATGGGAAAATTATTCAAGAACTTGAGGCTGACTACCGAGGCTCAGGTTGGAACGTGATAAAACTCGTGTGGGGCTCGTACTGGGACTCCTTAATTGCACGAGATACAAATGGCATGTTACTCAAGCTCATGGATGAAACGGTCGATGGTGAATATCAAACATATAAGGCCAAAGACGGCGCGTACGTCAGAGAACATTTCTTCGGCAAATATCCCGAGACACGCGAACTGGTCTCCAACATGTCTGATGACGATGTGTGGCGCCTCAACCGAGGCGGACACGATCCTTACAAAATTTACGCCGCATATTC